>NZ_CP023747.1:0-361875 GCF_008704995.1 Streptomyces nodosus
CGGGACGCCACGCGCCCCCCCACCTGCGTCCTGCCCTAAGAGGATTATGCAAGAGAGAGCGAGGATAGTTCCACTATTCCCGCAGGTCAAGGCGATGTAATGGGATTACCAGTTCTTCTGCGGAGCAGGAAAGTGCCTGTGCTCCGCGGATCCCATCACATCGCCGAGGGGTGCAGCATGAAGACAGTTCTGATCACGGGTACGTCGTCCGGATACGGTCGGGCGACCGCCCTCCACTTCCACGCGCAGGGGTGGAACGTCATTGCCACGATGCGCACCCCCCGCGCGGGCGGCCTGCCCGAGTCGGACCGGCTCCGCGTCGTCGAACTCGACGTGACCAAGCCCCCGAGCATCACGGCCGCGCTCGAGGCGGCGGGACCCATCGACGTTTTGGTCAACAACGCGGGCGTCCCCTCGATCAGCGTGTTCGAGGGCACCCCCATGGCCCAGGTACGGGAAGTGTTCGAGACCAACACCTTCGGCGTGATGGCGACCACACGGGCGGTGCTGCCCCAGTTCCGCGAGCGCGGCTCCGGCGTGGTGGTCAACGTGACCTCCAGCGTGGTGTTGGGCCACATGCCGCTCTCAGCCGTCTACAAGGCGAGCAAGATGGCCATCGAGGGATTCACCTCGTCCCTCGCGCTCGAACTCGCCCCCTTCGGTGTGCATGCGAAGACGGTCGAGCCGGGCGCTTGCCTGACGACGAATTTCGCCACCAGGGCGACGAACGGCGCCTCACTGGACGAGCTGGTCCCGGCGCCCTACGCACCGTGGGCGAAGAAGGCCATGGACTCTTTCACGGGCCAAGACCTGTTCACCAAGGAGACCGATGTCGCCGAGGCGGTGTGGCGAGCCGTGCACGACACGACCGGTCAGCTGCGATTCCCTGCCGGTCCCGACGCGGTCTGGCTCGCCCAAGCGAAGTGACCAACCAGCAGGCAAGGTGATGCGTCTGACGCCAGAAGCCGGCCCCGCGCATACGCGCGGGGCCGGCCACCGTTCCATGTGATGCCTACCGCGGCAGCTTGGCTGTTCGCTCCGGGTGGGCGGCGCCGACGTAGCGCATGGCGGTCTGCTCGGTGGTGCCGAACAGGCGCATCAGCCGGAGCGGGTCGGCGCTTTCGGCCGTCCCGTTGAGGATGCGGTCCTGGCGCAGGCCGCTCAGTGTCAGCCTGCGGGGAAAAGGGCTCTCAGCAGGCCGATGCTGACGGCCGGGAGGTCGTGGTCGACCACGGTCTTCTGGCTCACCAGTAGGTGAGGGTTGGACGAGGCTGGCCAGCGCTGGTGCCGGTAGGTCGTCCCAGTCGGCAGCGAGTTGGTGGGTGAGCTTTCCGGGTAGAGGGTCTGCCGCAGCAGGCCATGCCGGACTTCGAGGGTGCCGCGGGAGAGATCGAGGCCGTGGTGCGCAGGGTCCGGATCTCCTTGCCGGGCAGCGCATGGACGGGCCACGACGAGGCGGCCGAGCGGTGTCGTCCCCGATCGAGCAGCCCATCAAGATGTCGGACGGGATGGACTTCGGGATGCCCTTGATATCGCCGACCGGTAGGTCGCGGCCGGGGTTGCGGAAGATCACGCGTTCACGCTTCAGCGCGCGGGACAGGCTGCGCAGTGCCGTGGCCAGGCATCGGCGGGCGTAACCGGACACCTCGTCCACTGCGTCCTCCACCTGGTCCTCACTGATCTCCCTCAGTGAGGTGACGCCGGCGGTCGTGGTCCAGGCGGTGAGGGCGGACTGGAGGTTGGTGAGGTAGCGGCGGATGCCATCGTATCCGCGCGGCTCCCCTTCACGGGGCCCTGTTCGCGCATCACCCTCGCAGGTGCCCACCTCGCTCGCGACCGGCAAGATCGCCCCTTCCACGTACTACGCCCACAAGAAACGCCTCCAGACGCCCTCCGCCCGCCGCATGCGTGACGAGGAGCTCAAGGAGAGGATCTCCAGGACGTCTACACGTTCAACTACCGTGTCTAAGAAGATCTGGCGCGAGCTGAACCGGCAGGGACATGCGGTGGCCCGCTGCACCGTCGAGCGCGCCTGATGCACGAGCTCGGCATCCAGGGCGCGGTGCGCGGCCGGCGCGCCATCACCACGATCCCCGGAGGGCAGGTCGAGCGGGCCCCCGATCTGGTCGACCGCGACTTCGTCGCCGTCGCTCCGACCCGGTACTGGGTGACGGACTTCACCCACGTGAAGACGTGCACCTTGAACCTCACAGCAAATTGACCACGAACCTCGTCGGAGACGCTCACACCACAACAACGAGCCGCATCACGGGAAGCAACACCTTGATTCTCTGCGGGGCCCTTAGACACACATGTCAGAGCATTACCCACCTGGTGATCGCCAGCGAATTTGTCACGCTGCGCTCCGGTCAATCCCACACCACCCGACAAGCTCAAGAGCAAACAGGGGTGATGCAGCATCAGACATAGGGGACATCATCCGTTATGTGTTTTTGCATCAAAGTTATTCCCAGACCAAAACTGGATCACGGGCAGTGCCGCGCACACCCCTCCGCATAAAATCCGGCACCCAATGCCTCACCCCGGACGGTCAACCAGCTCACCCCCTCGCCAACCTGACCATCCGCCTTGAACGCCTGGTCTGCTGCCCACACACACGCACCTACACCCACGACAACAAACCTTCACCGGCAAACGACAACAATCCTCACCAGCAAAGTGCCCCCGACCAGCACAAACACCCAACACTGCCGGTGCAGACAACCGACGCGCTCCACTGCAACTCACACGCCACCCATCAGCCGGTGCGGAACTTCCGCACGATCCCATTAAGAACCCTGCGGTCGTCCAGCCGCTTTCGCCCCACAAAGCCTTGGGCAGCAGCGACCGGACGAACTCCCACTCTGCATCGCACAGTTCATGGTGACGCATCACAGGACCGTGATCCACTACGCAAGATCGTTGAAGACACAATCCTGGGAAGCCTGGCATCGAGCCGGTGATCGCCCGACACGGTTGGCTGACCGGATCAAACGACTCCGCATCTGCCACCCCACAAACAACGCGCTGATCTTCACCAGGGCCTGCTCGAACCGGCCTATAACCTCACATACCTTCGCCGCCTGCGAAGCTCATCCTGAAATTCTCCGCGCCAGGTGACCCGCTGCTGGGGAACCACGACGATCCCTCCCCAAGGCAGGGGAGGAAAGGGCGGCATGACCGGCTATCTCGAGCAGCTTGCAGTGAACCGTGGACGACAGGAGGGTCATCGCGGCGTGCTTACGATGGCGAGCGGGCGCCGCTGGATCGGGTTCTCGAGGGAGAGGGCGGCATCGACGATGCCGATGTGGGAGTATGCCTGCGGGTAGTTCCCAACCTGTCGCTGCTGGTGTGAGTCCCACTCTTCGGCCAGCAGACCGACGTCGTTGCGCAGGGCGAGCAGACGCTCGAACAGGTCACGCGCCTCGTCGACACGACCGATCATCGCCAGATCGTCGGCCAGCCAGAACGCGCAGACGAGGAACGCTCCCTCGTCCCCGGCCAGACCGTCGTTGCCGACGTTGTCCCCCTCGGTCGGGTAGCGCCGGAGGAAGCCGTCAGGGGTGGAGAGTTCCCGCTGGATCGCCTCGACGGTGCCAATGACGCGCTCATCGTCGGCCGGCAGGAAACCAACCTGGGGGATCAACAGCAGAGCGGCGTCCAGTTCCCAACTGCCATAGAACTGGGTGAACGTGTTGCGGTCGGGGTCGTATCCGTTCTCGCACACGTCCTGGTGGATCGTGTCACGCAGAAGCCTCCAATGATCCAGGGGACCCTCAGCGTGGCCCCCTTCGATCAGCTTGATGGCGCAGTCGACCGCGACCCAGGCCATGACCTTGGAGTGCACGAAGTGCCGGTCAGGGCCGCGGGATTCCCAGATGCCCTTGTCGGGTTCGCGCCAGTTCGCTTCGACGAACTGAACAAGCTCGATCAACAAGGTGTTGCTGGGCTCGTCGCGCTCCAGGCCGAGGTGCGCTGCCAGGAGCAGGGCCTCGATCACCTCGCCGTACACATCGAGTTGACGCTGATTGGCGGCGCCGTTGCCGATACGTACCGGGGTCGAGTTCTCGTAGCCGGTCAGCCAGGACAGCGTGGTCTCGGGCATCTCCCGTTCCCCGGCGATTCCGTACATGATCTGGAGGTTCTCGGGGTCACCAGCAACCGCGCGCAGAAGCCAGTCCCGCCAGGCGCGGGCTTCGTCGCGGTAGCCCGCCCGCAGGAGGCACGACATAGTGATCGCAGCGTCCCTGAGCCAGACGTAGCGGTAATCCCAGTTGCGGACGCCACCAATCTCCTCGGGCAACGAGGTGGTCGCTGCGGCAACGATCCCGCCGGTCAGCGGGTTCGTCAGGGCCTTCAGCGTGATCAGGGAACGAATCACAGCGTCGCGGTAGGGACCGTTGTAGGCGCAGTGAGATGCCCAGTCCGCCCAGAACTTCGCCGTGTCCTCCTGCATTTGAAGGGCCTGATCGGTGTCGAGGCTGTCAGGCGGGCCTGCGTACGAGGGATGCCAGCTCAAGGCAAATGCCATGCGCTCACCCTCGGCGAGCGTGACGCAGGAGCGGGTGGTGAGCGCTTCACCGTGCGTCTCCGCTTCAGTGTCCAGCCACACCGCATGAGGGCCCGCTACCGCGCGGACCCGATCGTCATCGGTCCTCTGGACCCAGGGCACGACCTTGCCGTAGTCGAACCGCAGGCGCAGGGTCGACACAGCGGTGACGGTGCCGCGGACGGCTTCGACGATGCGGATTAGACGCGGAGCCCCACCCCCACGTGGTGGCATGAAGTCGGTGACGCGCAGGGTGCCAGTCGGGGTGTCCCACTCCGATTCCAGAAGCAGCGAGTCGCCGCGGTAGGCGCGACGATCCGCCGTCGGGCTCTGGCCGCTAGAGTCCGCCGGGCCAATACTCCAGGAACCGTTGTCCTCTGTGCCGAGGAGGGCGGCGAATACAGCCTGGGAGTCGAGCCTGGGCAGGCACAACCAGTCGATCGTTCCGTCTCGGCCTATCAGCGCGGCCGTCTCCAAGTCGCCAATGAGTGCGTAGTCCTCGATACGCCCAGCCATGAATATCCGTCCTTTGGAGGTGACCCAGCGTCGGGCCACCACCGTGTAGTAGTTCCTGGTTCGGCCACCCTCGGCGGGGTGACCACAGATGTCGATCAGCGCGGGTCGCCGGGCCACTGACCCGGTCGAACAGGTCATAACGGAGCAGGGAGTTGAGTGCTCAGCTCAACGTCGCGACGGCCAACGTGGCCGACGTCAGAAGCCTCTCCAGCGCATCAGCGCTTCCCGCCCCTCTGGACGGTGATGTCGCCCGGCAACGCCCCACACGGCGTGAAGGCTCGCCCATGCGCCGCCCACGGCATCCGTTCTGCCGCCTAAAATTGGCGATGGCCCGCAGTGGGCATTGTGAGAACAGCACCCGGCGCAGCTGGGAGTGGCCGTCAGAGGCGAACATCGTCCCAGCAACGATCTCGGCATTGGCCAGTTGCGTCAGCGCAACCCCACCGACCGAGCTAAATGTGTCCGGATCCTTCAACACGGTCGGCGCCTCCGCGCAGCGCGGCATGGCCCAAGCCTCGCGCTCGTCGAGGTGAACTGCGAGGCCCGGCAACCGCTGCACCCCGCACGTGGGGTACGGATCGTCAAGAACGTGGTCGTCGAACGGCCTGATAGTGCGGCTGGGTAATGCGGCCAATATGGGCATGGTGCTTCTTCTGTTCAGAGGTCGTGGGGCGGAGGTGGTAGTCGGTCAGGGCGATGGATGCGGCGTACTGGCTGCGGGCCCCGGGCGTCGACCCTCTCAGATTTTTTTCAAGGCGGGTTCGGGAGCCTTGCGCTAGTGGCCGGCGCTGTATCCGCGTGCCTGGTCGAAGGCGTTGACCATGTCGGGGAACAGAATCCGGCGGCGCTCGACGAAGTCAATACTGGCGAAGCGGGCGGTCAGGTCGCTGGTGTCGACCCTGATGATGACACCGATCGTGACGCATGCCATGGGCTCCCACATGATCCAGCGGCCCTGCCCCGGGGGACCGCACACCTATCCGGTGAGATCGTCGTTCATCATGCGGCGGGACGGACGGGCACCGTGGTGGTGCTCTCGTCCGGCACACTGCCGGTGTGGGTCAGGAGGAGAGGTCCGCCTGCTGCGGCTCGTTCTGTCTCTCCCTCCCGGGCGACTGGACCGGCCTCGCGAGCGTGCTCGCGAGGAACAGCGGGGACGCTGCGAACGCGGTGACCAGGACGAAGGCCGCCGGCAGGGAGGTTGCATCAGCAACAGCTCCCGTCACGGCGGGGGCAAGGAGATTGGAGGTGTAGGTGATGGTGGCGACGCCTGCGATGTTCCGGCTCGGGTCGCCTCCGTGCCCGCCAGCAGCGCTGAAGGAGAGGGGCAGCACAACGGCGACGCCGATGCCGATCAGGGCGAACCCGGAGATAGCGACTGGTGGGGTACGGGCCAGCACGACCAGCGTGCCGCCTAGCGCCGCAATCCCACCGCTCAGCCGTACCGTACGGACCGGCCCGAGGTGGGTGACGACGAAGCCGCTGGCGAGCCTGGCCAGTGCCAGGGTGAAGCTGAGTCCGGTATAGCTGAGTGCGGCAACCCCCTCGGAGGCGTTCGCCGTCGAGGTCAGGTACACCGCGCTCCAGTTTCCGCTGGCGCCCTCGGCGAAGACAGCGCAGAAGCCGAGAACGCCGAGGGGCAGGGTGGACAGCGGGGGGAGCGCGAAGCGAGGCGGTGGCTGCCGAGCCTCGGTGGGTTCCGCCTCCGGCAGGTGCCTGGTGGCCAGCAATCCGACGCCCGCCAGAAGCGCGGCGGTGACAGTGAAATGCAAGCGGGCGTCTATGTCGGCGCCAGCGGCGAGCGCACCGCAGCCCGAGGAGACCAGCCCTCCCACAGCCCACATGCCGTGCAGGCTGGGAATGATGGGGCGTTGTAGCCGCTGCTCGACCTGCACCCCCTGCGCATTCATCAGGACATCCGTCATACCCGAGGTCGCACCGAATATCCCCAGAGCCAGACACAGGGCAGGCAGGTTCGGCGAGAACGCCGGCAGGATGAGCGAGCCGCACCACAGTGGAAACAGGCAGGTCAGAGCGCGGGAGTTACCTAAGTGGTGAACCAGGCGGCTGGTGAAGGGCATCGCCACAAACGAGCCGACAGCCGGGGCAAGGAGCGCCACACCAAGAGTGCTTTCGCTGAGGCCGAGATGCTGCTGCAGCCAGGGGATGCGGGTGGCGAACGCCCCTACGACTGCGCCGTGGCCAGCGAAGACGATGGAGACCCGACGACGCGTTCGATTCAACACGCGATCGGTCATGGTGAATAGCCCTTCTCACTCTTGTAGCGCTGCGTCACAAGCCGGGTGGCAGACGAGGAACGACTCGGGGGCCCGGGAGCGCCGCACGGCCACCGCAGGTGGACAGCACACCACCCGGTGTGACGGATGTAGTGACCGCGATCAAAGCGGCCGTCAGTCACCGCGAGACGGCTCAACGACTGAGCCTGCGATCCGGTGTGCTTCCTTAGTGATCCCCTCGCCCCACGCCCGCTGAGGCACGTCCATGCGCGAGGTGATGATGACGAGGTCGAAGTACTGGTTGGGCCAGGGGGTACGCAGCCCGGACAGGTGCCAGGTCGAGACGCCATCACCGTCGCGGCTCCCCCGCTGGGTGAGCACCGCTTCATCGAAATCGCACAGGAAGAGTTCGACATTCTGCCGCGGCGCGGCAGGAAGACCCTCCGTGCCGCTTCCGAACACTGCCACCCGCTGCGTGTCTTGCGACGGAGGCAGGGTGTCCAACCCCATTTTGATCTCGTCCGGGACCCGTTGCCCGCGGGCCTGGGCCGCCCATTCCTCGAAGCGACGTCGCTCAGTCTCAACGGAGCCAAAAATCCCTCTGTTGGTCACGGCCCAGAAGAGCTCGGGGAGCAGGGAAGGGTGCTTGCGGACGAACCGATCGCAGTTACGCATGAGGCTGGAGACATTCGCCTCGTGGGTACGCTCGTGCGGCGCTTCGATCCCCCAGCTCTCCCGCGAGACCGTCATAGGGACGCCGTGGTTGTGCAACCGGTAACCGAGTTCGATGTCTTCCCCTCCCCAGCCGGTGAATTCGTCGTCGAACCCTCCGACCCGCCAGAATTCAGCCGCCGGCAGCGACACGTTGAGCGTCCAGAACCACAGCCAAGGCATGGCCATACGGCTGAGGTCGAAGTCAACCGCGGCGAATTCCGGAATCCGCATATCCTGGAACCATGAGGCGTCCCCAACCTTCCTCACAGCCTCCTCCGGAGGGAAGTCGGCGACGAGAGAGTGGAGCTCGGGGTGGGGATTGCGCGGGTCGTAGCCATAGCAACAGCCGAGGACGACCTTGGCGTGCGCCGACGCTGTGTGGGCGGCGAGGACCGACTGGACGTACCGCGGCCCCGCCAGGACACCAGTGTCGAGGAAGGCCAGCAGTGGCGCGGAGGCCAGACGCGCCCCACCGTTGCGGGCGCTGGCGACTCGGTACCCGAGATCTTCCTGGAACACGTACTGGATTCGCAGCCGGTCCTCGTAGGAGCGCACCACGTCGCGGGTGGTGTCGGTCGAGCCGTCATCGGACACCACGACCTCGAAGTCCTCCGGCGCCACTGTTTGGCGGGCCAGCGTGTTTAACGTGCGGTCGAGGAGAGCCGCTCGGTTATAGGTCGGGATGACGATCGAGAGCAGTGGCACATTGGACGTCGCGCCGGGCATGGGGGCCACCTTTGCGTTGATCGGATGAGCTTGGGGTCGGGTTACGAATACACGCCAATCGGGAAGGGCGGCCGGGTATATCGAACCCTTCGACGGAAGGGGTCGGACGACGAGAGGGCAGCACACACCTTCACTGCCAGATTGGCTCTGGCCATGGGGCCCGGTCCACGCGTGCTGAGTCTACCCCTTGATCGCGTACGTCTGCGGAGGCTGAACTTTTCTTGGTGACGCCTCACGACAGCTTGCAGTGCTGGTCCATGAGGCGTGGCCGTGTTCGAGGCCGTTGCAGCCGAAGTGGTGGGCGTGGCACCAGACTTGTTCGAGTGGGAGGTCGGTCCACTATCCGGTGAAGAGGGTCAAGTTGCGTGGCGTGTGGTGGGCCTCCTCAGTCTGCGATGGGTGTGTAGAGGGAGTTCTTCCGGGCGCTTTCCTCGACGGCGGCAAGTACGCGTTGGACTTGGAGTCCGTCGGCGAAGGAGGGGTCGGGGGTGCGGTGTTGGGCGATGGCGTGGGTGAGGTCGCGGGCTTGGTGGATGAAACTGTGTTCGTAGCCGAGGCCGTGACCGGGGGGCCACCAGGCGTCGAGGTAGGGGTGGTCAGGTTCGGTGACGAGGATGCGGCGGAAGCCAGCGTGTATGGCGGGTTCGGTGGCGTCGTAGTAGGAGAGTTCGTTGAGGCGTTCGAGGTCAAAGACGAGGGAGCCGTGTTCGCCGTTGAGTTCGATGTGCAGGGCGTTCTTGCGGCCGGTGGCGTAGCGGGTGGTTTCGAAGGAGGCGAGGGCTCCGGAGGTGAGGCGGCCGGTGAAGAGGGTGGCGTCATCGACGGTGACTGCTGCGGTGCGGGCGGCCGGGTGGGGGGTGAGGCTGTTGGTGGGTGGTGCGGGCAGGGGGCGTTCGTGGACGAAAGTTTCAGTGAGGGCGGAGACGCCGGTCAGTTTTTCGCCGGTCAGGTGTTGGGCGAGGTCGATGATGTGGGCGCCGAGGTCGCCGAGAGAGCCGGAGCCGGCGTGTTCTTTGCGCAGACGCCAGGTAAGCGGAGATTTGGGGTCAGTGAGCCAGTCCTGGAGGTAGGTGACGCGGACGTGGCGCAGGGTGCTGAGGCGACCTTCGGCGATCATGTGCCGGGCGAGGGCGAGGGCGGGCAGTCGTCGGTAGTTGAAGCCGACCATGGCCAGCTGGCCGCGGGTGCGGGCGGTTTCGGCGGCTTCGGCCATGGCCGTGGCTTCTTCGACGGTGTTGGCGAGGGGTTTCTCGCACAGTACGTGTTTGCCGGCGGCGAGGGCGGCGAGGGCGATTTCGGCGTGGCTGTCGCCGGGAGTGCAGATGTCGACGAGGTCGATGTCGTCGCGAGTGACGAGTTCGTGCCAGTCGGTGAGGGCGCTTGCCCAGCCGTGCCGGTCGGCCGCCGCGCGCACGGCGGCGCCGTCGCGGCCGCAGACGGCGGCTAGGACCGGCCGCAGCGGCAGGTCGAAGACACGGCCCACGGTCCGCCAGCCCTGGGAGTGAGCAGCACCCATGAAGGCATGGCCGACCATACCGATACGAAGCGGCGGCCGGCTCACCTCAGTCCCACCCGACATCTGCGGCTGTCCCATACAGAAGCCCTCCTCATACTGATACGCCAAACCCCTGCCAGGGGCCGGTCGGCGGAGCGACCCGGGCAGCAGGCACCGTGTCCCCCGGCCCCACCCAGCAGTCAGACACCGCCGAACAGAGCGTGGCCGACTCCGGGATCTCGAACTCCGCGAGCCCACCGAGCCCCTTAGCACCCGACTGAGGGCATGGGCGAGGTCGATCGCCGAGGCGGCCACGGTCGTTGGCCTGTCCCGACCCGACCGCGAACTCAGGTGAGGACCTTGCCGTCGGCGGGCAGCGCCACGGGGAGACGTCCGAGTGCTTCTCGGCACGGTTGTCGGCGATGCCCTTGATTGCGCGTCGAGTCGGCCTGGGGTGGCGGGCGCGGCCGATGGTGACGTGCTTGCCGACCTTGCCGTCGGCGGCCGGTCGGCCTGTTCGAGACCGATCTGATCAAGCCCCAGTGGCTGTGGGGAGCGTCGTCCGACGCCGAACTCGCCGCCACCGAGTACGTCGACTGGTACAGCCATCGGCGACTTCACGGTGAGACAGGCCACGTCCCGCCCGAGCGCAACCGCTGCCTCACAACCGCGAGGCCTCAGGCCACACCCCGCATCTGAGATCTCTACCGAACCCAGGACGGTTCAACGGTCCGACCCGGAGGAAGATCTAATATTTGGCCAGTTCACATCGGTCAAATCCTTGAGAATAACATCCGCTTCCGTGAGGTCATGGGCCTCATGCGTTGTTGTCAGACCGACACAGAATATACCCGCACGCTTAGCCGCGAGGATGCCGGCCGGCGCGTCCTCAAATACTATCGCTTGACTCGGCTCAACTTTCAATGCTGAACACGCGGCACTGTAACCCTCGGGGTCTGGTTTCCCTCGGGAGACGTCGTCAGCAGTGACCAGAACATCCAGTAGTTGCAGCACGTCAAGGGTCGTAAGCGCGCTCTCGGCGTAGTCACGCGGGCCCGAGGTAACCACTCCAAGAGGTATCCCCACGCGTTGCAGTTTGTCGAGCAATTCCATTGCTCCGTCAACCGTGACTGCGGCCGGCATGTCAGGAAGAGCAGCATACGCTGCCGCCTCGGCGCACAGTTCGTCGATGCTGTGTCCGGCAAAGGATGCGACGTGGTCTGCCATGGCCTCCTTGGCCGGGCGGCCGGTGAAGCTGCGCAATACAGAGTCGTCATACGGAACGCGATGCTGACGGAAGAGACGCGCCCAAGCCTCTCGATTTTTGTGTTCCGTGTTGATTAATGTACCGTCCAGATCGAAAAGTGCAGCCTTGTACATCAGTCGGACCTCGTCCCTCGTCTCATTTGTTTACGGGGAGGCGCGCCCATTGCCGCGGGCGTTCCGTCAAAAGGGTCGGGGGTGGACAACAATCTTGCCGGGCCCGAGGGCGTCCGGGGTCCCCAGTAGTTCGAACAACCCCGGTAGGTCCACTTCGGCGGCGACCAGGGCTTCAGCGCGCAGAGGCGTCACGACGTCGGTGAGGTTGCCGATCGCGGCAGCGAAATCCTGCGGGTTCGTCCCGTAACTGCCGGCCACTCGAAGCGAGCGGCCCCGCCAGGTGCAGGTCGCGACAGCTCCGGTGCGCCGCACCCGGTCCAGGTCGCATTCCAGCCCCGGGTGCCGGTCTCCTGGCGCGGTGCCGCCGTACAGCAGCACCAGGCCGCCGGGCGCGACCAAGCGTAGCGCCTCCTCCAGCACGGCGGGCAGTACGAAGCTGGTGGCGACCACCACCACGTCGGCACTCTCGCCGGCCAGTTCACCGAAAAGCAACGCAGGTACGTCGAGCAGGTCGGCCTTGCGGGCCTCATCCATCCGAGCGCGGCTCCGGTTGCAGACCGATACCCGGGCACCTGCTCGATCGGCGAGCGCCGCGATGAAAAGACCGGCAGTCCCAGCACCGAGCACTGCAACTCGGGCACCGTGCAGACCGCCGACTTGCCGCTTGACGGCGCTCAGACAGTGCTGGGCACAGGCGATCGGCTCGGCAAACACCAAGCGACGGGCGGCTGGGCCGTGCGGCACCGGTTGCAGAGCATGCCGTAGCAGGTCAGCCGGACCCGCCGCCCACATCTGGTCGGCGAATCCGGTGCCCCGGTCCACCACCACGTTCGGGTCCAGGACGACGCGAGTGCCCTCGGCGAGTGCGGGGACGGTGGACTCACAGACGACGCCGACGAGTTCGTGTCCGAACTGGCTGGGACCATGGCGGGTACCAGCCACCTCCTTGAGGTCGGAGCGGCACAGCGCGGCCAGTTCGACGTTGACGAGTACAGCGGGATCCTCGCGCGGGCGTGGCGGCGGCGAGTGGTGCAGGCGGGGTCCGCCCTCCTCCAGGGTCACTCTCATGCGACGGCCTCCAGCGCCTCGCCGAACCGGTCAGCAACCGTGTGGGCGTCGGCAGGTGTAAGGATGAGAGGTGGGCGCAGTTCGATCGTGCTGCCGTCTCCGTGCTCGGAGACACGGGTGAGAATGCCGTGGTCCTGGAGCGACCTTTGGTAGGCGTGGGCACGGGCGACGGCCTTGGTGCCGTCGGGCTCCACCAGCTCGACCCCGATCATCAGGCCGACCCCTCGGACGTCGCCGATCACGGGGTTGTCCTTCTGGAGGTCCCGCAGCCGGTCCAGGAGCACGTCGCCGCTGGCCCGTACGTTCTCCAGGAAGCCGGGGCGCTGGACGATTTCCAGGGTGGCCAGGGCGGCCGCAGCCGACAGGGTGTGGCTACCGTAGGTGAAGCTGTGCAGGCTACGGTCCCAGCCGGCCATGCGTTCCTCGGTGAGGATGGCGGCCATGGGGAGGCCGCTTCCGGTGAGTCCCTTCGCGAGGGTCATCATGTGCGGCTGGACACCGAAGTGGTCGGCGGCGAACATTTGTCCGGTGCGGCCCAGCCCGGTCTGGATCTCGTCGAAGATGAGCACGATCTCACGATCGTCGCAGAACCGACGCAACTCTTGGAGGTAGCCGTCGGGCGGGACGATGTTGCCGCCAGCGCCGCTGATCGGCTCGATCACCACGCAGGCCACGCTGCCGGAGCTAGCGTAGGTGATGAAGTCCTCGATGCGGTCGACGCAGAGCATGCCGCAACTCTCGGGGGTCTGGCGGTAGAAGCAGCGGAAGCAGTAGGGGCCTGGCACGTGAAGGCTGCCGGGGTAGCGGTGCGGAAACGGTGCGCGCATTTTGGTGGTGCCGTTGAGGCTCGCCGTCGCGAGACTCTGGCCGAGGTGGGCGCGGAAAGGCACGATGACGTCGCGACGGCCGGTATGGAGCTGGGCCATCTTGATGGCGCCTTCGTTGGCGGTGGAGCCACTGGAACTGCGCAGGTTGATCCGTGTGAGGTTGGGCGGGCTGATGGCAGCCAGCTCTTGGACTACCCGGTTGGTGGGTTCGGTCTGGAAGGACGAACTGGCGAAGACGAGCCGCTCGGTCTGTTCCCGTACTGCGGCCATCACCTCCGGGTGGTTGTGTCCGAGCAGCAGGTTAAAGGTGCCAGAAACGCAGTCGAGAAACTCGCGCCCCTCGGCGTCCCAGGCGCGGATACCCTCACCACGTACCAGCATGATGTCGCCTAACTGGTACTGAGCCGCGTCCTGCGGCGCAGGGAGGCGTTTTGTCGTTGTCATGGCGCGCTCCGTGGTCATGGAGATCAGAGGTCTGCTCGTGCCGGGACGGCCGTCTCGGCGTCGGGGCGCTCGGCGGTTGTCGTGCGGGCCGCGTGGTCGGCAGTGAGTCCATCCAGTTGGGCCTGCACCCAGGCTTCGAGCGTCCAGGGGCGGACAGCATCGCGACGGCGGGCGGCGGCCTCTGCCCGCTGCTGCGGCCCGGCAGCGAGCGCGGCGGAGATGGCCTCGGCCTGCTCGACGAGATCGAAGGGGTTGACGCTGCGGCAGTACTCACCCAGGACCTCGGCTGCGCCGCAGGTCTCCGAAAGGATCACATCGGCGTCGCGTTCGTTAACCAGCGGCGCTTCGAACGTGCTGAGGTTTTGACCATCGACGGTTGAGTTGAAGATGAGCAGGTCGGCCCTGCGGAAGCACGCGATGGTGTGGTTCACATCGTTGTCGTTGTCTATGCGCACGGTGTCAGGGCCCAGCTCGGCGTTGGCCTCGGCGACGGCGGTCTCCACCCGGTGTACGTAGTCGGCATTGGCCGGCACGTACAGTCGGTTGGGATTCATCCGCACCAGCATGCGGGTGTCCTCGAGCCCGCCGCTCCGGGCGGCCAGGACGAAGGCGCGCACCGCGCGTTCGGCGTTCTTTATCGGGTCGGTACGCCCGCTGTGCACCACCAGCCGGTGGCCGTCAGCCCACTCCTCGATCCCGTCGGGCAGTCGCGGGTCACGGCCCTCCAGGGTGAGCGGGCTGTAGCCGAGCGGCATGGTGCGCAATTGGGTGCGGTGGCCGCGCCACTCGACGGTCATCGCCTCGCGGTCAATCCGAGCGTCGGGCAGAAGATCGGCCACGCTCTCCAGGAAGTTGCGGCACCAACGGTCAGCGAAGAAGCCGATCGTGGTGGCGGGCAGCATACCGTGGAGAATGCCGGTGCGGATCTCCTTGGGCAGCACCTCCCAGTAGTCGGCCGACGGCCACGGGATGTGCACAAAGACCAGGATCGGCGCGTCCGGCCGTTGTTCGCGCAGCAGCGCGGGGACCCCGACCAGCTGGTAGTCATGGACTAGGTAGACGGGGTCCGGTGACTGGGCCGAGCTCTTTATGATCGCGTCGGCGAAGTCTCGTGTGAAGCGGCGGAAATCCGCCCAGCCTTCGCGGGTGTCGGCGCCGAACGACGGCTGGGTCCAGCGGTCCCAGCCGTAGTTGTTGGCCGCCCACATGAGGTCGGCGGTCATAAAGTTCTGCACGTTACGGAAGACGGCGGGGTCGTGCCTGATGAGCCGGACCAAGATCTCCCGGCCGGAATGCAGTTCCATGGTCACGCCGTCGGGGTTGCGCGCCGAGGCACGGCGGTCGTCCTCGGAGTCGGCGCTGGCTATCCAGGAGATGTTGAGGACGCCGGCCTGTTCGGCGACAACGTTGCCGGTGCCGCCAGGGGCCAGCCAGGCGCGAGGTTCGCCGGTGGCAGGGTCGGTGTCGTAGGTGATCGCCGCGCGCTTGCTGGCGAGGAAAATCTCAGATCCGGTCATGGGTGCCCCATTCATGGGTCGAGGGCCGAAAGCGGGTCGGCCAGGGTGGACAAAAATGTGTATACGATTTAAGACGATATAGGCGAAGCGTCAGGAAATCAGGGCATGAGTGGCTTCGAGAACATCGACCGGACGGTGGCGCTGTAGTTCGGGCAGCTCCGCGGCCACCTCGCTGTGCAGACAGGCATTGCGCGGCCGACAGGCATAGGCCGTACCGACACGCGGCGTCGGCACAATGAGCGTGGGGTCTGCACCGATCTGCTGGGCGATGTGCCTGGCCCAGTCGACTCGGCCGATGCGACGTGGCCCGCCGAGGTGCAGCATCCCGGTACGGCCGGAACTCATCAGCGTCGTCACCCACGCGGCCACGTCCTCCACAAGAACGGGCGTGTTCCAGTGGTCAGCGGGGATCCGCAGCTGCTCCCCACGCATCAGCGAACGAGTAACGCTGGTGAGGAAGTTGGGCCGCGGGCCGCAGTCCTCCCAACCGTAGACCAGACTCACCCGCAGGATGAGGGCAGAGGAGGTGGCGAGCAGTTCCTGCTCAGCCGCGAGCTTCGCCCGGCCGTAGGCATTGGCCGGGAAGGGCTGCGCCGACTCGCCATGGCTCTCCGCCTTGCCGGGGAAGACGTTGTCGGTCGACACCAGCAGGACGGGCCGACCGTCCAGTGCAGCCGCGATGTTGCGGGCGCCGCCATGGTGGGTGGCGTACGCCTCTTCGGGATGCGCCTCGCACCAGGTGATGTCGGACGGGCCGTGCACGGCGACAACGGCGTCGGGCTGGACGGCATCCATCAGAGCAGCCACCTGTGGTCCCGACGTGACGTCGACCCGAGTCCAGCGCACACCACGGCTTTCAGGAATGACCGGGGCACCCCGAGAGCTGAGCACCGTCTCAACGCCGAGCCCGGTGAGACGAGCGGCGATGTGGCCAGCGAGGTAGCCGGAGCCGATGACCAGGACCCGGCCAGGCATGACGGCGCCCACCGTCGGCCGGGGCGTGACGGGCAAAGGGCGAAGATCAGACATGTACTTCCTCCAGCTGATGCCGCAGGCGGACATAGCGCAGCATGTCCCGGTCGGGTGAGCGAGCGTTCAATTCCGTCATGCCAGCGGCCCACGCGGGTCCCCTGGCCGGCGCCGACGTCGAACGGGCCGAATAGGTTCGTAGTGCCGTGCCGCAGCCCTGGGTGCGGCACGGGTGGCGGCGAAGGTCCAGCACTGGCCGGGATCGGCCTGCCGTCTGTGCCTGGTCCGCTCGTCAACCGATAGGACGGCAGCCCCCGGACGCCAGGTAGAGCTCGACGATGTTGGCGGCCTCTCCGCGCATGCCAGTCCTTCGGCAGCTTGAAGAGGTCCGACCGGTGCGGCTACAGATTCCTCTCCCGCCAGACACCAGCAGCATGGTCAAAGAGACCTCGACACCCTCATGCCGATTCAGATGATCGGCCAGTGTGCGCGGCAGTCCGTACAACAGGGCCGATTTCTGCAGCCGTAGCACCCAACTCGGTACGATCACGTGGCCTGCAGTGGCAGCACCCAGCCCTTCCCGTCTCCGCCGCTTTTTTTGCGCCAGACCTGCTGGCCCGTTTTTCTCAATGACAGGACCTGGTGTAGTTCCAACGTTCACGTGGGCACGACCTCTGGTTCAGTGCTGTCCTCACGACCCCGTCACTCCCCCGCCACAACACGATATGGCTCTGCAAGGGGCTATACATCGCCACCTGCCAGTTCGCCATCAACGCCAATAAACTCGCCATCTGTTCCAAAAAAGGTTCATGCACTGCCTGACGAGCCAAGAGCAGAAAAAGCGACACAAGCCGAATCACGCGGCACCAGAGGAGAAAGAGAAATCAGCCAACATACATGCAACTCACACAGGTCGAAGCCCGAGCATCAGCGAAGGCTTCCGCTGACGCTCTCGTGCCGGCCCTGACCAGCGTTGAATGCTACGGCGCAGGTCTGGCATCGCCGAGGTTTGTCGCAGAAATCAAGATTTTCATCGCAGGCGACTGGCGCCGTGGAGACGGTTCCGGAACCCAGTCTAATTTTCGCCGCTGCGTGTCTGTAACCAGCATGGTCGCAGCCGCGCGCTTCACGTACGGGAGCATCTTTCTCCACACCTTGCTGCGGATGACTCACGAGCTTCAGATCTTCATTTATTACAGGCAGTGAAACAACTTGTTGTCAAGGATGTGGTTTTTTTGGCTCGATCGCCCCTGTGACACTTCTCGTACCCACGCGAACCTCGCCCACCCGGGGGTATATTGCACCTTTTTGCGCGATATGGAACACCCGACCGACAACCGAAAAATGGCCTCAGCCGACACCAGTGGTACGAGCAAGTCTGTCAATACGTACTAAAATGGACATAGGGCGCTATGTGTCTCTTGACAAGGTCATGTGCGCGGCCTTAGATCAATAAGGTGTGGATCACTCACCACCGAGTGAGCCGAAACCGCGGAGGAAATGCCGTACCGGCATCACCGCCCGACGCAGACACGGCGCGCAGAAAGCCGGACAGGCAGAAGCGTCGCGTCCACGGGTGAAAGCCCGCCCATCACCGCGATCAAACATCTAACGTCGGCAGTAGTGTGCCGCTCCTGTCACCTGCTGTGGGACGCCTCCGACCCCGTCGCCCGAAGCGCCACCACGCTGTCTCGTCCCGTCGCCTCGTCACCAAGAGAGTTGCGTTCGCCCGGTGCACATCCACGTGACAGTCGTCTTCGCACCGCGTACGTAGCAGCCACGATGTCGTGACCGCTCCTGTGACTGTCTCCGTCCATGCCCACCGCTCCTCCTTTTCACCACGAGAGGGTCGATGACCATGACCATAACCATGACCAGTTCTAAGAGCCTTTCCGCCCCTGGCGATCGTCTGCAGGACTACGAGACGGAGGACGGCGCAGCCTGGCGGGTGAGCGCACTCAAGAAGGTGAGCTACGACGTCATGGTGCAGCCGCGGCTGCTCGATCCGGCGAATCCGGCGCTCGCCCGTGCCGTCACGTCCGGTGCAGCACCTGCACGCCGGCTCATCGTGATCGACGCTACGGTGCACTCTCTCTACGGCGAGCAGCTCGCCGCCTATCTGGCGAGTCAGGACGTGGAGTTCAACCTATGCGTCATCGACGCACACGAGTCAGTGAAGGTCATGGACACCGTCTTCGAGGTCGTGGACGCCATGGACGCCTTCGGTGTGCCGCGGCGCCACGCACCGGTACTCGCCATGGGCGGCGGGGTACTCACGGACGTCGTCGGGCTTGCGGCGAGTCTGTACCGCAGGGCCACGCCGTACGTCCGCATACCCACGACCCTGATCGGGATGGTCGACGCGGGCATCGGTGCCAAGACGGGTGTCAACTTCCGTGAGCACAAGAATCGGTTAGGCACTTATCATCCTTCGTCGCTGACCCTCATCGACCCCGGTTTCCTCAACACGCTCGATGCCCGGCACCTACGCAACGGCCTCTCGGAAATCCTGAAGATAGCCCTGATCAAGGACGCCGAACTGTTCGAACTCCTGGCGGAGTACGGCGCGAGTCTGGTCGAGCAGCGGATGCAGCCGGGCGAGGACGCGGCAGAAGGTGCGGCGCTCACGGTGCTGCGCCGGGCGGTCCAGGGCATGCTGGAGGAACTCCAGCCCAATCTCTGGGAGCACCAGCTGCGGCGCCTGGTGGACTTCGGACACTCCTTCTCGCCGGCCGTCGAGATGGCGGCGCTGCCCGAGTTGCTTCACGGCGAGGCCGTCTGCGTCGACATGGCGCTCAGCTCGGTCCTCGCTCACCACCGGGGGCTTCTGACCGTGGCCGAGCTCGGCCGCGTCCTCGATGTCATGCGCGTCCTCCACCTGCCTGTGCTCCACCCTGTGTGCACGCCGGAACTGATGCGCAGGGCGCTCGCGGACACGGTCAAGCATCGGGACGGCCGGCAGCACCTGCCCCTTCCTCGGGGGATCGGCGACGCCGTGTTCGTGGATGACCTCACCCAGCAGGAGGTCGAAGCCGCGCTGCTCATGCTCGCCGAGCATGAGCAGGCGCCGCAGCAGCCGACGTTGCGCGGTCCCTTGGATCTGGGGGTCTGAGGGCATGGACGGAGTACGTGCCGTACTGCTGGCGGGCGGCGAAGGCCGGCGCATGGGGCCGTTGGGGCACGGCAGGCTCAAGCCGCTGGTGCCGTTCGGCGGCACCTCCCGCCTGATCGACTTCAGCATCGCCAACGTCCACCGGTCGGGCTTGCGGGATGTCCTGTTGTTGTCCCAGTACGAGGAACGCCACCTCATGGACGACCTGCATCTGGTGTGGAACGGGCGCCACCACGACTTTCGAATACACTTCGGCCCCTACGACGCGGTGTACCGGAGTTCACCGGGCGAGCTGCCCGAGCAGATGCCGGAGCGCACGTGGCCGATGGAGCGCGGCACAGCCGACGCACTGCTCAGCAAGGCCGAGTACATCTTCGGACAGGGTGACTCAGCGGCCTCGGAAATCCTCGTTCTCCATGCGGACCACGTCTACCGTTTCGACTACGGCAGCATGATCCGCGAGCACCGCGCGTCAAAGGCCGCGCTGACCGTCTCGTATCAGCGCATCGAGCGGCGGTACGTGCACCTGTTCGGCATGGTTGAGTTCGACAGGAACGGCTTGCTCACAGCCTTCGAGGAGAAGCCTCAGCACCCCACCAGCGACCTGGTGTTCGCTGCTTTCTGCCTCTTCGACGCGGCAACGCTGCGGCGTTACCTGGAACAGCTGAACGGCACGGACTGGCAGCACGACATCAGCAGGGATGTCATCCCGGCCATGCTGGCCGGCGGCGAATTCATCCGTGGGTATGAGGTCAAGAGCTACTGGGAGGACATCGGCACCGTGGACCGCTACCACCGTGCTCACCGCGGACTGCTGCAGGCCGAGCCGACGCTCGCGTTGGCCGACATGCCGCTCACCGTGGCCCCCGAGGTGCCGCGGCGCCTCGTCCTAGACGGGCCCGGCGGCCACGCCAGTATCGTGGCGGCCGACGTGGTGAACGAGGGCAAGATCGTGGACAGTGTGGTGTACCCAGGCGCACGCATCGGTCCCGGAGCACAGGTGGTCGACTGCGTCGTGCTGCCGGGCGCCCGGGTACCCGACGGAGCACGCCTGTCGTCGGCCGTCGTGCTGGAGGACGGCTCCGTCCAGCAGTGCGAGGCGGCACGGGAAGAGGTCGCACCGTGACGGCACTCATCCCCGCGCCGTGTGACCTCGTGGTGGCCGACCTCGGTGGTACGACCCTGCGCGTGGGCCGTATCGGGGCGGGCACGTCCGAGGTGCGCGATGTGCAGCGGGTGCCTACCGACGGACTCGGTCGGTACGGGGCACTCGCCCCGCAGGAACTCCAGGACCGGGTCGTGGAGCAGCTCGGGCGGGAGATCGCGGCTCGCCTCGCCTGTCCGGGGCAACCACCTGCTCAGGCCGTGGCAGTGTCCTTCGCTGGGCCAATGACGTCCGACGGAGTCGTGCTTGCTGGCCCGACACTGTGGGGAGGACCTGCGGCACCACTGCCCATCGCGGACGTGTTGGCGAAGCATCTGGGCCTGCCAGTGGTAGCGGCCAACGACGTGACCGCAGCGGCCTGGCGCTACGCCTCGGCCGAGTCCGAGCCCTTCTGCCTGACCACTGTGAGCTCGGGCATCGGGAACAAGGTGTTCCGCCACGGCGAGATCGTCATCGACGAGCACGGGTACGGCGGGGAGATCGGCCACTGGCTCGTCGACCCCGCCCAGGACGCCGCGCCGTGCGAGTGCGGAGGACGCGGCCACCTCGGGGCGATCGCGTCAGGACGCGGCGCGCTATTCGCGGTGCGCGCGGCGGCGGCAGCCGACACCGTTGCCTTCGCGCGCTCGGCGTTGGCCGAGCCATCGGGCGGCGTGCCCGACGGCATCACCAACGAGGCGTTCGCGGCGGCGGCCCGAGCAGGCGACAGGTTCGCGCGGGAGTCGCTGCGCCGCTCACTGCAGCCCCTTGCGTCCGCGGTGAGCCTGCTCTTCACCGCGATCGGTGTGCGCCGCTACCTGTTCGTCGGGGGCTTCGCCCTGGCCT
Organism: Streptomyces nodosus; assembly: GCF_008704995.1. Classification (NCBI taxonomy): domain Bacteria; kingdom Bacillati; phylum Actinomycetota; class Actinomycetes; order Kitasatosporales; family Streptomycetaceae; genus Streptomyces; species Streptomyces nodosus. The sequence continues at coordinate 21,545 of NZ_CP023747.1, forward strand.
TGGGCGACACCTTCCTGACGCTGCTCGGCGACGAACTGGTGCGGATCGGCTGCTTCGGCTTGGACGAGCGTGCGACGCGCGCCATGCTCGCGCTGGGCGAGGACGACGACGACCACTGCCTCATCGGCATCGGTCAGTTGGCGGCAGATCGCCTCGGCACTCCCGGGGCCCTCGAGGCGACGGCATGACCGCGCTGATCGTCGGAAACGGCTCCACGGGCGTCACGCTGACCACAGGACTGCGTCGGCTGCGGAAGTCGTCGTGGTTGTCTCCAGGACGCGGCCGAGGTCCGATACGCTTACCGAGGGTGTCCCGTGGAAACGGCTCGACGTGACACCGCCCGGGGACGTCACCCGGGTGCTGGCCGCCTGCGACACCGGGCAGGCCGTCCTCGTGTCCGGACCCTCGGACGTCACCCGGTATGGGGAGCCATAGGACGCCGTGACAGGACATGTCGAGGCGGAACGGCCTACGTGCCACCCGCCGAACGGCGTCGGCCAGCGCGTACGGCAGGGCGGAGCAACAGCCGGCCAGTCTGACGGTACTGCGAGTCGGCTTCGTCCACGGCCCGGAGAACCTGACGCTTTTCGGCCGGCTGCATTTCTTCGCTCGGCGCGCGCACGCACCGGTCGAGGGCCACGAGGTGCGCGCGCCCCCGTGACTGGTGGACGACTCCGGTCCTTGTACCGTCACGAGCGCGCTCGTGACGGTACAAGGGTCCGTCCCTCTGCACACCGGCGGATCCGACCGAGTCACGGGCCGCAGGACGGTGTACGAGCAGGCCCCCGAGCAGCTGCCTGGCTGGCGCCCTCGGCCTCGCGCTCCCTCAGGTCCGTGAGGTTCGCGAGGCGCCCGCCATCTGTCGCACGCCTCGCGGTCCACACGGACGGCTCGCAGCGATCGACCCATCAACCAGCCTGAGGAGGCAGCCCTTGCTCTCCCCCGACCGCCCGCGCGCGCTCGGAGCAGCCGCGCCTTCTTCCGCCGATGCCGGCTCGTCCTCGTGTGGCGACGGCCAAGGACCGCCGCCGCGTGGGGTGCCCGGCGCCCAACGAGTCGACCACCTGGCGTTCACCGTGTCCGACCTGGACGCCGCGATCGACTTCGCCGTCACGGCACTCGGTGGCGAACTCGTGTACCGGCTCGCGCCGTTGGCGCACGCCGACAACTGGATGCGCGTACACCTCGACGTCCACCCGAGAGCCAGCGCCGAGATCGCCCTCGTCCGCCTGGGACCCGACACCAACCTCGAACTGTTCGCCTACGAGTCGCCGGACCACACCGCCGCGCCACGGGCACCGCACGATGCGGGGCACGTCCACCTCGCGTTGCATGTGACGGACGTGACACGGGCCGCCGCCGAACTCACACGTCGAACGGGGGTGAACCCACTCGGCCCGGTCCTCCGTGTCCCCGACGGGCAGCCCGATGCGGGCACGCACTGGATGAGACTGTCCTCGCCGTTCGGCGCGCCCCTCGAACTGCGTTCCGTACCTGAGGTGTTGCCGTACGAGGCGGGTGGCGGCACACCACGCCGCCGACCGCCGGGGCCATGGTGCAACCGGGACGACGGCGCGGGGAGCCGACGTGGCCTGCCCGGCGCAGTCGGCGTCGATCACTTCGCCAGGACCGTCACGGACCTCGACGCGGCCGAGCAGTTCTTCGTGGATGTCCTGGGCGCCGAGTCCCTGTACCGAAACGAGCAGAGCGTGCTTCCCATGGACATGGCGGCGGCGCTCGGCGTGCCGCCCGGTGGCACCCTGCGGCGGGCCGTGCTGGGCATGGGCCCGACCGACACCATCGAACTGGCCTGCTACGAGGGGCCGTCGGCCGGCAACCCACACCCTCCGCACAACAGCGACGTCGGCGGCAGCCATCTCGCCCTGCACGTCCGCGACGTGGACGTGGCTGCCGCCTACCTGGCCGCGCACGGCTGCGCCGTGCTTGGCCAGCCGGAGACGATCGACGAGGGGCCACTCACCGGCGACCGATGGGTGTACACACGCGCCCCGTTCGGTCTGTACGTGGAGGTGGTACGCATGCCGGACGGCGCACTGCCCTACGAACGCACCACCGCCGCCCGACGCAGGGCCGCGCATGAGCTGTCATGGACCGACCGTACGCCACCCCGGCCCGCCCGGGACACTGTGCCGGACAGCCTCGGGCCAGATGCATCGAGCACTCAGCGGCGTCCCCGGGGGAGAGGAACCTCATGCCGGCCCTGACACCGGTCGCTCCCACCGTACCGGCCGGTGTCACCACCCTGGCAGTCCTTGCTGATCCGCAGGCCCGCGAGGCACAGATCTTCCACGGGGAGCGCGGACAGCTGTACCGGCAGACGGCACCGGACTCGGCATGGCTCGTCCTTGAACCACGGATCGCGGCGGCGGTCAAGCACCCGCTCACGGCTCGGCCATCACATCGGCTGCGTGTACCAGGACACGACACTGGCTCCGACGATGGACGAGACGCGGACGTCCGGGCGACCGTGGTCGTGTCGTTTCGTGTTCACGGGCCGCGGCGGCGCCTGCGCGAGCTGCCGGCCTGTCTGCGGGGGCTCCGTGCGACAGCTACCGAGCCGTCGGGACGAATGAGGAGCCGCGCAACCGTCAGGCGATCGAGGCTGTCGCCGACGGTGTCTCCTCGCCCACGAGAACGGCGACCCCGACAAGTCCCGGGCGGTGGACGTGGGCGTGGTCGATGCGCCCGGCGACGCGGAGGTGATCTGTATCCTGGATATCGGCACGCTGGCAGACCGCGATTCCAGCAGGCGGGATCCCACTGTTCCGAGCGCCTCGCACGACGGGTCATCTCAGCCACCGAGACATCCGGTGCGTGTACGAGGCGCCCACCAGCCGGGCGATCCGGCACCGCCTCGCGGGCAGGCCCCCCCGCAGGTGGATCCGGATCATGCGTGGGCCTTCGTCCTGCGGCGGCCACCGGGGTGCTGTGTGGGAGCACGCGCGAGCGCGTTCCACCGCATCGGCGGCACGGACGAGCGCTTCGAGGGATGCGACGGCGAGGCAACGGCTTCGCCTACCGGATGGGCACTCGTTTCCCCGTCCGATCCGTGCCATGGCCCCTCTTGCGTATGCACCACCCGCCGCGCTGCGGGAGGACGGAGAGTTCGTCAACGCCCTCATTTGCGATACTCACGCCCGCTCCGGTGCACCGCCGTGCCATGCCAGCGCGTCAGAGAGACATCTCGCGTGCGGAACAGGTCAAGCCGCCGTGGTCAGGGCCTCTGAAGGACTGGAGGTGAACGCATGCCGCTCGTCGAAGGACTGTCGGCGGGTGACCGGTGCGGAACTGGAGTATGCCCTCAGTGCCAGGGCGTCGGCGAGGCGTGTGCGGTCGTCTCCGATCTCGACGAGGAGTCCCGGGGCATCCTCGACAGCTCCGGGTCGGCGAGCGCGCTCGGCGCGGAAGACGGAACGCAGGCGCTCGGTCCCGGCATCAGTTCCCCGCTGGTGGCCGGCTCGCTCAGGTGCGGACCGCAGCTGGGGGAGATCAGGGAGGACGGCTCCGGCCGGGGATCGGAGCCCGTGGCCAGGGCGACACGGGCCTCAGCGTGGGCCGGGCCGTGCCGCTTGCCCATGAGGGGGTCCAGGGCGGCTGTGGTACTCGCGCAGCAGCGAGCGGACCTGATCGACCGGCTGCCGGCGATTCCAGACCGCGTCCTGCCTGGCGCGGGCGAGCAACGGCGGCGGCACGGGCCAGGCCGGGGTCATCGGACAACGGCCGATGGGCTGGCGCGTCCGTGCAATCGGGTCGCCCTGCGGCAGGCTCGCACCAGGACGACCGACGAACATCGGTTCCGGATGGGTTCGTGGCCGCCCGAGGGCTCCGGCGGTCACCGGTCTCTCGTCAGGCCCCCAGGGGCCGGGAGCCTCAAGGGATTCACCGGCGCCCGCGGGCCAGCACGAACCCATCCATCAGCCAGACCAGCCACCCGAACCCGGGCCCGGCTGGATCCCTACACACGGATTGGGACCATCACTATGACCACAAGTGTTCCCGTCGTCGACCTGGAGGTGTGGCAGGCAGCCGACGCCGACGACCGGGCACCCCTGGCGAAGACCATCGACAATGTCCTGCGCACCACGGGCGTGTTTCTGTTGGCGGGCCACGGCGTGCCGACGGAGCTGACCGCGCGTCTGCGCACGACGGGGCGCGCCTTCTTCGACCTGCCGTGGGAACAGAAGGAGCCCCACGCCGTGCAGCGCCCGCACGACAATGGCTGGCGCGGCCTCGGCAAGCAGCAGGTGGCCGCTGCCGGAGGCACGGGGGGCGCTCCTGATCTACACGAGGCGTTCCACATGGGTCCGGGCCACCGTACCGGGGACGACGCCTTCGACGCCCTGTACTACCCTGCCAACAAGTGGCCGCCGCAACTGCCGGAGCTTCGGGAGGCGGCGCTCGCCTACACGAGCCACATGACGCGGGTCGCAGGCGCGGTCATGGAGATGCTGGCCGAGGTGCTGGGCCTTGAGCCCTCCTTCTTCACGTCCCGATGTGGGCGTGCCACCTGGACACAGAGCATCAACTGGTATCCGTCGCTGGACACCGTCGGCACGACGGCCGAGGGGCAGATGCGGGTCGGTCCGCACACTGACTTCGGCACCATCACCTTGCTGGACCGCCAACAGGGTGTCTCCGGCCTCGAGGTGTGGAACGAGGAGGACGGTTGGTTCGCGCCGCCGTTCGTGGAGGGAACCTTGGTGGTGAACCTGGGCGATCTGACGAACCAGTGGACGAACGGACGGTGGCGCTCACTGCTGCACCGCGTGCTGGCCCCCAGCGCGAGTGCTCCGCAGGAGGAAATGGTCTCCCTCGTCTACTTCTTCGATGCGGATCCGGAAGCGGAGATCGTGCCGCTCGCCGCGCCGGTCGGCGGCGGTGCGGGCATGCCCACCGTGATCGCTGGTGAAACGATCCTGGAGAAGAACGTCCAGATGCTGCTCGATCTGAAGGGCCACGGGCTCTTCCAGGGTGAGCTGTCCTGTCATGGCCCTGCTGGCGCCCCCGGAAGCAGCCCGGCCGTGGATCACCAACCGCCCCCCAACGTCGCCCCGCCCAAACGGATCCAGTGACCGGCGCCGGGAACGACTTCGCCTGATCGTCACCGATCAACACGCCCGTTGCTTTGAGCCTTAAGGGCTCTTAGCATTCCGGCCAGGAAGGTCCGTCTCGTCACCGACGCGTAAGGGCTTCGGCTTGAGTACGGTCTCTCGTTTCCGTCTGCCGTTGCTGCGGCAGGGTTGCGCCACCTGCCCGCCCTGTCGTGGCCTTGCGGCTACGGCGGGTGGTGCGGGTTTCTGGTCGGCTCCACGAGGCTTCGACACCGCTGGGGTGTCCCGGTCGATGTCCAGGCCGCAGGCGCCGTATTCGTATGTCCGGATGTGCAGTGGCAGTTTGGCTTTCACCGCGCCGCACCCGGAACAGGTCTTGGAGGAGGGGAACCAGCGGTCGGCGGCCAGAGTGCGGCAGCCGTTGCGCTGGGTTTTGTAGGCGAGTTGGCGGCGGATCTCCCCGAGTGCGGCGTCGGCGATACGGCGGGCCAGGCGCCGGTTACGGAGCATCCCGGCGACGTTGAGGTCTTCGACCACGACGGTGCCGTACTCGGCCGCCACGGCGGTGGTGAGCTTGTGCAGGGCGTCCGCGCGGAGGTTCGCCACGCGGTGGTGGATTTTCACGACTTCGTCGTACGAAGTTCGAGGTCGTGTCGTCGTAAGCGCCGGGCATGCCGATCACTTCCACCGCAAGGGTTCGGTGCGGGGTCACCACGGACAGCCTTCGTCGCCGTTTCCGGAAACGTCGGCCGGCCGGTCACCGACGAAAAGCGGCTCGCCGAACCGGTGAGGCGGGGTGCCGCCAAGGCAACCTGACTTCTGGAGGCGGCAGAGCGGATCCGAGATCCGGCTGTGCACGAATGTGCTCGATACGCACCAGGCGAGCGAACAGTCGCGGTCACCCGGCTCTTCGCCGCTCACCGCGCCACCGACAGCACCGTCCCATGGCACGGCATTGCCCATACGCACACCGCCATGTGTCATCCGGGCTCTGCGCGAGGCCGTGACCAACCCGTCCCATGTCTCGTCCGACGCGGCCAAGGCAGGCCGGTGGACCTTCGAGCGCTCCTGGCGATCGCCGACTCGCGACGTCATGCAGGCACCTCCCGCAGGCGGGAGGAATCGACGGTGCACAGTGGCTCCCACCACTCCGGATGACGCGTGTACCAAGCCACGGTACGCGCCAGACCGTCATCGAAGGCCACAGTGGGCCGGTACCCCAGCTCAGTGCGGATCCTGTCGGCCGTCAGGGCATACCGCAGGTCGTGGCCCTTTCTGTCGACCACGTGCTCGACCTGGGACCAATCCGCGCCGAGCAGGGCGAGGATGCGCCGGGTCAGGTCCCGATTGCTCAGTTCGATGCCTCCTCCAATGTTGTACACCCGCCCTGGCGTACCGTCGGCTGCCACCAGGGCGACACCCTGGCAGTGATCGTCGACGTGCAGCCAGTCGCGTACGTGGGAGCCGTCTCCGTACAGGGGGACTCGCTCTCCCCTCAGCAGACGCGTTACGAAGCGGGGGATGACCTTCTCCGGGTGCTGGTGGGAGCCGTACGTATTGGAGCACCGTGTGACGCAGACGGGCAGGCCGTGGGTGCGGTAGTAGCTGAGGGCGAGCAGGTCGGAGCCGGCCTTGGAGGCGGAGTACGGGGAGTTGGGTGCGACGGGAGAGTGCTCGTCCCAACGGTCGGTCCCCGCGATCGATCCGTACACCTCGTCGGTGGAGATGTGCACGAACCGGGCCACCCGTGCCCTTAGCGCCGCTGCGAGCAGGCAGTGGGTGCCCATGACATTGGTGCGGATGAACGAGTCAGCCGCGGCGATCGACCGGTCGACGTGCGACTCGGCCGCGAAGTGGACGACGATGTCGGCGTCGACCAGCAGACGCTCCACCAGGGGGTCGTCGCAGATATCTCCCTCCGCGACAGTCAGCCGCGGATGGTCGATCACCTCACTCAGGTTGCTGCGGCTTCCCGCATAGGTGAACTTGTCGAGTACGGTGACATGGGCGGTGCGGAACGCAGGGTACACGCCAGCCAAGAGGTGCTTAACGAAGTGCGAGCCGATGAAGCCGGCCCCTCCGGTGACGACGAGGCGCACGAATCACCCCTCCTGTGTTGCTCAGTCGCTTCTTGTCGCTTCCCGTTCGACGATGTCGAGGAGGTAGTGGCCGTAGCTGGTCTGCCCCATACGGAGAGCGAGTTCCTGGCATTCCTCGGCGGTGATGAAGCCCATCCGGTAGGCGATCTCTTCCAGACAGGCGATTCGCATGCCCTGCCGTTGCTCCAGGACCTGTACGTAGTTGGCGGCTTGGAGCAGAGAGTCATGCGTGCCGGCGTCCAGCCAGGAGAATCCACGTCCCAGACGGACGAGTTGGGCACGGCCTTGCTCCAGGTAGGCGCGGTTGACGTCGGTGATCTCCAGTTCGCCGCGCGCCGAGGGGCGCAGGTTCTTGGCAATGTCCACGACGTCATTGTTATAGGCGTACAACCCGGTGAGTGCCAGGTTGGAGCGCGGCTCGGCAGGCTTCTCCTCGATGGAGACCAGGCTTCCGTCCTCGATGGTCTCTCCAACTGCGTACCGCTGGGGATCACTGACCGCGTACCCGAAGAGCAGCGCGCCGGCGACCTGCCGCAGCCTGCTCTGAAGCAAGTGGGAGAAGCCGGGGCCATGGAAGATGTTGTCGCCGAGGATCAGCGTGACAGAGCTCGTGCCTATGTGGTCGGCACCGATGGTCAGGGCCTGCGCGATGCCGTCGGGCCGGGTTTGTTCCGCGTAGGAGATGGACAGTCCGAGCCGACTGCCGTCGCCGAATAGTGTGTGAAACAGGGGCAGCTGATCCGGCGATGAGATCAGCAGGATCTCACGAATGCCACCCAGCATCAGCACCGACAGCGGGTAGTAGATCAGAGGCTTGTCGTAGACCGGCAGGAGCTGTTTGGAGACGGCGGAGGTGAGCGGGAGCAACCGGGTGCCGCTGCCGCCAGCCAGAACAATGCCCTTCATGGGGCCTGCTCCGGCAGCCGGTCCTTGATCCGCCGGACGGCCTCGTCCTCGTGGGCCGGAGTGAGGGTCCAGGGGGCGATTTCTGACCGGCCGAGGTTCACTTCGGACCTGAAGTGGTCTGTCTCGCGCATCGTTACGGCTGCTCCCAGTGGTGAGCGAACAGGAAAGGAAGCCGGTACGAGATGCTCCACCGCCCGCTCGGCCGGTACTCCGCTCGGCGAATCGTCCAGGAAGCCCTGCCGGCACGACAGGGCCGGGTTCTTCGATGACGCCGCCATGCCTACAAGCCGGGGTCACGCCGGACACACCACGTACGTGGTGTCGACATTCTGGCGTTCGGTCCGGACGGTGTCGGCGCCGTGCGCCTCGACCGCGGGGATCCGGCAGCCGGTCTCGGCGGGACCGCGTCCGAGGTCGCTGTCCCCGTGCGCCCTGTGGACCGGAAGCCGATTTCCTGGATCTACTCAGATTTTTTTGAGGTAAGCAGAAACTAGTGGGCGAACGGCGAGCAGCGATCACTCTCTGATTCTCACAGAATGACGCGGCTCGATCACCCGCCTCAAGCCTGGCAGGTAAGTCAGGGACGCCGAGATGTCTACCACCACACCACCGAGGGAGGAATTCCTTCGGCGCTGCGGTGCGACTTCTCGCGATGATTCGCCATGGTTAAGAACGTAGATCCTCGCAGTAGAATTTAACAACTACTTTCAGGCCACGTCCATCAGGGTTGATCTATACCATTTATTATACTTTGCCGACACCCGCCGGAGGCCCCGCCGGGAAGTGCTGGTCAGATATCGTTGGAGTGTCACGAAAATACGGGCAGCTCAAGACCCATGCGATGACACATGGAGCCCCCCTCCGGCGAGCGGGCAAGAAAGTCGATCGAATAACGCCGCCGGGCCTGCCCTCGTCGAGCCTGCTGACCCTCATTTCCACTTCACCCGATAACATATGTTTTGATGAGATATCTCAGCATATGTGGTCCAGACAGGCGTGATGGTGCCCTGCGCTTCTCATGGGTCGCTCACGGTCCTTGCGGCGCCCGCCGGCGTCCTGCAAGTGCTGCGGGCCTGTCACCTGGTGCGACGTCCCGCGGAGACCGTGGACCGCTCCGGGGCGACGGCCTGCTGGACCTGGGCGACTGCACCATGGACGTGTCCCACGTCCTGGCACTCGAAGGCAGATCACACACCGGCCCCTCGCCCGTCGACCGCGCCCGTCCCGGCTCTCGAAACGCCATGCGATCGTCGACCGTCACGGAACTCGGTTCGCTGTCACGCTCATCGGCGACAACCGGCACGACGTCAGCCGGCTCCTGCCGCTGGACACGGTCCCACCGATCCGAAGAGTGCGGGAACGCCCCACCGTAAGTCGCGGGGCCTGTACACCTACCGGGGCCACGCCTTCGACAAGCATCGCCCGCTGTGGGCGGCACTGAGCCCTTTCCAACTTGAGGTCCAAGCTTGGCAGTTGGGCTGACAACGTGGTGAAGCCCCTGGTAGATGGGTTTTCGACCAAGAGAACCGTCTCCACCAGAGGCTTCACGTGCTTGTTTACCCGTCCGGCATCGACGTGTCCAGCTCTGCCCTTCGCTTCCTCGCTCAGGAGTTGCGGCGGCACCGCCGTGTGATCGGCTCCCGTTGGCGGCGGCTGAACGCCGGCCGTCAGGCCCTCCTCACACTCGCCCATCCGCGGGTGGGGCATACCTATGCCCAGCTCGCGGCCGGATTCGGCGTCGGAACCACGACCGCATACCGCTACGTAACCGAGGCCGTCGACCTACTGGCCGCCCTCGCACCCAGCCTGGCCGACGCCGTCCGCACCGCGTCGGCGAAGGCGTACCTGCTCCTGGACGGCACACTCCTGCCGATCGACCGCATCGCCGCGGACCGGCCCTTCTACTCCGGCAAACACAAGAGACACGGGATGAACGTGCAGGTCCTCGCCGATCCCTTCGGCCCGCTGTTGTGGGCCTCGCCGGCCCTGCCCGGCGCCGTCCACGACGTCCGCGCGGCCCGCGAACACGGCATCATCGACGCCCTTGCCGAGGCCGACATCAAGTGCTGGGCCGACAAAGGCTACCGGGGTGCCGGCGGCACGGTCCGTACCCCGTGCTGAGGGCGATGGGAGACCCTTTCCACCGGCCAGCAGGCGGTGAACCGGTCCCACGCGAAGATCCGCGCACTCGTCGAGCAGGCCATGGCCACCCCCAAGTCCTGGCGACTCCTCCGCAAACTCCGGTGCTCGACCACCCGGAACACCTGCCTCGTCCAAGCCGTCCTCACCCTGCATCTGGCCAGCTCAGACCAATGATGGAAAAGCCTCACTGCGTCTAGCCGGTGACGGTCCGTCGCGGTACCGCTCACATCCCAGGACCGCAAGATGCATCGTGCGGTCGAGCACGCCTACACCCGGCTGCACCTGTTCGAACGGCTCCGGGTCCGTCACGAAATCGCGCTGGCCCCCATCAGGGCCTGCTCGAACTGGCCTGCGGCCTCATACGCCTCCGCCGCCTGCAAAACTCATTCCGAAACGATCAGTTACTCGGGGGTGCACTGTTGACATGAAAAAAGCCGCACGCTTCACTTTCGTAAGGCGCTGCAGCAAATACTCGTCTTTCCTGACGGCGGGTCGTCATGCAGACCCACGATCGCCCCGCGTGCCGCTGTTCCCCGTGCCCGGACGTGCGGTCGCCCTCGACCACCTGATTCTAGAACGGCGCGTGGCTTTCTCAGTCGACTCACTTTGATAGACGGACGAACGAGCAAGGGGAAAACAGCATGCTCGCAAGCAGGTTCGGTCGCGCCCCGGCCGGGGCCGCCCCCTGGTCAGCATCCTCCGGCCGACTGCCTCCACGACCGTCCGTACCGCACCTGCGCGGCGATGATCACCACGGGTGCAGCGCACCTTGCCACTGTTCCAGAAGCAGAGCGTGCAGGTCTCCTGAGCCGACGTCGCGCCCAGTCCACACCACCTGAGACGAAAGGCGAACCGCCTCCCCATGAGAGTTCCAGGGCTTGACTCCGGACCGCGCAGGTTCGTCATTGCCCGAGCGCTCTCCCGGTCCGGCGACACCGTCTTCCCCATCGGTCTGGCCGCCGCCATGCTCCAGAAGGACTTCAGCGCCTCCGATGTCGGTGTGGTCATGGGGGCCTCCTTGGCACCCGTGGTGTTGCTGATGCCATTCGGAGGAGTGATCCTCGATCACTTCAACCCCAAGACCCCGATGGTCGTCGCTGACGTCGTACGCACCGTGCTCCAGGGAGTGCTGGCGGCGCTGCTGCTGGCCGGGCCTCCGCCCCTGTGGCAGATACTGGTGCCGGCGCTGGCCTCAGGCGCGGCACAAGCATTCTTCCAGCCGGGAGTCTCCAACATGCTGAGGCAGTTGGCACCGGACCGGCTGCGGCAGTCGAATGCGACGGTGCGGACGGTGGAGTCGGTGGTTTCGCTCGGCGCGCCCGCCTTGGCCGGTGTAGTCATCGCCGTCACGGATGCCGCGGCCGTCATCGCCCTGGACGCCTGTACGTTCGCCGCGAGCGCCTGGCTGCTGGCCGGCATCCGGCTGGGGTCCGGCCCTGTCGCAGCCGCCCCGAAGTTCTGGGGGCAACTGCGAGAAGGATGGCACGAGTTCACCGCCCGACCGTGGCTGTGGTCCGTGGTGTCGGTGTTCTCGCTGTTCGGCCTGGTGGTGTTCGGACCGTTCGACGTGCTGAAGGCCGTCGTGCTCATCGACCGGTTCGGTGCGTCGGCCTATGCCTGGCTGATATCCGGATTCAGCCTGGGCGCCGTCCTCGGTGGGCTGCTCGCCCTGAGAGCCTCGCCGGGCCGGCCCCTGCGGACAGGGCTGTTGACGCTGCTCGGCTTCACCCCGCTGCCGGTCGTGATCAGCTTCGACCTGCCGGCGGCGCTCGTGGCGGTGGCCATGATTGCAGGCGGCGCCGCCAACGCCTACTGGGCGGTGATGTGGTCCACCTCGGTACAGTCCCACGCGCCCCCGCACGTGCTGAGCCGCATCACCGCCTACGACATGATCGGCTCCATCGGTCTCATGCCCGTCGGCCGGGCGCTCACCGGAGCGGCCGCGGGCTACATCGGCACCGCGACCGTCCTGTCCATGTCCTCCGTGGCACTGCTCGTCGGCTGTATGGCGCTGCTGCTCGTGCCCGCCGTACGCACCCTGCCTGCCGTGCAGCTGCCCCGGGGGGCGAGCAGCCCGGCTGAACCGACCTCCAACGCACTCGAAGCCCGTGACGCCTAGGAGCAGAATGCACCCTCGAACGAGTCGCACCCTGACCACCAAGGAGTTCTCCGACATCACACACACGGTGTCGATCCGGTCGCAGTCACGATCACGACTGCGCCGGGACGCCGGTTACGCGTCGGACGTCCCTCGCGAAGTCAGCCTCCAACTCACCTACAAGTGCAATCTCCGCTGTACGCACTGCTACCAGTGGAACGAACAGGGCTTCTTCCGCGACTGGGGGATCGACAAGCAGCGGACGGAACTCGACCTGTCCGTCGTCGAGGACGTGCTGAAAGCAACCGCTTCGGTGCGCGGCAAACTCTTCCTCTGGGGCGGTGAGCCCCTGATGCACAGTCGGTTCACCGACGTGTCGCGCCTGATCGAGCGCTACCCTCGCACCGTCAACATGTGCACCAACGGACTGCTGTTCCGGCGCCGGACGGACGACCTGTTGCGGATCGGTGAGAACCTGAATCTGCTGGTCAGTCTGGACGGTCTCGGCGCGGATCACGAGGAGCTGCGCGGTAAAGGCACCTTCGGGCGCACAGTGCGCAACATCGAGACGATGCTCGACATGAAGCGCAAGGGCGAGTTCCGCGGTGAACTGTCGCTGTCCTGCATGGTTTCGCACGTGACGGTGCACCGGATGTACGAGTTCATGGAATGGGCCGAGGAACTGGACGTCAACACCGTCTACTTCCAGTTCCCCTGGTACATCAGCCCCGAGGTGGCACAGGCGATGGACTCCGTCTACCGCGAGCACTTCGCGTGGCTGTCGCCGGAGACCGGAACCGCGCGCCCCACCTGGCACTCGTATACGTACCAGCTGCCCCCCGAACTGCTGCCTGCGCTGCGCGACTCCATGGCTCGGCTGGCCGACCGGGTCTGGCGCCCCCGGGTGCGCTACCAGCCGCAGTTGGAGCCGGACGAGGTCGAGTCGTTCATCCTCGGCACCTCCCGCCCGGCACAGCGACGCACCCGCTGTCTCGCCGTGACCAACCGGATGGAGGTGCACGCCGACGGGAACGTCAGTTCCTGCAAGTTCTTTCCGGAGTTCGTGGTGGGCAACCTGTACCAGTCCTCGACGGTGGACCTGTGGCAGAGCGAACGGTTCCGCCGGGTCCGGTCCGTCCTCGCCGAGACCGGCATGATGCCGGTCTGCTCCAAGTGCATCCTTCTCTACCTGAACGGAGTGTGAGTTCCATGAGCAACGCCACTCAGGTCACCGAGGCAGAAGCCCGCGTGCGGAGCGTGCTTGCGGAAGTACTGGCCGACAAAGTCCCGGTGGAGCAGATCACCGTGGACGCGGACATGGTCCAGGAACTCGGCCTGGACTCCTTACAGGCCATCCAGTTCCTGCTGGGCGTCGAGGACGAGTTTGACGTGGAGCTGGACTACGAGACCCTGAGTCTCGACCATCTGAGGTCGGTCCGCTACTTCACGGCCGAGGTCCTGGGACAGCCGGTGCACGAGCAGTGAGCACCTCGCGCCCGCCCCGCGATGAGGCCGTGTACTTCGGGTCCTTCGACGCCGAGCAGTGCTGGCGTCCCGACGACCTCGCGGCTCTGCCCCAACTGCCCGATCCGATCGCCGACCGTCTCGTGGCCTGCATGGACGAGGCGCTGGTCACCGCTGCCGCTCCGGGCGACCTGCTAGTCACCCGGAGGCCGGTCAGCGAGGCACACCGCCGTGCCCTCGAGACCGCCGGGTTCGGTTGCGCGCATCGCCACGTAGGCGGCCCGGACAACACCGCCGACGTGGAGCATCAGCTTCTTGGAGCCCCTGAACTACTGTCCGAGATGGGTAGGTTCAGGAAGATATCACCCTATGCGGTCCTTCCCGGAACGACTGAGCTGGCCAAGCTGACGGGCCACACAGATGCTGTACCGCAGGGGGAGACCGTGGCCCGGGTGAACGGCAAGGCGTGGTCCAGTTGTCTGTCTGCACGCCACGGACTGCCGGGTGCCGGTCACGTCGTCTGCTCGGCGGCGGAGCTGGACGCCACGGTACGGTCCATTGCGGACCAGGGCTACCCGGTCGTCCTTGTCAAGGACACCTACGGGGTGGCTGGGCGGGGCACCTTGGAGGTGGCCTCGGACCGGCGACTGGGCCGGCTGGTCGCACGCCTGCGTGGCCAGGAGGAACAGGGGTTGCGCGTCGAACTCGTGGTGCAACCGCGCTACGATCGCGTCGCAGACTTCTCGAGCCACCTCCACCTCGACCGTGACGGCTCCTGGCGGCTGCTCGGTGTGCAGAACCTGACCAACGCCGGCTATCGCCACGCAATATCCGGACCGGCACCGCGCGATCTCACGAGTGCACTGGTGCATCCCTCCCTCCCGGAGGTGCTGGACACCGTGGCTGGCCGACTGGCAGGCGAAGGGTACTTCGGCCCTGCATGCATCGACTCCATGGTGCTTCGGGACGGGACCTGGATCCCCATCCTGGAGGTGAACGCCCGCATGTCCATGGGCGGTCTGAACCTGCGGCTCGACGAGCGCGTGCGCGAGCACGGCCTGCGCAGTCATCTGTGGCAGCAGGATGTGACCGTCCCGGAGGGCTTCACCGTGGACCTCTTCCTGCGAGCGTTGCGCGCGGCGGGCCTGCTCTACGAGGGTGGAGGCGTTCCCGGCGTCCTCCCCCTGGTGGGCGGCTCCCTCGTGGCTCCCCGCGGGCGTCTGATCTGCGCAGCCATCTGCCCGGCGGAGTCGTTCGGCCGTGTGCGATCGAGCACCCTGGCCGTCGCCTCGTCGGCCGGCGTCGCCCTCGTGGGGGCAGCGTGACCTGGGGCATCGGCCTGATCGGTGCCACCGGCATCGCGGTGCGTGCGGTGATCGCCCCGAGCCGTGGACGGCGCGACATCGCCGTGCGTGCCGTGGCGGCGCTCGACAGGGACCGCGCGACGGCGTTCGGGCAGCGGCACGGCGTCAGGGCTCTGCCGCATTACGAGGACGTGGTGGCAGCAGAGGACATCGACATCGTCTACATCTCACTGCACAACTCCGCGCACGCCCGCTGGGCGCAACGTGCCGCCTCCGCGGGCAAGACGGTGCTCGTCGAGAAGCCCCTGTGCCTGAGCCTCGCGGAGTGTGACGCGCTGCGGGACGCCGAACGTCTGCACGGAGGGCGGACACTAGAGGCGCTCCCCACCCTGCGCCATCCCTGGCACGGTGTCGTACGGCACATGCTGGATGCAGGAAGGTTCGGTCGGCTGCACGGTGTGCGCAGCCGGTTCGCGTTCCAGGTACCTGCCCCCGGCGGCTACCGCTTGCGGCCCGAGCTCGGCGGCGGAATCTTTCTGGACTCGGCGAGCTACTGGCTCCAGGCGCTCCAGGACACCGTCGGGCTGCCTCCCTCTGGCGGCATCGGCACGGCACAGTGCACAGAGCTGCGCGGCGTCGACCATGCCTTCGAGGCGGAGCTGCCCCTCCTGGGCGAGGCAAAGGCCGTCCTGTCATGTTCCTTCTCCGCACATCACACCGCCGAACACGTCTTCGAGTTCGACGAAGCACACGTGCGCGTCCGCGGGGTCCTCCTGCCCACTGCGGGCGCGGTGCCGCTGAACGTCGCCGTGCGCACCACGACGGGACACACGGAGATCACGCGCACGGAACCAGTGTCGTACTACGAACGGCAACTCGACCGCGTAGCCGACCTGATGAGCGGCCGCGCAGGGCACTGGGGTGCGCAGTTGGCGGCGGCCCGGCCAAGGATCGCCACGATGGAAGGCATTCACCGGACGGCGCGGCGCGAGGTCCGCGCCGGCGTCTTCGACATGGAGCACACATGAGTCCTGAGGACCTCGACCCGTCGGTCACCGCCGTGCTCACGGCGGTCTCGGTCACACCGGCGGATGTGGTGGAGTGTACGCCGCTGGCCGGAGGCACGTACAACTCCCTACTGCGCCTGGTGCTGCGGGACGGGCGGCGGTGGGTCGTGAAACGGCCGCCGTCCGCAGGCAGCGGGGCGACACTGCGGTACGAGCACAACCTGCTGCGCGGCGAGACCGAGTACTACAGGGCGGCGCGGCATGTGCCGGGTGTACCGCTGCCCCGGTTGGTCCACACGGAAACCGGCGGTAAGCCACCGATCGTGTCGGGACTCATCATGACCGAGCTTCCCGGTGTCCCGTGGAACGAGGCCGACGCGTCCCTGGCACCCGGGGAACGGGCGCGGCTCCGTGCGGAGCTGGGTGGAGTCGTCGCCCGGCTGCACACCGCGACGGGGCCGGAGTTCGGCTATCCCGCCTGGCCGTTCGGCCCGTCGGCCGCCGACTGGAGGGGCACCTTCACCGCCATGACCGACGCCGTCCTGGACGATGCGGAGCGCTACGGAGTACAGCTTCCCCAGCCCGTGGAGCAGGTTCGGGAGATGATCGCCGAGACCGGGGACGTGCTGACCGAGGTGACCCGCCCCGCCCTGGTCCACTTCGATCTGTGGCAGGGAAACCTGCTGCTCGACGGCACGCCGGGGGCCAGGATCCTTAGTGGAGTGATAGACGCGGAGCGCATGTTCTGGGGCGACCCGGTAGCCGAGTTCGTCTCCCTCGCACTGTTCGATGACATCGAGCAGGACGACGCCTTCTTGACCGGATACGCGGCAGCCGGAGGCGATGCCACGTTCACCGACTCCGTACGCCTGCGCCTTCACCTGTACCGCTGCTACCTGTACCTGATCATGCTGGTCGAGGCGGTGCCCCGGCGCTATCCCCGGGAACAGTTGGCCTGGACCCGGCAGCACGTCGGGGGCCACCTGTCGGTAAGTCTCGACGCGGTGGCGTCCGCCCTGGCCGGTCGACCGTGATCGCGATGCTGACCTCGGGCGTGGCCCTCGGCGTCCACGTACCGGGTCTGCTGCTCGCTTCCCGCCTGGAGGAACGCGGAGCGGAAGCCGTCGTGGAGGTGATCGAGCGACTGCTTCCCGATGACCGGCTCCGCATGATCGAGGCGTCCCGCAGCGTGTTCCACCGGGACTTCCGCGTCGCACGAGTGGGCCAGCGCCTCGCTTCCGACCCGGCCCAGGCCGTCGACGACTCGGCGCTCGTCGCGTTGCACCGGCGCTGGACGGGACTCGGCGTGCGTCGCGTGGTGGTGTTCTCCGGTTTCTGGCTGGGCGCGCTGCGACGCTTGTCCGCGATGAGCCTGCGGCTTCCGGAAGTGACCGTGTGCCACGTCGACTCCGTGGACTCCCCGTCCTTCCGCCGCGCCGGTCCCGCTGCGGCCGACACGGAGGTGATCAGGCTCGCCTCGTCGGTCACCGGCGACCTGCCGTACACAATCCCGGTCACACACCGCCCGCCGGTGCCGTGGGCCGAACGCGGCAGGCGGCTCCTCGTTCACGGCGGCGGCTGGGGTATGGGCACCTATCGAGAGCGCGCAGCAGACCTCGCTGCTGCCGGGCATGTTCTCAACCTCGTCGTGCACGAGCCGGAGGAAGCCGCATCCGCGCCCGTGGGAACGCGCGCGTACCTGATGGATCCGTCCTGGCACCCATGGCACGACGACGGCTATCCGCCGTTGGGCCTCCTCGCACCAGGACGGGATCCCGACACGGTGGAATACCGACGCGGCACCTCCCACCACTCCTCATTCGACCTGGCCCGCGAGGCGACGGCCATGATCAGCAAACCCGGCGGCGGTACCCTCCTGGACTCCCTGTGGTCCGCCACGCCCCTCGTCCTGCTCGAACCCTCGGGACAGCACGAGGAGCACAACGCCCGCCTCTGGTGCAACCTGGGCTTCGGCGTTCGGTACGAGCAGTGGCGGAACGCCGGTTTCGATCCCGAGTACCTGCGCCCACGGCATGAGGCCCTGCTCGCTGCCGCCGCGGGACCGGGGCGCCCGCGCGACGTGACGGAGGTGCTCTGCACCCGGGAAGGATCCTCATGTATGCGATGAAACTGGTCGAAGTCGATCGCGGGGCGGCGCTGAGGGCGTCCTTCACCCAGGAGGAACGGCTGGCCACCGGACGGGACGTGCACCTCCAGAACAACATCCTGGCCCTCGGCTGTCTCGTCGAAGGCCCGCTGGACACGGGACGGCTTCGGCAAGCGTTCGTGGCCCTCCAGGAACGTCACGAGAGCTTGCGCCTCATCTTCCCCAGGGGCCCCGAGCTAGCGGTGGATTCCGCTGCGTTGCGCACAGCCGACAACGCAGGCTTCCGCGTCGTCGAAGCCGGGACCGACGACCCCGCCGCCGGTCTCCAACAGGCCAAGGCCCTGGTCGCCGAGGCTGCCGAGGTGCCCTTCGACCTAGCGAACGGCCCGCTCCTGCGACTGCTGTGCGTGCGGATCTCCCCGGCGCTGCACCTGGTGGGATGCGTGGTCGACCACATCATCGTCGACGGCGAGTCTTGCCGGATCATGGCAGAGGACCTGTTCAGGCTCTACGCGGCGGATGCGGTCGACTCAGCGACTCTGCCGGCCATCAACACCCAGTTCCTCGACTTCGCCCACTCCGAGCGTCTCCACCTGCGGGGACGAACCCTCGACAGGCTTCTGTCGTACTGGCGCCGCAAGCTTGACGGAGTCGGCGCGATTCCCCGTTCCCACCTGCGCGATCCGGCGGCTGACGAGGATCGGCCCATGGCCAGCCGCCAACTTCTGGTACGCCGCGCCGTGATCGAACCGTCGTCGTGCACTCGGCTACGACAGGCCGCGCGGCAGCAACGCGTGACCCTGACGGCCGTGTCCGCCGCCGCTCTGAAGGATGTCGTCCGCCGACGCCGTCTGGCCCTCGGCATGAACCCGGACCAGGCCGGCGACGTGGCCGTCATGGGTTCGATCAGCAACCGCCACCGCAGTGACGTGGTTCACTCGGTCGGTTACTTCGCCACACCATGCGTCCTGCGTACCGACCTGAGCGACGCGCCGCCCTTCACCGAACTCGTACGTCGTGAGACCGGAACGCTCCTCGGCACACTCCGACACCAGGAGTTGCCGCATGCCCTGATGACGCGGGAACTCGACCCTGAGCGCTATGGAGTGCGTCACCGGGTCGGTTCCGGGGCGGTGCCGGAGTACGTCAATTTCGACGTGTCGGAGGCCGGAACTGGTTGGTCCTTCACCGACGAGGCCCTGCGGGTGACGATGATCCGGATCCCGCGCAACGAGGTACCTCGGGGAGGGGTGCGGTTGCTCGTGCGGGACGAGAGGGAGCGTGTCCTGGTGGAACTACGCACGGACGCTTCCCGGTACGGCCCACAGTGGGCGGACACGTTCCTGGCCGATTACATGGACCTAATCAAGGAATTCACCGAGCAGGCCAACACGTAGCACCGAAACACTACGGCGACATCACCTTCAGGAACCGGCAGAGAGATCCTTGCTGATGACGGCGCTCCGACGCAGTTGAAGCAGCGTTCGACGGTGTTGCGTCGGCGGTAGGTCCCCGGTCGAACCGCGACGAACGGCCGCCATCATGGCGCCAGCCGACGTCTTCCACGACCAGTTTCCCGGCCTGCCGCGACAGAAGTGGAACGCGGCTCGTGCGGGGGCGCCAACGGTCGGCGGATCCACAGCCTCGGCGAGATCAGACGACTGGTCGCCCGGCTCACCGGCCGCCGTCCTACCCTGTCGACCATGTCCCGCACTGGTCGACAGGGCGCTGCAAACGGCGGTGCCAGGCGCGACCGAGTCACCGCGAACAACGCGGGTACAGCCCTTGAAGCGGCCCTGGGGCGGGCCCCGGCCCGATCGAACCTTGTCGCGCCTGGCTGCCGGTTCGGGTCGACACGGACGGAAGGAACAGCTCTTTTCCGGTCAGCCCTTGACGGCTCCCGCCGTCAGCCCGGACACCACCGCACGCCGGAAGACGAGGACGAGGAGGGCGATGGGCAGCATCGCCACGGTCGACGCGGCGAAGATCGTCCCATACGGCGTGGTGAACTGGCCTCCGAAGAGTGCGATCCCGACCGGGATGGTGCGGTAGCGGTCCTCGCTGTTCAGCGTTAGCGCGATCAGAAACTCCGTCCACGAGGCTACGAAGGTGAAGATCCCCGCTGTGAAGATGCCAGGGGTGGCCTGAGGCAGGATCACTGACACCACGGTGCGCAGCGGCGACGCGCCGTCCATCCTCGCGACCTCTTCCATCTCCTTGGGAATGGAGATGAAGTAGTTGCGCAGGATCCAGATGGCAAAGGGCAGTGTCATGGCGGTGTAGGCCAGGATGAGCCCCTGGTAGCTGTTCAGCCAGCCGATACCTCGCATGAGGAGGTATAACGGCGCGGCCAGAGCCACGGCCGGGAACAAAGAGATCATCAACAGGCTGACCATGATGCCGTTGCGTCCACGCAGGGGGAGCCGACCCAGGGCGTACCCGGCACCGATCCCCAGCAGGAGGACCAGGACGGTGGTGGCCACCGCGACGATTACTGACGTCTCGATGTAAGTGCCGAAGTCGTAGGTCGAGAATGCGGTGCTGTACTGGCTCCCTGTCGGGGCGTGCGGGAACAGGTTGGCCGTGGCGACTTCCCTGGTGCCCTTCAGAGACGTCGCGACCAGCCAGTACAGCGGGAGCGACACGAAGAGGACGACCAGGAGGACTGACAGGTTAGTGCCGTTCACGTACCGGGCACGCCTACGCGAATGGAATTTCGGCGACGTTGCGGTCCGTGGGGTCACCGCTGCACCGTGGGACGTCATGTCAGATCTCCTCCTGTCCGACCTGCGAGCGGAACACTTTGAGAAACAGCAGGCAGCCGATCAGCACGATCACCGCCGTGCTGGTCGCGACAGCGGCTCCGGGGCCGAATTTGAGATCGACGAAGAGGACTTGGTAACCCAAGAGCGCCAGCGATTCAGTGCTGTTCCCAGGCCCTCCGTTGGTCAGCACGTAAGGCAGGTCAAACAGGCCGAAAGCCTGGAGAATGCGGAACATCACCGCGATAGACAGCGTCGGACGCATCAGCGGGAACCGGATGTGCCAGAAAATCTGCCAGCCGTTGGCACCGTCCATCCGGCCGGCCTCCATAACGTCGCCGGGTAACATGACCAGGCCGGCCAGGATAATGACGGCGACGAACGGTGTCGTCTTCCAGATATCTGCGACGGCCATACCCACGGTGGCCCCCAACGGCGTGCCGAGTACGTTGATGTCGTGCCCGAAGAGGGGGCTCAGGGCGGCGTTGAGTACTCCGTAGACGCCGTTGTAGATGTAGTCCCAGAGTTCGGCGGATATCACACTGACGATCGCCCAGGGCATCAGGAGCAGAGTCATCATCCATCCGCGTCCGGACTTGAGGCGTTCCAGGACCAACGCGATCAGCATTCCCGCGATGATCTCAGCGAAAACCGTACCGATGGTGTAAAGGACCGTGAAATAAAGGGAATGCCAGTAACGGTCCGCGTGAAAGAGGATTGAGTAGTTGTCGAACGTCAAACCACTTAGGTGGAATCCACTGACTGTGGCATTGACATTACTCAGCGACATCACCACGGAGAAGACGATCGGGAACACCATGACACCGGCGACGACGAGCAGGGACGGCGCGGAGAAAGCCCAGCCAGCCGACACCATGTGCCGTTCCGCACGGCCGGCCGGAGGTGACTGGTGCTGTGGCTGGGGACGCGTTTTCTGGGGTTGTTGCTCAGGAAGCACTTTCTCGACTGGAGCGACTGTCATGACAACACCTCGGGAAGATTTCGTCGATCGGCGGAAGGAACGTGAAGCCGGGCCCCCCGGGCAGGGTCAGAGTCCGCTGTTCCCGAGGGCGGACGTGATGGCGCTACTCGCCTTGCTTAGAGCCCGGGAGAGGCTTGCGCCACCGGTGAGGGCGGCATTGATGTTCCTGTAGATTGCCTGGCTCACCT
The DNA here is from genome assembly GCF_008704995.1 of Streptomyces nodosus. NCBI lineage: Bacteria > Bacillati > Actinomycetota > Actinomycetes > Kitasatosporales > Streptomycetaceae > Streptomyces > Streptomyces nodosus. Next base: position 43,676 of record NZ_CP023747.1, read on the forward strand.
GGGGATAGGCCACAACATGGGACGGGCGTGCCCGCAGCTTGTTCTTCGCCGCGATCGGGTAGGCGGGGTTCGACGCCTGCACCGTCGGGTCAGCCAGCACTGAGGCGTTGGTCGGGATCTCACCCCCTGCTGTTGCCAAGGTCTTCTGGGCCTGGGCGCCGGTCATCCACTTGATGAAGGCGACGCTGGCCCCAATGTTCCTGCTGTGGGGGTTCAGGTACATGTTCCAGCCGCCCGTGACGGAGTAGCCAGGGCCCGGCTGCCCGGCGAAGGTGGGCAGCGGCGCGATCCCTACTTTCCCGGCGATGGACGAGGCCGGGGAATTCGCGTCGGCGTAGGCGTAAGTCCAATTGCGTTCGAACGCCACCTGCCCAGAGGTGAACAGGGTCTCGCTCTGAGGCTCCTTGAAAGTCGTGATGGCCTGTGGGGCGATGCCCTTGGTGATCAGGCCACGCATGAACGTCAGAGCCTTGAGAGAGGCAGCGGAGTCCACCGTGGCCTTGGTGCCTGCCTGGTTGACACTCCGGGCGCCCGCGTCGGCGGCAAACTCGGTCCAGCCTGCGGTTAGTCCCTCGTACGAGGCCCACTGCCCGGCGAACCCGTACTTCACCAGGCGGTCCTGCTGGAGTTTCTGCGCCGCCCTCTGCATCTGCTCCCACGTCGTGGGAACCGGCAGGTGTTCCTTCTCAAGGAGGTCCTTGCGGTAGAAGAGGAAGGCATGGTCCGTGAACAGGGGCGCGCCCATAATCATATTGTTGTAGGTGACGCTGTCCACAAGACCGGGCGAGAAGGTCTTCCAGTAACTCGCCGGGAAGTACTTGTTGAGGGCGAGGGCCAGCCCGGCCTTGCCGAACTGCGCCGGCCACGTGACGTCTCCGTTATAGACGTCGAAACCGGAGGATCCGCCGAAGATCTGACCGGTCAGTGCGGCGCGGAAGGTGTCCGAGTTGCTGGGAGCCTGTTCCAGCTCGACCTTGATACCCGGGTTAGCTTTCTCGAAGGCCGTGATAAGGGTCTTCCGTACGTCGACGTCCGTCGGCCCGAACTGGTTGGCGAACCAGGTGATGGTGCCCTTGGCTGGACCTGCGGTGGGCCCGTCCGCGACCGCGTTGCCGTCGTGGGAGGAGGAGCATGCGGTGGCGGCCAGGAGGACCATGGCCACGCTGAGGGAACACAACATGGACTCACGATGTAAATGCATCGAATTCCTTCGCTCGCGTGCGGTCTAGGTGACCGGTGGGTGTGGGTGGAGCAGTGGATTCTTGGAAGTGAGGGGAGCAGAGAGACCGGCCGTTGGGTTCAGGCCAGGTCACACGGTCGTGTACACCGTGCGTTCGTCGTCACGCATCCACCAGATGCAGGTCTTCGCCAGCGGGATCCCGGCCGGACAAGCTGGTCAATAGCGGCGTGCCGGACACAGGGGCCGACAGATCCGCAGCGCCGAGCCCCGGTCCATGCAGGGAGAAGTGAACGACGCCGGAAAGCACGTGCATCAGGATCTGCTCCGGGCCCGGCTGCCAGGTGTGGTGACCGCAGAAGAAGTCAACCGAGGTGTTTGTCCGCGACGTTCGCGTCGCGTTCCAGATCTTCGGCTGTCGCGTTGCTCACAAACGCGAAGAGGCCCGTTTCTCCGCGCTCGACGTTCGCGGCGGCGCGTCGGCCCTCGACGCGCAGCCGGTGTGCCGCGCCCCACGGAAGCAGCCCCTCGTCGCCCGCCATCGGCTCGAACCGGCAACCTGTGAGGTCCAGTTCCAGTTCGCACATTCCGCTCAACAGCAGGGGAAAGGGAGCCTGCCTGGCCTTGGCCTGCGGGTTGTCCATGGTGTGCCGGCCCACGACGAGGCAGCGGACTCGCTGCTGCCGCGCAGGCGTGCCAGGCGGATGAGCCGACTCAGAGTATCCATGGAACTCCCTCGACAGAACATGCAACATTCACACCTTCGCACCCCTCCGCGCAGGCGGCAAGATCCATATATTGGACAGCCTCCAGGCGGATATCTGCGTCATCGGCTTTGGCAAGGTGGCAAAAACTGACCTTGCGGATTGGCACCGCCAGGCGTCGTGCCGCGCTCGTCGAAAGACCTCACAGATATACGGCGGCGCCTGCCACCAACATGAGGTGCGTATCGACGGCGTTGATCCAATGGTTGGACGGGAGTGGCGAAGCCAATGAGCCTTTGCCAACTTGCCTCATGAGCTGGCCAGTTGGTTCGTCAGATGAGTGAAGCCCCTCGTAGACGGGTTCACGACCAAGATCACCCCGTACTCACCAGAGGCTTCGCATGCTTGTCTACCCGTGTGGGCTGGACGTGTCCAGTCGATCCCTGTCCTTCCTCGCTGCTCGCCTGCGAGAACACCATCGTCGGATCAAGAGCCGCTGGCGCCGGCTCCCGGTCGGCCGTCAAGCCCTGCCGGTGTTGGCGCATCTGCAGAGCGAAACCACGTACGCCCGGCTCGCGGCGGGTTTCGGGGTCGGGACGAGCACGGTCTACCGCTACATCAGCGAGGCCGTCGACCTGCTGGCCGCACTGGCACCGACCCTCGACGAGGCCGTCCGGGCTGCTTCGACGAAAGCGTACGTCCTGCTCGACGGGACGCTCCTGCCCATCGACCGGATCGCCGCCGACCGGCCCTTCTACTCGGGAAAGCATAAGAAGCACGGCATGAACGTGCAGGTCATCGCCGATCCGTTCGGCCAGCTGCTATGGGCCTCGCCCGCACTGCCAGGAGCCGTTCTACCAGGGCGCCCGCGGTACGGTCCGGTTTCCCTTCCGCGGCCGATGGGAGACACTTTCCACAGGTCAGCAGGCCGTGAACCGATCCCAGGCCAAAATCCGTGCCCTCGTCGAACAAGCCATGGCTACCCTCAAGAACTGGCGGCTCCTCCGCAAACTCCGCCGCTCGACCACCCACATCACGGGCCTGGTCCAGGCTGTCCTCACCATGCATCACGCCAGCTCACTTGCAGGTTGAAAAGACCTCAGTGACACGGATTGCGGCGATGTCCGGCGTGAAGATCGTCAGCGAAGTCCCCACCACACGTGGCAACTCGTCAACGAAGACCGCGCAGTGGTTCCTGGGCTGGGTGACAGCATGACGAACAGGCACGGGGTCACACCGACGCCGAGCCGCGGGCCTTCGCCCGCCGCCAATACCCAGCAGCAGTTCGAGCGACTGGGCGGCCGTGCACTCGCCGACAGTACGTCTGGGGGATGGCGGGGCAGGTCGATTGCCCCCCGCTCCCCGCACACACGGCCGGCGGCAGCGAGTGAGCGGCCCCGTACGCACACATATCCGGTACGTTTCGGGGCACGGAATACAGACATGAGTCGGCGTGTTCCGGGCGGCAGGGACCTCGCGGGGCATGTCCTGCTCCGGCCCGGACACCCGCGGAATCCTGCTCTCGGGGACGCCCGCGGGCGCCATTCGTACGAGCGGCGCCCGCAGTGTGCGCCGCGAACCGTACCGGTGCTATCCGGCCCGGCGCAGATCGCCACCGCTGCCGAGCCGGTGGCACCTTCCGTTCCCCGAGAGGGAAGAATGAAATCGCGACCGGATACTCGATCGAATGATGAGGAGTAAGTTGCCATGCAGCAGGAACGAGCAGGCAAGCCGGCCGAGTTCGAGGACCTCATCGATGTGGCCCGGCTGGTGACCGCGTACTACGCGCTCCACCCCGACCCGGCCGAACCGGGTCAGCGAGTGGCGTTCGGGACGTCCGGGCACCGCGGTTCGTCGCTGGCGACGGCCTTCAACGAGGACCACATCGCTGCGACCAGTCAGGCCATCTGTGAATACCGCGCCGTACAGGGCACCGATGGTCCGCTATTCCTCGGCGCGGATACGCACGCCCTGTCCGAGCCAGCCCGGGTCACGGCGTTGGAGGTGTTCGCCGCCAACGACGTCACCGTGCTCATCGACACCGCCGACGGCTACACCCCCACTCCGGCGGTCTCGCACGCCATCCTCACCCACAACCGAGGACGCTCCTCGGGCCTCGCGGACGGCGTGGTCGTCACCCCCTCGCACAACCCGCCCACCGACGGTGGCTTAAAATTCAACCCGCCGAGCGGCGGCCCGGCCAGCTCGCAGGCCACCTCCTGGATCCAGGACCGGGCCAACGAGATCATCGCGGCCGGTCTGAAGGACGTGCGGCGTGTCCCCTACACCCGGGCGCTGGCCGCGCCCGGCACCGGCCGCTACGACTTCCGGGACGCCTACGTCAGCGACCTGCCGAGTGTGCTGGATCTGGACGCGATCCGGTCCACGGGCGTACGGATCGGCGCCGACCCGCTGGGCGGCGCATCCGTCACCTACTGGGGGCGCATCGCCGAACAGCACCGACTCGACCTGACCGTAGTCAACCCACTCACCGACCCCACCTGGCGCTTCATGACGCTGGACTGGGACGGCAGGATCCGCATGGATTGCTCGTCGCCTTACGCGATGGCTTCCCTGATCGAGCAGCGCGACCGCTTCCAGATCTCCACCGGGAACGACGCCGACGCCGACCGGCACGGCATCGTAACCCCGGACGGCGGGCTGATGAACCCCAACCACTACCTGGCCACCGCCATCGCCTATCTCTACGCTCACCGCACGCAGTGGCCCGCCGAGGCGGGCGTGGGCAAGACGCTGGTGTCCTCCGGCATGATCGACCGGGTCGCCGCCAGCCTCGGGCGACGCCTGGTCGAAGTGCCCGTGGGGTTCAAGTGGTTCGTGGACGGACTCGTCGATGGCACGATCGGCTTCGGCGGCGAGGAGTCCGCCGGGGCGTCCTTCCTGCGCCGGGACGGTTCGGTGTGGACCACCGACAAGGACGGCATCATCCTCGCCCTGCTCGCCTCCGAGATCACCGCGGTCACCGGCAAGACGCCGTCCGAGCACTACGCCGCCTTGACGGAACGCTTCGGCGAGCCAGCCTACGCCCGCATCGACGCCCCGGCCGGCCGTGAGGAGAAGGCCCGCCTGGCCAGGCTCTCCCCGGCCCAGGTCAGCGCGGACACCCTCGCCGGGGAGCCGGTGACCTCCGTGCTCACCGAGGCGCCGGGCAACGGCGCGCCGATCGGCGGCGTAAAGGTCACCACCGAGAACGCCTGGTTCGCCGCCCGCCCCTCGGGCACCGAGGATGTCTACAAGATCTACGCGGAGTCCTTCCGGGGCGACGACCACCTCCGCCAGGTCCAGGACGAGGCCAGGCAGGTGGTTCTGACGGCACTGGCCGACTGACCAGGCACGTCTCGGGTCAGCGGCCGTTCGGGATCCTGTCGGCCGTGCCCGGCCGTATGTGACGAGCCCCGGCCAGTGGTCGGTCGGCCACATGACGCTTACTGGTCGACCGGCCCGTGGCCGTCCGCTTCGGTCGACCGGCCACCGGCCGGGGCAGCGGCACCGGTCGGCCGCCCCTCTCCGCCCGGACCCGGTCCGAACGAGGCAGCGGGATGTAGCTGTGCCCGGGACTTCTCCAGGTCGCGCTTCCTGAGGGCGGCCACTCCCGCCAGGTCGCGGGTGGAGCCCGTGCCGTCGATGAAGCCGAAGAGTTCGTCCAGGTCGAGGAAGAACACGTCCTGCGGGTCGTCGAGCACGTCGCGGCGGTGCAGCTCGACGCCGAGGGCGCGGATGATGTGCTTGCTGTAGCCGAACAGCTCGCTACGCATGTACCGGCCGGCTTCCCGGTAGTACAGGGTGGTGCGCAGCCGGTCGAACAGGGCGAGTAGCACGGCGCGCCGCAGTCGGGCTCGCGGGAGCTTGGAATGCAGCAGTGCCTCGCCCGCCAGGCGGGTTGCGCGTTCGACTTCTTCCATGGCCGTGACGGTCAGGTCGCTCGCGGTGTACTGCTGAACGAGGCGGATCAGCTCCCAGGGGTTGTCGCGGAGGTTGGACTTCTCCAGTTTCAGTTCGGCGATGCCGCGGTCGCCGTACCGTTCGACGTGCCGGTGTACCCCCTCGGTGAACTGGAGAGGAAGCTCCCCCGCTGCCAGGCGGTCCCAGATCGCATGTGGTTGGCCGGTCAGGAACAGATCGTGGAGTGCCGTGTCGGCACGCACCTGTTCGGCCAGGTGTACGGCACTGAGCGCGATTTCCGCGCCTTTGAGCTGGCGCCCACCGCACAGCAACTGGCTGAAGAGGGTGTCCTGTTCGTCGATGCCCCAGCGGTCCATGGCCAGTTCGACAGCTTTGTGGAACAGCACCATGAACTGGTAGTTGACGAGGGTGATGCCCCAGAGCTGTCCGGCTGTGCGCCAGGTCCGGCGGTAGTCAGCGCCGAGTATCTGTGAAGACGGACCCTAGCTGACCGAACGACCTGACCGAACGACCTTGCCTGTCCGGCGGGCTCGGGAAAGGATATCTGTGGGGGGGGCGCGTGGCGTCCCGCAGGCGGGCGGCGTCCTGGCTCGGGGGTGCGCCGAACTGGCGGCGGTATTCGCGGCTGAACTGTGAAGGGTTGTCGTAGCCCACACGCCTGCCGACTCCGGTGACGTCGTTCGGGTGGGTGGCGAGCAGCAGCCGTGCCTCCTGGAGCCGGATCTGCTTCTGGAACTGGATGGGGCTCATGGCGGTCACCGCCTGGAAGTTGCGGTAGAAGGCGGAGGCGCTCATGCCGGACACGCGCGCCACGTCCTCGACCCGGAACGGCTGCGCGTAGTTCTCGCGGATCCAGCGCACGGCCCTGGAGACATGGCTGAGGCCACTGTCGGCGAGGCCGAGTTGACGCACCGTCGCGCCCTGCTCGCTGGTGATCAGGCGCCACAGGATCTCGCGCTTGACCAGCGGTGCCAGCACGGCCCGGTCGCGGGGCTCGTCGAGCAGGCGCAGCAGCCGGACCACCGCGTCGAGCAACACGGGCGGGGCATCGCTGACGGCGATCCCCGGCGGAATGCCTCCGTCGGCGTGGGGAAGGTCGCCGGGACCGGCCTGCAGCAGTAGTTCGGCGACGGCGGACGGCTCCAGGGTGAGGCCGAAGCCGAGGGCTGGCTGTCCGGGATCGGCCCGGGTGAACTGCCCTGTGACGGGCAGGTCGACGGAGGCGACCAGGTACTGGCCAGGGCCGTACTCGTAAACCTTCTCACCCAGGGCGAGGCGTTTGGCGCCCTGGGCGATGACCGCCAGCACCGTGCCGGACATGGAGGGCGCCGGCGGATCCGACCGGTCGACCTTCGAGATGAGGACGCCGTCAATGGCAGTGGTCAAGTCGGGCCGGACATGCCGGGCCAGCAGGGTACGGAGCTCTTCGAGACACATACGTCCATTGCAACACCGATGCGGGCCATCGTGCTTCCGGGACAGCGAGGATCGTGCAAGCAGGAGCGAGCATCGTTCTATTGTTTGAGCAGGTCACCTGGGTTGAATGGATTCTCGATACTCCAGTCACCGAGGAGGCTCCATGATCGCCACCTATGGCTTCAATATCACTCTGACCGCCAGGCCCGGCACGGGCGACCGGCTGGTCGACCTGCTGCTGACCGGCTTAGACGAGAGCAGCCCCGGCGCGAGCGAGCACTGCATGGTCTACCTCCTCTCCCGGTCCGCGTCCAACCCCAACATCGTCCACGTAACCGGGGGCTGGACCAGTGAGGAGGACCACCACCGGTTCTTCGCCGGCGAGGCCGCCCAGGCCCTCATGGCCCGGATCGAGCCGCTGCTGGCCAAAGAGCCCGAGTACACCGCCCACGTCCCGGTCCGCGGCAAGGCCGCCTTCTGACCCGTCGGCCTCACCCTGCTGGCCCGCGACCTCGGCACCCCGGCGATCGCCGCACAGATGCTGATCTGCCCCATGCTCGACCACCGCAACACCACCACCTCCAGCCGCCAGTACTCCGGCGTACCCGGCGTCTGGACCGGCGAGATGAACGCGTTCGGATGGCGCGCCGTCCTCGGCGACCTCACCGACGACGCGGTGCCCACGTACGTCTCCCCGGCGCTGGCCAACGATCTTTCGAACCTGCCGGACACCTACATCGACACCGGCTCCGCCGAAGTCTTCCGCGACGAGGACACCGACTACGCCACCCGCATCTGGGCAGCCGGCGGCCAAGCCGAACTCCACGTCTGGGCAGGCGGCTTCCACGGCTTCGACGCCCTCTACCCCCAGGCACACGTCTCGGCCACAGCCCGCCGAACCCGAACCGACTGGCTCGCCTGAGCCCTACGCCCACACCCCAACGCATAACATCACCGGCACAGTCGCCCACCCCGCATTCATTCACTGACTCATCGCCGAGGAGGAAACCATGAAGGTCGCCATCGTCACGGGCGCCAGTTCCGGCATCGGACGCAGCACCGCGATCAAGATCGCCGAACGCGGAAACGGAGTCATCCTCACCTACAACGCCAACGCGCGAGGAGGTCAGGAGACAGCCGCCGTCATCGAGGATCGGGGCGGCACGGCCGTCGCACTCCCCCTGGACGTCGGCGAGACGGATACCTTCTCGGCCTTCCGGGACACGGTGGCTGGCGTCCTGCACTACACCTGGCAGCGCGACACCTTCGACTACCTCGTCAACAACGCCGGCTTTTCCCGGACGTCTTTGATCGAGGACACCACCGAAGAGACATTCGACGGGCTCATGCGGGTTCTGCTCAAGGGGCCCTACTTCCTGACTCAGAAGCTGCTGCCTCTGCTGGCGGACGGCGGAGCCATCGTCAACACGAGCAGCAACTCCACGGCCGCGGCTGGCCTGGAGCCCGGCTACTCGGTGTACGCGTCGATGAAGGGCGGCCTCGACGTGCTGACCCGGTATATGGCAAAAGAGTTCAGCACTCGCGGCATCCGCGTCAACGCCGTCTCACCGGGTGCGACCCGCACGCGAATCGCCGACGACGCCTTCACCCGCTTCCCCGAGGTCGTACCGGCCCTCGCCGCGAAGGCCGCCCTGGGCCGGGTCGGCGACCCCGAGGACATCGGCGCGATGATCGCCGCGCTCGTCTCCGACGAGAGTCGCTGGGTCACCGCCCAGAACATCGAGGTGTCGGGTGGCTACAACCTCTAGCAGGACAGCCCACCGCCCGAACACGCCTCGGCGCAGCAGAAGCTGCAGTCCGCCCAGGATGGTAGCCGCGATCGCCAACTGTTCGAATAGCCACTGATCGACACGCTACACCGCCCACGTGCCGAGCAGTGCCCCGAGCACGACGCAGACCAGGAGCACGGCGTCCCGGAGCAGCGTGCGGCCGGTCGAACAGGCCGAGACCAGCGTTGAAAGGCACCTTGAAGACGTTGAGGATGAGGAAGAAGAACGCCGAAATACCCAGGACGCCGAGCTTGCGGAAGCCAGCGGACAGCAGGTACAGCGACATCGCCGGGCCGCCCGTGTTGGCGACCATAATGGTAAAGCCGCCGAGAACGCCATAGGAGCAGGTATTGAAGCGGCCCGGACAGCAAGCGTAGCCGGGCTGGAGCCTCGTGCGTCCTGGGGCACTACGGCAGGTCTTCCAGCCGGGCGAGCAGGCTGGCGGCGGTGGCGACGGCCGCGATGGCGTCGGCGCGGGTCCAGGTGAAGTTCTCGGTGGTGCCGGAGTCGTCGTGCGGTGCGCCGCTGAACAGCGCGTAGGCGCTCTAGGTGAGCATCGCCCAGCGCTCCTCCTGGTCCCGTTCCCCGGCTTTCTTCTGCACCGCCTGGTCGTGGACCCTCCGGGTATTGCAGGCCTCGCGTACGGGATCGAGGGCCGCTCGGGCGAGGGCAACGGATCGCGGTCTTCGCCTCGCGGATCCGTCGCGCGCCGGTGGCCCGGGCGTCCACGGTGGTGACCGGGATGAGGACGTCGACGAAGGCACCGGCATCGAGCTGGGTGAGGGCGTTGCTCCACGTCGTGTGCGGGACGCGGATGATCTGCTGGTCGTCGGCGACGGGCCAGTGCGTCGTCTCTGCCAGTGCAGTCAGGGAGAGTTCGGCGCGCAGGGGCAGGTCGTTGCCCGTCCGCGTCTTTTCCAGTCCGCGCAGTTGCTGGTCGGTCACGCTCGTCTTGGGAGTGAGGTTCGTGGCGAGGGACTTCAGCCCGACCGGCCGCGGTGTGTGAAGGACGCCGATCCAGCTCGCGGGGCCTGGTGTCTCGTGCATCCAGAGGGCGCCGGAGACAAGGAAGGGCGCGTCCACGGTGTAGTCGCCGTGGGCAGTCGCCTCAAAGGTCAGGGCGAGGCGGTGTACTCCCAGCCTTGGAAGAAGTTGACGTGCTGCTGTGCCCGGATGTTGACGGTGTAGTCGTTCGATCCGAATCGGAAGTTGGCCATCGTTCCCTTGCCTGATTGAGCTCCTGTCTGATGGTGGCAGGTCAACCGACCCGGGCGGCAGTGGATTTCTCGGGGAGTTGGCGGGTCAGCGCACGGTGGTGGGCTGACCCTGGTGAGAACGGCACGGGGACGGTGCTGTTCGCGCTTGCAGGGGGCGCGGCGTCCCGAGTGCGCGGGGCTTGGCAGAGCCTTTCTGCCCCCGCCAGTCTGCCGACGGGGCATGGGGCTGGGTCTACGCACCGTCGCTCGGTCGTTCGCCGCCGGCTTCCACGCCCGGGTAGCTCTCGCGCAGGCACTCGTGGACCGCTTGCTCAGGGACCCGGAAAGCCCGGCCGACATGGATGGCAAGGAGGTGGCCGCTGTGGACCAGCCGGTAGACCGTCATCTTGGAGACGCGCATAACGGAAGCGACTTCCATGACGGTCAGGAACGCAGGTACGACCTGGCACGCGGTCGTCACCGTGGTGAGGCTGCGTTGACCGGTGGCGACGTCGGTCTGCGGTCCGGAAAACCTTGGCAGCTGGAGAGGGGCACTTGGCAGAATCCGGCGTGTGGGAACGGCACAGCAGACATCGCGGCAGCACCTCATCTCCCAAGTCCTGCTCAAACAGTTCACGATGCCCGGACCAAAGAGCAACGGCTGGCAGTTGCTCCCGTTCGACCTGCGCAACCCCGAACGCCTGCACAAGCTGAAGAGCACCCGGGCATGCGGCTGGGCCGAGAACTTCGTCGCATTCGACTCCACGTCCGCTGAAGAACTGTGGTGCGCCGTGGAGAGACGTATTCCTGCGGCGTTCTCCGCCGTGCACGCTGGCATTCCGTTCGCCGACCCGCTTCACGTGGCAGCGCTGCGCGACCTAGTCGTGCTCCACTACGTCCGGTCTCACCACTACCGCGATGTGCACACCGGCGCGTTCGAGCAGGCTCGCGCGGGCCTGGTCGGCAAGCTGGTCAGGGAGTTCCCGAAGCAGCTGAGCCGCGAGGCACTGCGCGAAACAGGTCTGCATCTGTCCGGTTCGGGTTCGCTAGGCGCCTTCGCTGAGCGTCTCATCGAACGGTCCTCGATCGTCCGCGACTATGAGAGCGGGAAGCTCTTCCGCACCAGCATCGAGAGTGTTTTCCACAAAGTGCGGGACATGGCGTCGACTTGGCGGCTGGAGGTGCTCATACCCCAGACAGGCCAGTTCCTGATCGGCGACAACCCGGCAGTGACCATATGCACGGAAGGAAGCACCACCACGTACGGCATGGCCTTCGGCGATGCTCAGACCCTCGTACTTCCCATCGGCCCAAGGCACCTTCTGGCTTTGGGCCCGGAGAACATCGTGAGCACCGTCCCCCGTTCCCTCGTCGACCGGCTCAACACCGTGCAGGTCTACGCCGCCGACCGCTATGTGTACATGCACCCCAGGAGCGGCCTGGAAGCATTCGCTGGCCTCGCCTCACGGCAGCGCGCCAACCAGGACCACTTCTGACTCGTACGCGGACGGGGCCACGAGAAACTACCCCGGCCGGGAACCGTGGGTGCCACCTGAGTGACGGTCGTCATCGTTGTCCCTCTGCGCGGAGCCGCAGCAGCACTTCGGCCAGCGCATCTGAGCCGACCGACTGACTCAAGTCCAGGTAGCAGCGCAGCCGCACGCCGGGCTCGCCCGCGTCCCGCGTCGTCTGCTCCGCTGTCGCCGTCGCCCACCGGTCGGCGAGCAGTTGCTGGAAGGCGAGCGCGGTGGCGTCATCAGCGGCCGCGACGTCGACAACGACCAGGCCCGGCCGGCTTACGTGCACTGCGTTGATCGGATCCATGTACGGCACTACGCACGCGCTGCCGGGCGGGTTCCGTCGCTACGGCGTCTTCACCCGACAGAGTGGCCGACGGTCAGGCGCTGTCGCCTACCCAGTACCAGCGGACCGCATCGCCCGGGCGAGGGTCGTACAGCGCCCGCCCGCCGGGACCGAACTGCCCGAGCTCGGTTCGGGGGGAGGCGCCATCGTCGATCTTGTCCAGCGTCCAGCCGGTGATGCCGGGCAGTTCGGCATAGGCCCGGCCTGGCTTCAGGCCGGGCCGGGGATGGTCGTGGACTTCTCCGTAGACCCGGCCGCACAGCAACTCCTTATCCCTGTCCATGGGTCCCAGCCTCCCAGCCGCCCCCGACAGCGCGGGCTGGCCCGGGGGGCCTGGGCTTGCCCGTGCGACCGGGATGGCGGCCCGAGTCAGGTGCGGAAGCGCCAGAGCCAGGTACCGTCGGTCTTCTGCGCGGGCACGGCCTGATCCTGCTTCTGTCGTACGGGCAGGGCCTGCTCAGCCTGGTGTTCGGCGGTGACGGCCCGCTGCTTGCAGTCGTCACGCAGGTGCGGGTGAGTGTCCCGCAGGGCGTCCCACCCGGAGTTCAATGGCCTTCCGCCTTGATCGGTCGGTGAACCGGGTGCCGCAGCTGGCGCACACGGGGCCGTGGGCCTCCCGCTCAGCCCTCTGCTGCTCGGCCGCGCGGGGCAGCTGTTCCTTGTACTACCGCTCACGGGGTTCGTACTCGGCCTGCTGGCGGGTGTCGTGTGCGTTCTCCGGTGGGGGTTGCCGATCGCCTCCAGGAGTGTCTGGTTCTGCGCGCGGCCGAAGCGCCGGAAGATCGCCCCGGCCGGGCCGTGCTCAGGGTGGATGCGCGGCATCGTCACTGGCGATGCCGCGCGCTCCCGCACCATGCGGTGCGCTCCCGGCCTGTGGGCTCCGCTCACGGGAGTGGAATGCGGTGCATCGTCGGTGCGCACCGCGGCATCGGGTGCGCGGCATCGGATGCACTCAGTGGCCGGTTCCTCTTCTGCGGCGCGGTCCGGGCTGCTGCGGGCGATGCGCGTGCTGGTCGTCCTCGCGCACCGGATGCGGTCCGTCGTTGTTTGCCCGGTCGGCGGCACCGCGTCACCAGCGGGTGCACATCCGTGGCAGGGGTGGAAGTTCTCGGCTGGCTGGGAAGCGCAGGGTATCCATGACGTCGTCCTGGTCCAGTCCGACGTCATGGTGGAGATTGCTGTCAGCGTCGCTCGGGACCGCGCTGGGCGGTGGCGGCATCTGGTCCGGCCACATCGCATCCGCACAGACATCGATGTCTGGCAGGTGCCCTGCTCAAAGAGGACGATGCTTCGCGCTGAGCGTGGCGGAGCGCTTGTGATCGTGTAATTGCACATTTTCGGTAGTGCTAACCTTGATCTTGCATGACGGTCTGCCGACGGAGTCGGTGGACCGTTTCGCTTTCAGCGGCTGGTGGAGGGCAGGCCAGGGGCCCGAGTGTCGCCTCGGGTGGGCACCGGGTTCCACTGCTCCGGACTGGGCTGGTGTTCTCGTAGGGGCGGGAGAGTTGCTGGTCAACCGGGGTTCGGCAGGAGGGAAAGCCGTTCGAGGGCGTCTGTGATCTCATGGGTCCAGGGCCAGTGGCGGGCGAGGCGGAGGATGCGGCGCCGGCCGGTGGTGACGAGCTGGGCGGCCGCGGAGAAGAGGCGGAACCGCAGACGCCGGGGCTCCCAGAGCCTGGCTGTGCCGGTCAGGGCGAGCATGGGCATCCAGGCCAGCAGGTCGAGAGCGATCTGGACGACCTCCAGCCAGACCTTGTTCTGCGCGGTGTGGTGCAGGGGAAGGTTGCGCAGTCCGCTCGCGCGGGCGGCCCGGATCCGGTCCTCGGCCCGGGCCCGCAGCCGGTGGCGGAGTTCGAGTTCGGCGATGGGCCGGCCGGCGGTGTTGGTGGCGAAGCAGGTGATCCGCATGCCGTCAGCGTCGGTGATTCTCAACTGAGCTCCGGGGTGCGGCCGTTCCTTGCGGGCGATCAGCCGCATGCCCTTCGGCCAGCCCTCGAGCAGGTCGCCGGTGAGTTCGGCGACCCAGGCGCCGTCCCGGATCTCGCCGTCCGTCTCGATGGCCGGCGTCCAGGCCGATGCCGGGATCTTGAGGACGTGGCTGTGGATGGCCTCGGTGATCACCATGCCGACCGAGTAGGACAGCCAGCGCCCGCGCTGGGCGAGCCAGGCGACGAACTCGTAGGTGCCGCCGGCGGAGTCGGTGCGGATGAGGGGCTGCCGTCCGCGCCGGTATTTCTGGGGCAGTTGGGCCAGGGCGAGGCGGGCGGCGGTGATGTGGTCGGCGGCCGTGTTGCTGCCCGCGTTGCCCGGACGTAGCAGGGCCGCGACCGCTTCACCGGTCCCGCCCGGTCCGTGGTCGACGAAGCCCATCAGCGGGTGGTGGCCGTAGGTCTTCTTCCAGGTCGGGGCGGCGTCCTGCTTGTCCGAGTGCGCGATTACCAGCACTCCGTCCAGGTCGACCGTCACCTCTCCGTCGGCATGTGGAGCGTTCTTGCCCGCCAACGACCAGACGCGGGAGCGGACTTCGGCCCGCGCAGTGCGGATGGCCCGCAGGGCTGCGTCGTCCGAGGTGGCGAGGGCGTCGATCAGGCGGGAGACGGTCGGATCGGAAGCCACGGGGCCGAAGAGGGCCGGCTCGGCCCGCAGCACGGCGATGTCGGCGAGGCAGTCCCCGCCGAGCGCGACCGCCAGCGCGAGATCCAGGAGGATTTTGCCGGGATCGTGAACGGCCCGCGGTTTGCGCCACGGGCCGAGAGCGGCGGATATGGCCTGGTCAAGGCCACTCTTGCGGACCGTTTCGACGAGCAGGACCGCCCCGGCCTGCGAGATGACCTGACAGCCGTCGCCCCGGACGCGGACGCGTGGGTAGGACCCGATAGGCTGCTTCACCTGGAAAGTGCCTCTGGTTTCAGCGGGAACAAGGACCTCGACAATCCTCATTCTCGCTGGTCAGAGGCACTTTCTGCTTCGCTGACCACCTGTCGGACAGCCCGCTTCATGAAAGCGCGGGGCTAACGAGTTCGTGCACAGTAGGCAGTGAGGCGTCGAGGGCTTCGGTGAGGCTCGGTGTTCACACCCGCCGTGACGGGATCAAGTCCGCGGTCTGTTGGTGGGAGAGCAGGACGGCGACGGCCTGGACAGTGTCGCTGATGTGCTCGCGGCGGCCGAGGTGGCTGGCCAGGGCCCGCCAGTTCTTCAGGTGGGCGATGCCATGCTCGACCCGGATACGGCGCGAGGAATGTGCCTTGCGCTGCCGTTCGTACATCTCCTCGTACCAGTCGGGGGCGTTCTTCTTGAACTTGCGGTGCGGTGGTGTCACCACCCGCCCGCCAGTCTGGGCACCCAGCCCTTGGTAGCCGGCATCCGCGAGGACCTCCACTGTGGGACCATCGGCCAGGAGTTTGACCAGCCCCAACTGGCGGGCGTGGGCGATGTCCGCGCAGCTTCCGGGGCGGGTCGGGCTGCAGAACAGCACGCGGCCGTCCGCGTCAGTGACGACCACGGTCTTGACGGCGTTCTGCCTGCTCTTGCCGGAGATGAACGTGTCCCGGTCCTTGCGGCCGGGCGCCGGACCCGGATCTCGGTGCCGTCGATGATGCCGGTCTTGCCGCCGAGGTGGTCGACGACCTCGGCGAGTGTCTGCAGCAGCACGCCGGGGCTGACGGTGCAGCCTCGCTCGGCGAGCAGGGGGCGCACCTCGCCGATGGCGCGGGTGATGGTGGAGCGGTCCACGCCGAACCAGCAGGCCAGCACGTCATGCGTGATCGCGTGTCGGAGGTGCACGAGGGTGGCCAGGAGCCGGTCGACGAAAACCAGCCGGTGCTTCGCACCGGCGCCCACGGCCCGCTTCCGCGGCCTGGACGCAAGCCTGGCCTGGTGCCGCTCATGCCACAACGGACCTACCTCAGCCACCAGTTCAGCGATCACCTGGGTCGACAGGCCCGTGATCCTTCGGTCGCTGATGATCACTGCACGAGTCGCGTTCCCCACCACGCAACCATGATCGACGATCAGAAGCTCGACGCCTCACCGCCTACCGTGCACGAGCTCGTTACCCAGAGTTGGACAGCGTAGAACCCCGCACCGTGGACGGGTGCTTCATGGGCGATTTCGACTTTCTTGAAAATGATGAATTCGTCATCGCCCAGTCTCTCCTCGGCCATCGTCTCCCACAGCATGCTGCAGGCTCGTTCGACGAGCAAACTGTAGCGCGTATTGTGCAGCATCCCAAAGGGATCCAGGTCGTCGAAGTAGACCCTGACCGGCATCAGGATCCCGAAATCAGGTGCGGGTACCGGCTGGGGAAGGCCGGCGTCAATCACTTGCGTGCTCCGAATAGTTGATTGGAGTAGAGCCGTACAGAACACTTTTTGTGGGGGTGCCTCGGCCGTCCGCGGGCCGAGGCGGTGGGCCAGCTCAACTGCTCAGTCACGAGCTGGAACTGCAGTAGTGTGGTCTGCCAGCAGGGCGGCAAACTCATGACGCAATTGGACGTATTCGATGATCATTCCGTCGGCGTGCTGTGCGATGAAGTTGCGCCCCAAGGGGGCATCCTTGGGGCCAGTGATGCACGTCGCCCCGTGGTTTTTCGTCGTCCGCAGGATCTCTTCAAGGTCGTCAACTGCACACACGGCCTGCACCGTATAGCTCGGCTTCTGCGCCGACGGAATCCAGACCAAGAGGATGTCGCCGACCAATGCCGTCTGCCAGTCCCCGTAGGGGAATCGCAGGGCCGAAGAGGCAGTGAGGGATTCAAATGCGGACACCGAACGGTTAAAGTCATCGACGGCGAATCTCGCGAATGTGTGTAATATTGGCATGGTGTTTTCCTGTTGCCACGGATTGCTTTTTGCGTGCAGTCTCTTGTCAAAGACCTGTCGTCGAAGCCCTGACTTCACGGGGCAAGGTCCGTCACGGGCTTGCTATGCGTGGACGTCACGGTCGGACAGTGGGCGTGATACGTGCCCCCGTAGCGGCTCGGCCGGAAGCAGGCTCCGGAGTGATGGCGCGGGCCAGGGGCCGGCCCTGGCGAGGCTGCTCTACGAGATCTGCGAGACGAGCCGGTCGCGGGTGCCGCAGCCGTCGGTGAGGGCGTACTGAACTAGTGGCTTGTCCGGGTCGCTGATGAAGCCGCCTGCCGGGCCGACTCCGCGGACCGGCAGTGCGGGAGTAGTGGGCCGAGGCTTTCCCAGAACGCGGCCGACGCGGCGCCGGCTGGCGATACGTCCACAGACCGGGGAAGCAGAGAGATCCTGCCCGCGGTGCGCGATGGCCGCGGCGGAGAGGGGCGGACCCCAAGGCTAGTTCGCGATCTCCCTGGAAGCTGGGACGGAGCCCGTTGCGCGGAGGTGAGGACAGCGCCACCATGGTCGGCCTGCTCAACCGAGTCGACGGACCCAGCTCAGCGGCAGGTTTCGCATGGCAGCGCCAATTGAGGCCCATGGCCATGCCGGCACGACAGCTTTGTCCGGCTCCTCCTCGATGGCGTGGGCCAGTGCACGGCAGCCGGAAGCGGCGTCGACCATGAACGGAGCACTGGTGTTGTGTGCGTTCAGTTCGGTGCGAATGTAGCCGGGAAAAATGGTGCTCACCGTGATGTTGGAGCCGTGCAGCTCGGCGCGCAGACCTTCGGCCAGCGTCGCTACTCCTGCCTTGCTGGCGGCGTAGGCCGTCATCGAGCCACTAATGGCCCGGAACGCGCTGACCGACGACATCACCACCAGGTGGCCGGCCCTCTGGCGCCGGAAGATGGTCATCGCCGCCTCGATCTGGGCCAGTCCGGCGACCAGGTTCGTCTCCACGATCGCGCGGTTGGTGGCGAACTCCCCGATACCGAGGGGGCGACCGTTCCCGATACCGGCGTTCACCACCACCCGGTCCAGTCCGCCCAGCTCATCGGCGAACTCTTCGAAGACATCGAACACACGCTCGTGGTCGGTAACGTCCAACGCCTTCAGATGCACTCGGAGACCAGGATGCTCGGCCAGCAGCTCCGACCGCACCTCCTCAAGCCGGTCCAACCTCCGTGCACACAGTGCCAACGTGGCACCGCGAGCAGCGAACTCCCGGGCGAGACCTTTGCCCAGCCCGGCACTTGCCCCAGTAATCAGGACTTTCGAACGCTTCATCACTGCATCCCTGTTCTCAGGCCCGAGGGCGCGAGCAAGCCAACGGCTTCCTCATAGGACGGCACCTCGCTACCCTCTTTCACGATTCGGAGCTGTCGGCGAGGAAGGCCAGCAACGCGTGGTTGACGACGTCGGGCTGTTCCTCCATGCAGAGGTGGCCGCACTGCGGGATACCGAAGCCGCGCACGTCGTGAGCCATGCCCTTCCAGACCTCCAGTACGTCGAAGAACCGACCGTTCTGTTCGAATTCCTGACCCCACAGAGCGAGGACCGGACAGGTGATCAACTGGTCGGCATCGGCGAGATCCTGCGCCACATCCTCGGCTGAGGCTCGGTAGTCCATGGCGGCTCCCCGAACGGCGCCAGGTTGCCTGTATGCCCGGACGTAGACGTCGATCTCCTCGGGGGTGAGCATTTCGGGGTCGTACGACCACGAACGGTAGAAGTGGGTGAGCCACTCCTCCTCACGGCCGGCGATCAGGACCTCTGGTAGATCCGGTACGTTGAGGAAGGTCAAGAACCAGCCCAGCTGGGCCAACGGAGGGCTGACCTTTTCCATCAGCACTCGGGTTGGGACGTTGTCGATCGTGACGAAACGGTCGATGCGGTCGGGGTGGTCCTTGGCGAACCGAGTGCCAACCCGCGCACCCCGGTCATGCCCGACGACGATGGCGCGCTGGTGGCCGTGGTGATCCATGAGCGCAGCCAGGTCGTTGGCCATCGTCCGCTTGTCGTAACCGCTCGCCGGCTTTTCGGTCGCACCATAGCCGCGCAGGTCGGGGGCGATGACAGTGAACTGCTCGGCCAGGACCGGAATCTGTTTGCGCCAGGCGTACCAGGTCTCCGGGAAGCCGTGCAGCAGGTATACCGGCGGTCCGTCGCCCGCACTGACCCAGTGCTGGATGATGCCGTTCAGTGCCGCAGTGTGGTGGGTGACATCGAGTAAATCGCTCATACGGGGTCCTTGTGAGACTGTGACACCGAGCTGGCAGGTGCCCTGTATCAGCGAGCGTAAACCTTAAACCATGGTTGAAGGTCAAGTGTTCTGGAGGCAAGGGGGGACGATGTTGCGCACCTTCCGCGGGTAACTCCGAACTGACCTGCAGAAGGCGCCTCGTACTGCACAGTCATCGCGGGCAGCGCGGCGCGAGGCACCTCCCTCGACCGGGAAGCCGGCAGGAAGACCGATCAGGCCAGGAGCGAGTTCAGATGGGCCATGATGAGGTCGGCATTCTCCGCACAGGTGACATCGGCAGGCTTCGCCTCGATGTCGTCGATCACCGCCCGCACCTTGCGCTTGGACTGCGAAAGTTTCCGCTGCATTTCCTCTATCGCCACATGCTTGCGCCGCAGCGCCGCAAGCATTGCATCTCGATTCCACTCGCCGAGCCCCTCAGCCGGCAGCAGAGCCTTGATCTCAGCGAGCGTGAAACCCGCCAGCTGAGCCTGCTTGATGATCTCCAGCGCCTTTACAGCCACCTCGCCGTACACCCGGTAGCCCGATCCGGTGCGCTCATCCGGGGCCAGCAAGCCAGCCGTCTCATAGAACCGGATCCTCGACGGCGACACCCCTGCCGCAGTCGCCAACTCGCCGATCTTCACCCGTGTACCTCCCTAACTCGTCGATCCGCCGACAGACACTGTGGAGTCTCCACCATGCTTGAAAGTCTAGAGTCGGCCCAGACGCACATGCCTACCGCCGAAGATGCCAGCGAGACCGCTTCTCACGCGCCACACCGCAAGCGTGACAAGTCAAATTCCACAGGATGCGTGTCTGGCATCCCCTCTGGGTGGAGCGCATCGACCGCAAGATCCAAGCCGTGCGACGGCGGCAGGCCGAAGAGGAGCGCGGCCGACGCAACAGGCCGGAGCACCCGGACTGGATCGTTGAACCCGGTATCGGCGCAGATCGCGCCCCCGTCCAGGTCCACGCCGGCGACAGCTACATAGCGGGCAAGCGGCGCCGCGCGGTCAGCCGCAACGAAGCCCGCCGACTCCTCGCCGAGGGCCTCGAAGCCTGCACTCACTGCGAACCCGACATCCAGCTGAACATCCTCGACTTACCGCTCATCTCAGTTGGCCAGTCTCCTGTAACAGATGAGGGTGCAGGCGATGCTGGTGAAGGCCAGGAAATGGCTGGCTTTGCGTTCGTAGCGTCGGTGGAGACGTCGGCATCCGGCAAGCCAGGCCATGGTGCGTTCGATAGTTCAGCGGTGCCGGCCGAGCCGCTGGCTGGAGTCCGTTCCCTTGCGCGCGATCCGAGGTGTGATGCCCCGTCCGCGTAACCATCGGCGCAGGTGGTTGTAGTCGTACCCCTTGTCGCCATGAAGCTTGTCCGGCCGGCGTCGCCGCCGGCCGCGCCGGGAACGGATCGGCGGTATGCCCTGCACGAGGGGGATCAGGGCCTGACTGTCGTGGACGTTGACACCCGAGATACCGAGTGAACCGCTCCGGGATCGGTGGAGGCTCTATGCGTTGACTCCAGCCGCCGGTTGGGGCTGGTGTTGAGCGTAGTGGTTGGTCTCGTGTTCGTGGGGCGGGATGTCGCCGATGGCGGTATGGAGGCGCTGGTTGTTGAACCAGTCGGCCCATTCCGCGGTGCCGAGTTCGACGTCGGCCAGGCCGTGCCAGGGCCTGCGGGGCTTGATCAGCTCTGTTTTGTAGAGGCCGATCTGGGACTCCATGAGGGCGTTGTCCAGGGCGTCGCCGACGGTGCCGATCGAGGCGTCGATGCCGGCCTCGAGCAGGTGGGCGGTGAACGCGAAAGACGTGTATTGACTGCCCGCGTCCGAGTGGTGAATGAGCCCGGGGCCTGCGGGGATGCCGTCCCGGTCGCGGCGCCATAGGGCCATGTCGAGGGCGTCGGGGGCGAGCTTGGCCCGCTTGCTGGTGGCGGCTGACCAGCCGACGGTCGCCCGGGAGAACACGTCCACGACGAAGGCGACGTAGACGATGCCGGACCAGGTGGCGACATAGGTGAAGTCGGCGACCCACCGCTCGTTCGGACGGGATGCGGTGAAATCGCGTCTGAGCAGGTCAGAGGGCCGATCATGGCCGTCGTCGCGGATGGTGGTGCGGATCTTCTTCCCGCGTCGGGCGCCCTCGAGCCCGAGGTCACGCATCAGCCGGGCGACCGTGCAGCGGGCCACGGGTATGTCCTCGCGGTGCAGCTGCCGCCAGACCTTCCGCACTCCGTAGACACCGAAGTTGTCGGCGTGGACGCGGCTGATCTGTGTCTTCAGCTCTGCGTCGCGGATCGACCGGGCACTGGGGGTGCGGTTCTTGGCGGCGTAGTAGGTGCTCGTCGCGATCTTCAGTCCGTGGCTGGTCAGGACTTTGCAGATCGGCTCGACTCCGAACACCTGCCGATGGGCGTCGGTGAACGCTACGAGCGCTTCGACGGCCGGTCGAGTTCGGCCGCGAAGAAAGCCGAGGCCGCCTTGAGGATCTCGTTGGCCCGGCGCAACTCGGCGTTCTCGGCCTTCAGCCGCTTAATCTCCGCGACCTCCTCCGAAGTCACCCCGGGACGCCGGCCGGCGTCGACCTCGGCCTTGCGGACCCACGTCCGCACCGTCTCGGCGGAACCGATGCCCAGCTTCGCGGCGACCGCCTTCATCGCGGCCCACTCGGTCGGGTAGTTGGGGCGGATCTCCGCGACCATGCGCACCGCACGCTCGCGAAGCTCGGCAGGGTAAGGGGACGGACGGGCCATGACTCGATCCTCTCAGGGAATCGAGCCTCCATCAGACCTGGAGCGGTTCATCAGTCTGGACCTGGATCTGTTGGAGGGCCTGGGTGAACACGCTGTCCAGGGCGTAGCGGCGGAAGGGGGTGTAGACCGTCCGCCACGGCCCGTAGCGTTCGGGCAGGTCATGCCACGAGATCCCGGCCCGGACCTTGTAGACCATCGCGCTGATGACCTGCCGGCCCCCCAGGCAAGGGCGTCTCGTCGCGGCCCACGGTATGAGCGGAGCGAGCATGGCCCAGCTCGGTGAAGCGGTCGAGCGTGCCTGCCGGAGCCTGGACTGGCTTTCCGCGGGGTCAACCCGCCTTTGGTGTGCTGGTTACCGAGCGCAGTGTGACGATGAGAAGCGCAGCCCAGAATTCCGTGAAGCGGCCAGCCGATATCTGCCAGCCCGCAGCGACAGGAGGTCCGGCAGCTGCTGGGAGGTGGCGACGTTGAAGGGCCTGGTGCACAACCGGGAGCGCTTGTCCAGGACGCGCTCTTCGGAACTCGCCCTGGTGACGCTGATGGCGTTGCCGGTCGTTCTGCTGATGCTGGACGACGCCACAGGGCAAGCGGTCAGATTGGCTCCCCTGATGGTGGCGGTGCCTGCTCTGGCTGCTGCGTTCCTTTCGCCGGTCGGCGTGATGGCTGTCACTGCGGTGGCTGTTCTCTGCGTGGTGCTGGAAACGAGGGAGCACCTGCTGGTGGGCTGGACGGACTTTTCGGTTGAGCTCGCTGTGCTGCTGGTCAGCGTCACCGCCATGGGAACCAGCCAGATACGCGGGCGAAGGGAGCAGGAACTGGTTTCCACCAAAACGGGTGCCGAGGTGATGCAACGCAGTCTGCTGCAGCCTGTACCGTCCCATCTCGGTGACCTGTCGCTGGCCTCGATCTACGTGCCGGCGGACAAGGCGGCCGGGGTCGGCGGGGACATCTACGGTGTCGCGGACCTCGGGGAGCGGGTGCGGATCCTGATCGCCGACGCTCACAGCAAAGGACTGGCGGGGATCGAGACCATGAGTTACGTACTGAATGCTTTCCGTAGATCGGCACGCCAGTTCGATTCACTGCGCTCCATGGTCGCTAATTTCGATGAAGACGTCATGGATGAGCTACACGATTCCACCGCGGCGCAGCCGGACAGTCTGAGTACATCCCTGGCCTTGGAAGAGTTCGTCACCGCCGTGGTGGTGGAAATACCAGAGCGGGGCGACGGTCCGATGCTCATGGCCAATCTCGGTCACCTGCCGCCCCTTCTTATCGACCACGGGCGTGTTGTCCCCCTTGAACCCACATCCCCCATGCCGCCCCTCGGGCTGAGCGATCTCGGAAACGGCCGCCTGCACATGGATGAAGCATCTTTCCCCGCTGGCGCCACGGTGCTCCTCTACACCGACAGTGTCATCCAGGCCCGAAACCGCGCCGGCGACTTCTACCCCCTCGCCGAACGACTTCCGGCCTGGGCGCGCCTGGCCCCTGGAGCACTGGTTGAGGCCGTCCGCAGTGACCTACGGCGATATGTGGGCCGGAACCTTGACAACGACGTGATCATGGTCGCGGTCCGCCGCAACTGTCTACCGGACACCATCTGAGCCCGTGCCGCCGACAGAACGCCTGCGCCCAGTCGACCGCCCAGGCCGGGATGCCGCTCTCACCTCGGCGCAGCGGGACGACGCCGTGCAGGGCCCCAGCAGGCGGCCACGATGCCAGAGCTATCGAGTTGGGCGGCCCGTCGCTCGGCGGCTTCCTTGCCCAGCTCTTCGGAGCTGCCGCAAGCCTCGTCGTGGACGCCGTGAGCTACATCGTCTCGACGGCGTAGCTGTGGAGTCTGCCCCGGCCGGCACCCACCCCACCCTCGCAAGCTGACACCTCGTTCGTGGCACTGATCAGGGACGGCGTTCGCTATGTCGTCCGGCACCGGTTCATCGCCCCGTGCGTGGTGGTGGCGACCCTCATCAACTTCGTGGCGGGCGCCCAGATGGCCCTCACCCCCGTGTTTCTGGTGCGCACACTGGACACGCCGGCTGCCGTCGTCGGGATCCTGATGGCTTCCGGCGGCCTGGGCAGTCTGATCGGCGCGGCCCTGACTCCGAAGGTCAGCAGGCTCCTCGGCAGCGCCCGGGCGCTCATCGTCGCGAGTGTGGTCACAGCGGGCGCCACGGTACTCATACCGCTCGCCGGTCACTGTCGGGCCGCACGGAAGATTGCAGCGGGTGGTGCTGTGACCTGCGCACTGAAATCGTCCGTGCGGCGCCTCGGGGCGGTGTGAGCAACTGATCACTTCAGTGACCGTGGTGTCTCTTCCCCTTCTGCCGGGTGGGGTCAGCGTTTGACGCGGTTGCGGATGGCGAGGACGGCCAAACCGAGCAGGACGGGTTCGGCCAGCCGGGAGGTCATCTCGGTGTAGGTGCCGGTGGTGGTGAGGTCTTGGCCGGAGGAACGGAAGATAACCGAGTTGATCACGACCCGCAGGCTCCTCTCCACGCGGCTCCCGCAGCGGAGCGACCGCGGCGACCGTGTACGCGCGAACCAGCTCAAGATCTCCTGATCGAGCGGCCCCAGAGCGACGGGGGTCGGCCCGACCACGCGCAGCTGGCCTGGCAGCTGTCGCACGAGGGACCTTCCCCTGCCTGGGCATCTTCCATGTGGCTCTGTTCACCAGATTCAACAGCGCCTGTTCAGCACTTCGGGAGGCGTTCAAGCCGTGCCATGTTCGATGTTCACGAGAAGCGACAGCATCCCGGGCGGCGAGGTAACTGGTGACGGCTCTTTGGTCACGGGTTGCTGGGCCGCGCCACGGCTTGAGCTTGTTGATGCAGCCTTCGATGGAGATCCGCTGCTTGTAGACGGTACGGTCAAAGGCCGGTTGTCGAAGGCCGAACGCGAGTGGGCGGCAGCGTCCGTCGACGGCCTGGCTGAGCGGGCCGCGCTGCGTGTTGCCGCTACGCGACGACGTGGGAGAGCAGGCTGCGGGCGCAGTCGATGACGCTCTCGCGGGCCGGGCGCGGCTGCCAGTCCAGGACGGTGTGGGCCTTGGCGGTGCTGTGCCGGTTGCGGCGCCCCAGCGAGGGGGCGATCTCACCCATGGCGGGGTTGGCGCGTACCACGTCGTCGGGGGTCTCCTGGGTGGAGACGCGCTCGCCGTCCTGGCCCAGGTCCTCCTTCAGGGCGCGGGCCATGTCCAGCATCCAGGTGAATTCGCCTGTGGCGAGGAAGCGTTCGCCTGCGGCCTTGGGGGAGGTCATGGCGCGGATGTGGATGTCGGCGAGGTCGCGGACGTCGACGATCTCCAGGCCGATGCGGGGGACGCCGGCCATGGTGCCGGTGAGCATCTGCTGGATGATGCCGGCCGAGCCGATGGTGCTGGTGGACAGGATCGGTCCGAACACGGCGCCCGGCAGGATCGTGGTCAGCTCCGTGGGGCCTTCGTAGGTGGCCATGTAGTGCCAGGCGGCGAGCTCGGCAAGGGTCTTGGAGCGGCGGTAGGGGATCAGCGTGGGATCCTCGGGGTCGGTCCACAAGGTCTCGTCGGTGATGGTGTCCTCGGTGTAGGAGGAGGGGCTGGCGGTGTTGGCCGCGGAGGTCATCACCACACGCCGCACACCTGTCTCGGCGGCGGCGCTCACCACGCGCAGCGCGCCGTCACGGGCGGCGGCGATCAGGGCTGCGGGGTCCTCGGCGCCCGCGCCGCCCATCGGCGAGGCGACGTGCAGGACGAAGTTCACGCCCCTGACGGCCGCGTCCCAGCCCTGGTCCGCGGTCAGGTCGGCCATCGCAAACTCCAGCCGGTCCTGCGCATCCACCTGCGTGGCGACGGCGTCGCGCACCGCCTGCTCCCTGCCGTGGCTGCGCACGGTGGTGCGTACGCGGTAGCCGCGCCGCAGCAGCTCAGCGACGCACCAGCCGCCGACATATCCGGTGCCTCCGGTGACCAGGACCGTTTCCGGCATGACTGTCCTCCATGCGGTGTGACAAGATTAAGCGGAAGCCCTTCCGGTGCTTCTCCTCGACCGTAACGGAAGCCCTTCCGTTTCGCAATCGGACCGATCGGACCAGGCATGTCCTCGCCCTCTCCTCGCGCCTCCCGCACCGATGCGGTGGCCAACCGCGCCCGCATCCTGGCCGTCGCCGGCGAGGCTTTCGCGGCATCCTCGGGCGCCTCCATGACGGCGATCGCCAAGCGCGCGGGCGTCGGCGTGGGCACCCTGTACCGGCACTTCCCCACCCGCGAAGCGCTGATCATGGAGCTCTACCACCAGGAGATTCAGAAGGTCATCGACCTGGCCTACGAGTTCGCCGCCGACCTGCCGCCCCTTGAGGCCCTGCGCCGCTGGCTCGAAGAGGTCGCCCGCTACGGAAAGCTCAAGTACGGCCTGTCCGACGTCATCCACGCCGCAACCGACGGGGGCCACGACGACCCGAACTACGGACCGTTCCTCAGCGCCATCGACGCCCTTCTCGATGCCGGAGCCGCCACACAAGAGCTGAAGGCCGACCTAGACCCACAGGACGTCCTTCTCCAGCTCGGCGCCCTGTGGCGCATCCCGCCCGGCGACGGTGCAGCAGCCCGCACCGCCCGCCTCCTCGACCTCATCATCGACGGCCTACGCACCCGCCCCAGCCACACCTAGGTGTATGGACCCGCATCGTTGTTGACAGGTCGGCGGGAACCGCTTTCGTGGTGGGCGGGGATATGGTGTGGCACCCCTTCATTTCGCCTGCCAAGCTCCTGGCGCCCTGGCCTTGGAGGGCAAACTCCTTGACGTGCGCGAAGGGCAAGGATGAGGTGCGGCCTTGGCCTGGCTGCTGCAGCGATCGTCCAACATCCTGCTCACCCCCGGTACCTCGTCCGCCGCCCACCTGCAGCAGAACGTCGCCGCAGCCCGCCTCATCCTGCCCACCGGCGCTCTCGCCGAACTCGACGCTCTGACCGCCCTGTAGACCAAGGAGCGCCCCAGGCCGGAGCTGCAGCCTCCACCGGCCTGGACGCGCATGCAGCCCTTTCGGGCGCACGGTGTCGAGTAAGCCCCAGGTTGAGTGACTGGTCACTCTCTTATATGGTGGGGGTATGGCCAGACCACGCAGTGAGGAACGGCGCCAGGCGATCCTGTCAGCTGCCGCGCGCGTCATCGCCTCCCAGGGGATTGGCGCGGCGTCCACGGCGGTGATCGCGAAGGAGGCTGGTGTCTCCAACGGCTCACTGTTCACCTACTTCGACACCAAGACGCAGCTGCTCAACGAGTTGTTCATCGCGCTCAAGACCGAGATGGCCCAGGCGTCACTGGCCGGCCTTCCGCCCGGGGGTGAGCCACGCGAGCAGGTGCGTCACATGTGGGAGCACTGGGCGCGCTGGGCGACCGGCAATCCCGACAAGCGCCGGGTCCTGGCGCAGCTCCAGGTCGCCGACGAGATCACCGACGAGAGTCACCAGCAAGTGGGCCTGGTCTCGGTAGGGATCGCCGATCTGCTGGAGCGCGCCCGGGCCGGCGGGCCGGTGCGGGACGTGCCGCTCGGCTTCGTCCTCACCCTCGCCAACGCCCTGGCCGAGGCCGCGATCGACGAGATGATCCGGGACCCCGACCGGGCCTCGGCCAACGCCGAGACCGCGTTCGAAGCCCTGTGGCGCGTCCTGGCCGGAACAGGCATACCGGGCCGGACCTGACCCGCTCTCACAGCATCCCCTCGACAAAGGACCTTCAGCCATGAACGCTCAGCCCCGCAAGGCATGGATCATCACCGGCCCCACCTCGGGCATCGGATACCGCACCGCGCTGGACCTCGCCGCCCACGGCACCCTCGTGCTCGTCGGGCGCAGCCCGGCCAAGCTCAAGGAGGTCGAGGCCGAGATCAACGCCCGGCCCGGTGGCCACGCCGTCTCGGTCGTCTGCGACTTCGCCGACCTGGCCAGTGTGCGCCGCGCCACCGAGGAGATCGCCGGGCTCGGTCTGCCGATCGCGGGCCTGCTCAACAACGCGGGCATCATGCCCACCGTCACCACTACCACCGCCCAGGGCTGGGACCTGGCCTTCACCACCAATCACCTCGGCCCGTTCGCCTTCACCGAGGCCCTGATCCCGCACCTGCCCGACGGTGCGAACGTCGTCTTCACCTGCTCGGCCGTCGAAGACCCCGAGCGCGGCCCCGCCGTCAAGGCCGGATTCCGCGGCGCCCGCTACCTCACCGCCAAGGACAGCCTGCACGGCCACTGGGAGCCCGGCGGCTCGGCCAAACCCGGCTACGACGCCTACGCCACCTCCAAGCAGGCCAACCTCGCCACCGTCCTCGCCTTCGCCCGAGAGACCCCCCGCCTGCGGTTCAACGCCGTCGAACCCGGCTTCAACCCGAGCACCGGCCTGGCCCGCGACGCCAACCCCGTCCTGAAACTGCTCGCCACCTACGTCATCGGCCCGCTCGCCCCGCTCATGCCCGGCGGCAGCACCCCCAAGCGCGCTGCCCGAATGATCACTGGCGTTCTCACCGACACCTCCAAGGCCACGGGCGTCTACCACGACGAGAAGGGCCACCCCATGCGCGGCTCCGCCCAGGTCCAGGACCCCGCATTCCAGGACCGCATCGTCGCCGAGACCCGCGCCCTGCTCAAGGACCTTTCCTAGCACCGCCGTTGTCCCGGACGCCTCCGACGAATTCCCCAGCCTCGCCGCCCGCCGACAGCAACCGGGCCCGACGAACGACAACGACAGAGGAGCTTGTGTCCCACCCCAATGCCCGGCTCACCGTCCATGGCAGGCGTCTGCTGGTCGAGCGGGTCCGATCCGGTCGCCCCGTTGCGCACGTGGCCGACGAAATGGGCATCTCCCGCGCCACGGCCTACAAGTGGGTAGGCGCCGCTGGCGCACCGAGGGCGACGCCGGCCTGTACGACCGCACGAGTCGGCCCCAGACGACCCCGCACCGCACTTCCTCAGACATCGAGGAGCAGGTCTGCACGCTGCAGCGCGAGCGAAAGCTCGGCCCCGCACGGATCGGCCCGATCCTGGGCCTACCCGCCTCCACCGTCCACCGCGTGCTCACCCGCCACGGCCTGAACCGGCTGAGCTGGATGGACCGGCCCACCGGCCAGATCATCCGCCGCTACGAACGCGCACGCCCCGGCGAGCTGATCCACGTCGACATCAAGAAGCTCGGCAACATCCCCGACGGCGGCGGGCACCGCATCATGCCCCGCCAGCAAGCCGGTGCCAACAGACAGGCCACGACCGACGCGCGCAAAGGCGGCAGCCCCGTCATCGGCTACAGCTTCGTCCACACCGCAATCGACGACCACTCCCGGCTCGCCTACAGCGAAGTCCTGGCCAACGAGCGCAAAAAGACCGCCGCCGCATTCTGGCAGCGCGCGAACGCTTTCTTCACCGAACACGGCATCACCGTCGAGCGCGTCCTGACCGACAACGGCTCCTGCTACCGCTCCAAGCTGTTCGGCCGGACCCTCAGCGCCGCCGGCATTGCCCACAAGCGCACCCGCCCCTACCGCCCGCAGACAAACGGCAAAGTCGAGCGCCTGAACCGCACGCTCCTCGACGAATGGGCCTACGTGCGTCCGTACTACAGCAACGCCGAACGCACCGCTGCCCTCGCGGACTTCCTTCACACCTACAACCATCACCGCTGCCACACCGCGCTCGGCGGGAAACCACCCATCAGCCGCGTCAACAACGATGCGGGTCAATACAGCCTGCGGGTGCTGGCGCCAGGTCCAGCCCAGCCCGCCCCCGAGCCGGAGAAGTTCGAAGATCCGTCCGGCTCGCCCTGGCCTACCGGACATCGTTTCGCCGACCGCACCCGCGCCAAGCACACGACCGTCCACGAGCTCTTGGCCGCCGGGCTCAGTCGGAGGGCGATCGGCCGCCAACTCCGCATGACCTCCCACACCGTCAAGCTCTTCGCCGACGCAGCCACCCCGGAGGACCTCTTCCGCGGGCAGTGGAAGGGTCGGCCGTCCAAGCTCGACGCGTTCAAGCCCTACCTGGATGACCGCTGAAGCCAGGGCTGCACCAACGCATGGAAGGTATGGGAGGAGATCGTGCCACTCGGCTACACCGGCAGCTATCAGCGAGTTCGCGCGTACTTCCGCACCAAGCGTCTCTCGTCCGACCCGGTCACTGCACCACCGCCCTCGCCTCGCACCGTCGCCAGTTGGATCCTCCGCCGACCCGAAACTCTCACAGAGACCGATCGCCTTTGACTCAAGGCCGTCCTGGTCCACTGCCCCGAACTCAACGCGCTCGCCGGTCACGTCCGATCCTTCGGCCAGATGCTCACTGAGCGCCAGGGCGAAGGGCTGCCGCAGTGGCTCGACGCTGTCCCGCGAGACGACCTGCCCAGCCTTCACACCCTCGCCGCAGGCATCGACCGTGACCGCGATGCGGTCATCGCCGGCCTCACCCTGCCCTGGAATTCCGGTGTCGTCGAAGGACACGTTAATCGGATCAAGATGCTCAAGCGCCAGATGTTCGGCCGGGCCGGCTTCGATCTCCTCCGCAAGCGCGTCTTGCTCTACTCGTGAGCCACAGGTCAGACCGCATCATCAAGGAGCCCGAAGCCTTCCGGGAACCCTTCCAGGAACTCGCGTCGCGCAGGGTCGGCCTCGGCTTCAGCCATTGTCCCCAGCAATGCGATCAACTCGTTCCGCTGATCGCTGGACAGCTTGCTGACCAGGTGGGCGACACCCTCCAGGACCTTGACTGCGTCGTCCGGATCCATCTGCTCGTCTTCACTGCCGTCGATGAACCACAAGACATCGACCAAAGCCTCGGCCAAAGCACGAGTCAGAGACGAGTACACGGGCATCACGGCGGTCTCCCAGCAGGTCAACGACAGAGTTCGGCCATCCCACCACACCGCTGACGTCACGCTCAGTCAGCCCTGCACGGAAAGTGAGCCAGAACCTTCTGGGGCTCTGGCCCACTTCCTGTGGTCGCGTACGCAGCGTGACTGTTGACCGTCGTCCGATGGCGGTCGAGGTCGCCCGAAAATCGTCCCGCCCGCGTGTGGTGGGGTCGACAGTTTTGCGCCGTGAACGAAGTACGTCCGCAGCTGGATGAGTTGCTCTTCGGGCCGGTGGAGAATGTATCGGTGGAGTCGGTCGAGGTGGCTGACACGCGTGTCCGAGTGGAGGCCCGGACCACGGCCAAGCGGGCGACGTGTCCGGGCTGCGGGTGCTGGTCGGGGCGAATACACGGCTCCTACCTGCGGTTTCCCCGTGATCTACCAACAGCGGGCAAGTTCGTCGTGGTGTCGTTACGGGTGCGCCGGTTCGTCTGCGCGGAGGACTCCTGCCCGCGCAAGACGTTTGCTGAGCAGGTGCCTGGGCTCACCCATCGCTTCGGTCGGCGGACAGAGCGGCTGCGATCGACGCTGGTCTCGGTCGGACTCGCGCTTGCGGGACGGGCCGGCGCCCGGATGGCGGACGCCCTCGGGGTGCCGGTCAGCCGGAACACTCTACTGAGGCTGATCACCTCACTGCCGGATCCGCCTACCGCCACGCCCCGCGTGGTCGGCGTGGACGAATACGCTCAGCGCAAGGGCCGGATCTACGGAACCGTGCTCGTCGACGTCGAGACACGTCGCCCGGTGGACCTCCTGCCGGACCGGGAGGCGGACACGCTCGCAGCCTGGCTTTCCCAGCGGCCCGGAATCGAGATCATCTGCCGGGACCGCGCCCTCTTCTACGCCGAAGGCGCCGCCCGAGGCGCCCCACAATCTCTCCAGGTCGCTGACAGGTGGCACCTCTGGCACAACCTCGGCGAAGCCGCCGAGAAGTGCTTCTACCGACACCGCGGCTGCCTGCGACCCGCACCGGCGCCGCTGGAGGAGCCAGGGCAGGCGTCGCCGGCGACCGCGACATCACCGTGGCCGACAGGCCACCGGTTCGCCGAACGCACCCGCGCCAAGCACTCAACTGTTCACGCGCTGCTGGCCGCTGGACACAGCAAGCGGTCCGTCGCCCGGCAGCTCGGCATGGGCCTCAACACCGTTCTCCGCTTCTCCCGCGCCACCGAGCCGGAGCAGTTGTTCACCGGCCAGTGGCAAAGCCGCCCCACCAAGCTCGATGCCTACAAGCCCTATCTCGACCAGCGATGGCA
Organism: Streptomyces nodosus; assembly: GCF_008704995.1. Lineage (NCBI taxonomy): Bacteria > Bacillati > Actinomycetota > Actinomycetes > Kitasatosporales > Streptomycetaceae > Streptomyces > Streptomyces nodosus. The sequence goes on from NZ_CP023747.1 coordinate 75,703, forward strand.
GGAAGGCTGCACCAACGCCTGGAAACTGTGGGAGGAGATCAAGGCACAGGGCTACCCAGACGGCTACGGCAACGTCCGCGCCTACGTCAGCCGGACCCTGCGCGGCAAGCCCCAGCCAGTCGGACCCCGGCCGCCATCAGCCCGTGCGGTCACCCGCTGGATACTCACCCACCCCGACGCCCTGGCCGAGAGCGACCGGCTTCAGCTCAAGACAGTACTGGCCGGCTGCTCCGGCCTCGAAAGCCTTGCCAGCCATGTCCGTGCCTTCGCGGACATGCTCACGCAACTGCGAGGCGAACGGCTGTCGGAATGGATCGCGTCCGCAACTGTCACCGATCTGCCCAGCCTTCAGCGATTCGCCCGGCACCTCGAACGAGACCTGGACGCTGTCACTGTCGGCCTCTCCCATCCCTGGAACTCAGGCGTTGTTGAAGGCCACGTGAACCGGATCAAGATGCTGAAGCGGCAGATGTTCGGCCGCGCGGGATTCGAGCTCCTCCGCAAACGCGTTTTGCTCGCCAAGTGAGCTGTCACCAGGCCTGATCCGCCTACCTGTGTCCCTCGCCGATCCTGCGGGGCCTCACGCCGAGGATCAGATTCTCAAGGGCGTGCGGCATTGCCCCGAAGCTAGCGACCCAGCCCTCGACCAGGTAGATCTCGCTGCGCTCATCGATACCGAGAAAGAATCGGCCGTGATCGAGCTCACCGAGCGGGAAGAGCTCTCTCCCCAAGGCGTCGCTCCACTCGGAGAACCGGTCATCCTCTCCCCACGCCAGCTCAGGGTCCAGTTCGAATGGCTCGCGGGCGCGGTTGATTCCCGGGCCACCGATGCTGACGGTCAGCCCCCCGAACTCCTGGAGAAACGTTTCCGCAGCATCGTGCATGCGGACGCCGACTCCTTCGAACATGGACCGCCAGCCAGCCGTGTCGACGCGCCTGCCCGCCGTCCACCCCGAAGCCTCCAGGACCTCAAGCACCTCCGGCGACCATTCGCTCATGACAGACCCAACTCCCGCCAACTTGAAATAGGAGGCGATCATCTCAGCAGCCGAGCTGAGTGAGTACAGCGTGTGACCGCACCACAGGAAGTGGACCAGAGCCCGTTCTGGTGAACAGAGCCATCCATGCTCCTGTGCGGCCTGAAGCTACCTCTCGCCCCTGTCGCGGTCAGGTGGGTGAGGCCCGTTTGCTGGCTGCCGGATTTCCATCCGGGTGGTGGTCGATCCAGGACAGTCCATCCATGTCCAGGCGCCAGCGGGTACGTGTGACGGCTACGTAGGCGAGGCGGGCATCGCTGTCGTCGATCGGCTCGGGGATGGTGCATCCGTTGTCGTCTTTATGGCTGCTGTTCTTCGGCGGGGCGAAGTCGTCGGCGATTCTCACACAGGCCCATTCGCGGCCTTTGGCCTTGTGCGCAGTGGAGACGGTTACTTCGGCGTGCTGCTCGGGAGCGAGCCCGGCTACGGCGTTGAGGATGGTCTCGGTGCCGTGCTTGTCGACGAGGTCGACCAAGGGCTGCAGGTCACGCCCTGCTGGATCGTGGGCAGCGTAGTCCTGCAGCTCTCCCCAGCCCGGGAAGAGGAGGAGTTCCGGGTGGCTCGTGCGGCGGCCTTCCTTCAGGTCACGGGCGGCCAGAGCGAGGGCGCGCAGGCCGTCCCCTCCCCCGGCAAGGGCGACCCGTCGCCCGTCGGCCATCAGAGTGATGACTTGAGCCATAGCGCCGGCGTTGGTACGGCACAGAACCGCATCGGGGCAGGCCACGGGGCCGAGTTCGGTGGGCACGGCCGGTGTGCCGGTGAGGCGGATGGGGGCGCCCGCGATGTGCAGCCAGCGATTGGCCTCTTGGGCCAGCCGGGGGCCGAAACGGAAAGACTGCGACAGAGCCAGTTGAGTGCCGTTGAAGCCGGTCATGACGTCTTTGGCGCCGCGCCAGTGGTAGATGGCCTGGGCGGAGTCGCCGACCATGACGAGTTGGGCGTGGCTGCGCTGGTTGAGGAAGATCTGTTCGACGACGGGGTTGGTGTCTTGCGCTTCGTCCAGGAGCAGGAAGTCGGCGTGGATTCTGGGGCGGGTGAGGGCCCAGATTTTCAGGTAGTGGTCGTGGTCGAAGCGTACGCAGCCGTCGTCGGGGTCTTGGATGTCCGTCCAGGCTTTGCGGGCGAAGGGAAGAATGTGGGCTGTGAGTTCAGCGTGGAGTGTCTGGTGTTCGAGGCCGCGCAGGTGGGGTACATGGTGGCGGGTAATCGTGTCGTCGGCGGTGTGGCAGAAGTGGGCGACGGTGCGCAGGACGGTGTTGGAGAGGGCTTTTTGTGAGACTTCGCGGTCGCCGATGCGGATGGTTTTGGTGATACCGAGGGCGTGTCCAGTCTGCCAGGCGGGACGGCGGGGTGCGTTCAGGCGGCGGGTGTAGCGGTGGCCGACGGCGGCGTAGGCAAGTGCGTGGGCGGTCTTGCACTGGACGGTGCGAGGGAAACGTTCAGCAGCGTCTTGGGCGATGGTGCGGTTGTAGGCGAGGTAGCGGCCGCGGCGTTTGGTGGTGCGGGCGAGCAGGGCGAGGGTGGTGGTCTTGCCGGTGCCCGCGCCGGCTTGCAGGGACAGGTGGTCGCCGGCGTGGAAGGCGTCGGCTGCTGCGGCTTGTTCTTCGGTCGGGTTCATAGCGTGGCTCCTTCAGGGAGCCAGGTGAGCGCATGTCCGACAGTCGACAGCAGGTGAGCGGGAGTGGCGTGGGCCAGTAGGTGGCGTACCGCCTGGTCGAGGCGGTCGGCTTCTTGGTCCGCGTGTTTGGCAAGGGCCCGGAGGACGTCAAGTTCCAGGAAGCGCTCGGGTTTCTGCTGTGCGCGGTGGGCTGCGGCCGTGAGGAGAGTACGGGTGGCTAGTAGGAGGGCAACGTTGAGCAAGATCTGTCCGCTTACGTCGGGGTAGTGGGTGGTGATCACGTCGATGGGCACCTGGGTGTGAAGACGGCGGCGTAGGCGGCGTGCGGCACGGTCGGGGGTTTTGGCGCTTACCAGAGCCATCAGGCGGGTGGCATCGTGGTTGGCTACCAGCGGCCAGGCGCAGGCTGCGCGGCACAGTTCGGATGGTGTCAGGGGCCGGGTCAGCATGATTTCCAGGGCGTGGTGCGGCATCATCACCTGCCCCTGGAGTGGCCGGCCGGGTGGTGTGGCAGGCGAGTGTAAATGTGCGCTGTATGCAGGAGAGGGTCGAAAACCTGCCAGCCAGCCAGGGCAAGATCGGCCGCACCTCGGGGGGCGGCGTGTGCGGGACAGTGCTGGGTACGCCAGCGCGCCTGTTCGGGGTAGGGCAGGTGGCTGAGGTCGTAGACGGCCATCAGTGTGTCGGGCAGCGCGAGTTGGCCGCGTTGGGGTCCGGCAGGCAATAGTTTCCAGGTTCCGGCCGGGCTGGTGGAGTCGAGGACGGGGCAGGTGCAGCGGAGGCGGTGGCGGGTCTGGGCCACGCAGCGGATGTTCTCGAGGGGGCTGTCGGCGAGGTAGCGGGACAGGAGCATCTGCACGACCGGGCGGGCGGGTGCGGGGGCGCCGGTGGCGGGCGGGCTGTCGGCGAGCGTGGTGGGGGTGAAGGTGCCGGTGTCGATCAGGCGGCGGGTGTGGAGGGCGAGTTGGCGGCGTACCTCTTCAAGGCGCCGGCCGAGCCGGGGCGTGGGGGTGCTGCCGGGGCAGAGCACGATGTGGGGGATGCGGCACCAGGCGCTGCCGTCGCCGTGGGGGTGGGCGATACCGCCGGCGAGGTGCCAGCGGCAGGAATCGGGCACCTGCTCGGTGGCCACTTCAGCGGGATGCAGGGCGATGGGGCGCTGGTCGGTGCGCTGGTAGATGTCGATGCGGTTGCCGCATCGGCGGCAGCGGCCGCTTTGGCCGGCGCGCAGCAGGCGGCTGGGGCTGGTGGCGGCCACTCGTAGCGGGCGGGGGTGTCGCCTGTGGCGGGGGCTGCCGTCCCAGTGGCAGTCGCCTGTGGCGGGGTTGGGGCACATGCGGGGACCGTGCCAGGCGGCACCCGGTGGCAGCGGAGACGGCGGGAGCTCTGTCCTGCGAATGGCACAGTGAGCGTGAACGTATGCACGATCGGACGTACATGTATTCGTGTGCTGCTCGCCGGTTTGGATGATTCACGTGTGGCGGTCTGCCGGCTGGCGGAGGGGTTCAGGGGCGCTTCGGTCCGGGCGGGGTGTGGTCGTTACAGAGGGCGCCGAGAAGTTTCTCGATGGGCACGTCGAAGGCGTGGGCGAGTGCGTGCCAGGTGGTGACGCTCCCGGTGGTGCGGCCGTGTTCCAGGTCGATGAGGGTGCGCCGGGCCAGGCCGCTGCGTTCGGCGAGTTCGTCGAAGGTCCAGCCGCGTTCGCCCCGCAGGCGCGCGAGCGTCACGCGCAGCGCGGTGAGGTCGGGGTCGGGCGGCAAGATCGTCACTCCACCATCCGACGGTGCAGAACACTGCCCTGTCAGTGCAGACTTCTGCACTATTTGCCGGGAGTGGTGGTGTTGTTCGCGGTGCGAAGGTCTGCACTACGGCGGCCGTCCCAGACGCTCGAATGGGGCACCCGCCACGACGGCTCGGACGACGGGAGGACGAAGGGTCGATGAGGCTGGCCGGCACGCACCCCGCGGTGCGGCGTATCTGGACGGTGGAGTTGCGCCAGCAGGCAGGCGGACCGAATCTCGTCTGCCCCCTCTGCACCGCCCATACCCCTCCCCTTCAGGCCGGCTCTGCACGGTCCGCCGCTCTGGCTCATCTGGCCTGCCACGCCCGCGCCAACGTGCTGCCGGGGCATCTGCGCACCTGCCAGTGCCGCACGCAGGGCTGCTCGTGGCACCCGCGTCACCGCGGATGCGCGGGACCTGTGCTGCTCGCCCTCACCCGCGACCGCGCCGGCCGCGCGTGGCGCCTGGCCGACACCTGCACGGCCTGCGCGGCGGCAACGAGTAACACCGCTGTCGTGCCGGACACCCAGATCGGGCCGCAGCGGCCGCCTGCTTCCAGTCCCCTTTCGGCTCCGCCGGGCAGGAGGCTTGAGTCCGTATCCCAGCAACGGGTGCGTGTGCGGGAGATGCTCACTTATCTGGCCGCCGCTCTCCCCCGGTTCACCTCACCCGCCGGCCGGCTGCTGGCCCTGCAATGCGCCCTGCGGGCCGACACCCGCGGTCAAGTACATCTGCCGACAGGGTTGCTGCGCGGCATGCGACTGCGCGGGCGAAAAGAAGTGTGGGAGGAACTGACTCACGGCGGCTGGCTGGAGATGCCCGATCTCAGGACGGCCCGCCTGGAGGTACGGCTGCTTGACGCCACGGTCCTGGACCAGGCCCCCGGCCGCGGACCACGCCGCCGCGCCGCCCACTGGGCGCTGCGTCCAGCGCCGCTGCTCCCGCCGCCCGCCGCACCGCATGCCCTGCAGTTGACCGCTCTGGTCCTGGCCGCACACACGTGCGCCCAGGTCCACCACAGCGCCGACATGGACGTCCTCGCTCGCCTGTGCGGACACTGCCCCCACCAGACTGCAGAACTACTCGACCGGCTGACAGCTATCCGTGTCCTGACCGTCTGGCACCACCGTCGAGACACCGACGAAGTCCTGTGGCAACTCCCCCACGAGAGGAAACCAGCCCATCCCACTGTGCACCCCGGACAACGTCACGTATCCCAACCATGAAGCTCAGCTCGAGCAAGAGGCATCACTCATCCGTACTATCTCTGCGTCGGGCCGGTCGCAGCAGCTACTGTCTGCCGTTGAGTGCCAGTCCAAGAACACTGGCGCACAGCTCTGCACGCGCTAAGAGATGTGGCACAACCGGCCAGGAAACCGAATGAAGGGTCATCACTATGCCGGAGAGCACAACTGCCGCCACCGGGCTGACGACGCAGTACGCCGCCCAGGTGACCAGCGACCTCGAACACAACCTCAAGGAGCAGGAACGTATCAGCGCGGACATCGCCGCACTCCAGGAGCATCTGACGTCCCTGCAGCGCGACCACTCCCTTCTGATCAAGGTGCAGCAGGCCCTGGGCATTGCGCCCGTACCTGTTCAGCCTGCGGCCGCGCCAGACAGCGCATCTGTGCCAGCTCCCCGTGAGAATGCCCCCCTCAAGCCCGGCGCCAACTCGCGGACACCGGCAAAGAGGGCCGCTGGCGCCCAGGATCATGCAGCACCCAAAAAGTCGGCTACCAGGAAGCTCACGAGCAAGAACGCAGCCACAAAGACGGCCCAGCCCACACTGGTCGAACTTGTCCGCAGCCACCTCACCGGACAGAACGAACCGCGCTCCGCAGCGGAAATCGCCACAACTCTCGGCACTGCCCACCCCGAGCGCGGCATCAAGACCACTGTCGTACGCACCACCCTTGAAGGACTCGTGGCCAAGAACCAGGCCCAGCGCACCAAACAGGGCGCCGCCGTCTTCTACACCGCCCCCAGCAAGGACGGGCAGACAGCCAACCCCGTCCAGGGCGAGTTGCGGTCCGACCAAGCCGAATAGAACCGCGGGGCGCCACACTGCCGCTGCACCCGACTTCCGGGTACTGGGCTGTCCAGAAGGCGGCGCCCGCCGACTACTCTGCCTGCGGCAGGCTCGTCCCCCTGCGGAGGATGCGCCCACTGCCCAGGCAGATGTCCCGTCGGCGCGCGTCTACAGACCGCAGCCGGACGGAGGCGCGGAGGAGACGAGTGGCTGATTTTGCTCAGCTCCAGGTCCTCGGTTCTCGCTTGATTTTTAACGTCCGGCGTCGAATGGTGTATCCGACTTGATCACTCGGTCCGGTATCCGCCATGCAGGAAAGCGGCCCTCGTCTGAACATGTACTTCGACCAGGGAACACACACGGCTTGATACCCGCGCCAGCGAGAAGGCCAGAATTGTCGAGGTTGCCTGCCGCTACCTGCAGCGTCTCGCCGCTCTGCACGCCAGCCTCGTCCAGGCGGCCCCCGGAAACGACCTCGCCAAGGAGCGGCTGATGCTGCGACTCGCCGTTCAGACCCGCCAGATCGTCATTGCCCACGGACGGAGAAGCGGCGGCTGCCCGCAGCACCGATGGCGCTGGTGTCCTCCGCCATCAGTCGAGCGAGATCTGCGGCCTCGCCTCGTGCAGGGGCTCTACTGTTGAAGTGCCCTGCGCGGCGACAGGACGCCTGGGCTCGGTTCGGGCAGCCTCGTACGCCGCGCCCGGGATTGGGGCTGCCCGCTCCGTGCCCGTCGTTCTGGCGGTCCCCGCCGAGGGGCAGGCCTCTTCCAAGGGCTCCCACAAGGCACAGCGGCCGGCCTCGCAGTTGCAGACAGTGTGTGACGTCAGGTAGCCGGATGTCAGTGCCGGGTGTCTGCTGAGACGGCATCACCCGATGGTGCGTGGCTGCCGCAGATCCTGGTCTTCACAGGGCTGGGTTCCAGCCGCCTGCCGAGGGGTGTCGACGTTCGTTTGCCGTAGTGCCGGTCCCATGGCGAGGCAAGCTCAACTGAGCCGGTGCGGCCGTCTCCTGTCAGGAGGCGGGGCCCGCTACCTCTTCCACGATGCGGACGGCTCGTTCGCAGGAAATGTCGTCGAGAGAGGCGGTCTGCGCGCGTGCCGGGCCGAATTCCGGTTCGGCGCGGAGGACCGGGGGGTAGCCGTTGCTGCGGATGCGTTGCTTGAGGTGGCGTCCGAAGGCCCAGGCGTCCTGGGCTGCGGGGAAGTGCCAGCGGGTCAGAAGACGCCAGGGCTGGCGGACGGGGTGGGGCTGTCGTCGGCTGGAATTGGCGATTCCCCATCCGAGGGCGCGAAGGCCGTCGTGGACGACGAGGTACAGGTATCCGGGTTCTCTGGGGTTGATGCCCTGCCGGGCGCAGACGGGGCAGGCGCCGTGGTGCCCTGGGAGGGTGCCGGGGACTGGTGCCGAATGCTTGTCGCAGGTGGTGCAGCGGGATTTCCAGGGTGTGTCGGTGCGGCCCGGGTAGGGGTCGAGTGGCTGGAGCCCGTGGGCCAGCATGCAGGCGACAGCTTGCTTCTCATTCAGGGTTTGGCGGATCGGGAAGGGCGTGGCGCGGCAGGCCCAGCATTGGTGGCCGTGGGCGCGGACGGAGGCGAGGGTGGGTGTGCCGAGGTGTCCGCAGCGCAGGCACTTGGCGATCCAGGGGTGTAGCTGCTGGCCGGGATAGTCGGTGAGAGGTTCGAGGTCGGCTGCGGCCATGACGGCAGTGGCGGTGGCGGTGTTGATGGTGTTCCCTGTGCAGTTACTGCAGCGGGCGCGGCCCCTGCGAACGTGGGTGAGCCGCTTGGTTTTGATGGTCGCGCAGTGCGCGCACCGGCAGCGCCACGGCTTGCCAGCCCCGGGGTAGGCCTCAAGAGGCAGCCAGTCGCAGCTTTCCATGACAGCTGCGGCTTTCGTGCTGTCGTGCATCAGCTTGCTGGCGATCTTCTGTGAGCGGCAGGCTCCGCGACAGGTCCCGCCGTTCTTGTTGACGACATCGTTGTAGCGGGGCGAGTTGACCTGTCCGCATCGCAGGCACTGTGACCGCCACGGGCGTTGGGTGCCGGGGAAGGGCTCGAGGGGGCGCGCGCCCCGCTCTATGAATACCCGGACTGCTTCGGCCTCTGTGATTCTGCGCGGTGCCATGCACTCCCCCGGCTCGTGCTGCGGTGCGTCTGGAGGGCACACCGGTCTTTCGCCGCCTGCGGCCGTGCCGGTTCCCTCGTCCCTGGCAGCAGGGTCTCATTGTGGCGGTCGTCGCCATTGCGCGAACAGGATCTGACGAAACGGCGTCGGGCGGTGAGCGGTTGACCGCGTTTTTGCGTAGCGGTGGAACCGGCATACGGAGTGTCGGCGTCCACTGCGGGGAGCAGTGGGTTACCTCGGGCAACCACCTGGGGGGTGGGCGGCTGTTCCGTGTCACAGAGCCTCCATTTTTTGCATGTGCACGTGCAGACGAACGGAACGGCCCCTTCCGCCTCGTGCGCGGCTACCCGAAAGAGTGAAGAAATTGGACACCGTATGCAGGCACCGTGGATCGTGGAGCCGGCCTCCGCTTGACTGGGTGCGCTTTCTGTCGAGAAATGAATGCGGAAGACCGAACCTGATCGTTTTCCGACTGTTCGACACTCCACCTGGAGGGATTTTCGTCAGAAACGAGAACTGCCCTGATGGGGGTATAAGTTGGCCCATCAGTTTTGCGCGACAACACGGCGCTGGATTGCCGAGTTAACGTGACGCAGGGAGGGATGAGGGGGTACCTTCACCGGGAAATGGCCGTGCGCTCTCAACAAGAGCGGGCCCCGGCAGTGTGTGACGACACCACCGGAGCCCTGTCGCGGACAATCAATCAGAAAGGCTCACAACCCATGACTGTCCGACTCCTCCGAGGGCTGCTGTGCATGCCCTCGACGTCTCGCGAAAATACCATTTCGCGCCTTCGTATTCCACAAACCGGCAGCGTGCGCGCACTGGACATCCGTCTGCAGTTGAGCCTGATCATCGTGGTGATCATCACGGTGTGGGTTCTGGGAGCACCGGGCGCAACTCCGTGGCTGCTACTGCCGGCTGCACGCCTGGCAGGCCAGTTCACAGTGCATTACGTGCACGTCCAGACCCCGTAACGCCGCCTGGCATGCCACCGGAGACGGGGCTCTGGTTCCTGCTGCCCCGGGCGGGCTGCTCGTTGTTGCGGTCCGCCCGGGACGCCACCAACGTCGAATGTGCGAAGGGACGGAAGCGCCGTGCGTGTGCCGTTGCAGCGCAGACAGTGCGGTTTTTGTGGACAGGTCCTGCGTTCGGGAGAAGGGCGCGGGCGGAGGCGGGACTACTGCGACGCCGTGTGCCGCCGGAAGGCTCAGCGGGAGCGGGATGCTCTGCGGGGCCGGCCGGTTGTGGTGCCCAGCGGCCTGCGGACGGCACGCGATCTGGCGGCCTTGTCGGGACGGCTGTTTGCGGCGCAGCGGCTGCAGTTGCCGCTGCGTACCAGGCTGGCTCTGCTCGAGACCGTCGCGCGGCAGGCCGAGCGGTGCGCGGCGGCAGCGGTGTACGAGACGCGGCAGGCGGGAGCAAGTTGGGAGGAGATAGCGGCGGCAGCCGGCACGACTGCGACGCAGGCCAGCGCTTTGTGGGACACGCCTGCCCTGCGCGTGCTGTTCCCTCCGCGGCAGCCGCAGACTGACCGCCAAGCTGCCGCCCAGCGTCTGGCGGACGCGCTGGCGTATCTGCAGTGCAGTTCGGGGGTGTCGGTGGACCAGGCGGCGGAGCAGGCCGGCCTGGAGGTGCCCTACCTGCTGCAGGTCCTGGACGGCGGCTCCGTCCCAGCATGGCCTGAGGTGTACACGCTGGTGACGGTGTTCGGCGGCGCGGCTGAGGAGTTGCGGGTGCTGTGGGAGAGCGCCCGGGGAGCTGTGCACCCCCCTGTTTTGCCGCCGCAGGGTGCGGCGGGATATCTCGCGGCGGCGCTGCGCGGCCAATATCTGGCCGCGGGTTCGCCCGCGCTCAGCCAGCTCAGCGGGCGGGCGCTTCTCCCGTCTGCCTGCATCGGGCAGGTGCTGGCCGGGCATCATGCTCCTCCTTGGCCCGCCACCGCCCGGTTGGTACGGGCCCTGGGCGGACGGAGCGAGGACATCGAACCGCTGTGGCAGGCGGTGCTCCAGGCTGCAACCGCTCTGGACGGCCCCCAGCTTCCGCAGCAGCTGGGTTGCGCGGACTGCCGCATCACGGCACCGCACGCACCGTGATCCGCCTCTGCCGCAGGTGAGGGCCGCTTGGGCTCTGTTTCACCACTGTGTGCGGTGGGCGGCAGGTGCCGCGCACCGGCGCACGTCGCGCGCCCCGCACTGCGCGGGGCGCGCTTTCCTCTCTCCCGGCGGGCATTTTTCACTCTCATTCCGTTTCCCCCGTTCGTGGCTTGGAAGCTGCCACGCCCCGCTCTAGCATGGGTTTTTCACGAGGCGGACGGTTGGGGGATCAGTGACATACGGGGTGAGAAATGCTGCAACAGCCGGTATCGACGTGAGCATGCCGAGTGTGGCGCGGATGTACGACTGGCTGCTGGGCGGCGTCGACAACTACGCTGCGGACCGCAGAGAATGCGAGAAACTCCTTCAGATCGCACCCAACTCCAGGCGCCTTGCCCGAAACAACCGCAGCTTCCTCCGCAGGGTTGTGCGGGTTCTGGCACAGGAATACGGTGTGCGTCAGTTCATCGACCATGGTTCAGGTCTCCCGACGCAGGACAACGTGCACCAGATCGCCCAGCGGGTCGACAAGCGGTCCCGGGTTGTCTACATCGACAAGGACCCCAGCGTGCTGGCCCATGGGCGGGCCGTTCTGGAGGAGAACGAGAACACCCTGGTCCTCAATGCCGACATGCGCCAGACGGACGAGATCTTTTCGCACCCCGAGGTGCGGCATTTGATCGACTTCACACAGCCTGTCGCGGCCCTGTTCGTGTCTGTGCTGCACTGCCTGCCTGACCGTGACCGCCCCGGCGAACTCGTACGAGAGGTGGCGCAGCGGCTGCCGTCCGGCAGTTTCCTGGTGGTCTGCCAACTCGTCAGCAGCCGCGCCGACGTGCGGGAGCGGGTGACCGAGTTGATGCGTGTGGCGACCGACGACAACTGGGGCAGGGTCCGCGAGGAGCACGAGGTGCGGAGCTTCTTCGACGGCATGCAGCTCCTGGAGCCAGGGCTGGTGGATGTCGCCGGATGGCGGCCTGACAGCGCGGTCGCATTCCGGTCCAAGCCAGGCGAGTGGGTGGAGTGGGGCGGCGTGGCCCGCCTGTGACCAGTGCTCTTGTGCACAGGTCACGTCCTTCTGGGGGTTTGCCGCATCTGCCGGCCCCGGCAGGAATCCCGTCCTTTGCGGCCAGGAGAACGTCGGCGGGAACGGTCTGGTTTACCAGTCGGCGTACCCCGCCCGGGCTGCGTAGCGGGCACGGGCTTCCTTCAGCATGCTCTCGCTGTCTTTCATCCGCGCCGACGCGGCCAGAAGATTGAGCAGCACGTTCCGGTACTGCTCAATCTCCGCAGCGCGGCTGAGGTAGAGGGCACTGTCGATGAGCTCGACGTAGATGAGTTCGGAGGGGCCGCCGTCACCGAAGACCAGGTGGGTGATCGGATAGCTGGGGGCGACGCTGGCGCTGCGTTCGAAGGGCACGATGCGGATGTTGATGCCGTCGTGGCGTGAGAGCTGCAGGAGGTGGTCCAGTTGCTGCCGCATCACTGCCGGTCCGCCGACAGGCCGTTGCAGGATCCCCTCGTCCAGCATCGCAACGATGCCGGGACGGTGGGCGGTACGGAGGATGCACTGGCGGTCCAGGCGCAGGCGCACCCGGCGTTCCACTTCCTCGGGGCTGGCGCCCGGAAGCCCGTTGGTGACCAGGGAGCGGGCGTAGTCAGCGGTCTGCAGCAGTCCCGGCACCACGTGGTTTTCGTAGCAGTAGATCTGAGTGGCAGCCGCTTCCAGACCAATCAGGCGCTTGAGCCAGTTCGGGGTGACATCGCTGTACTGCTGCCACCAGGCGCTGTCTCTGGCCTGCCGCAGCAGGCTCTCGATCTCGTGGGCCTGTTCACCGGTCATCCGGTAGAAGGTCACCAGGTCACGTACGTCGCGTTCCTTGGGCGGGCTCTCGCCCCGTTCAAGGCGGCTGAGCTTGGAAACGGAGCCGCGGATGACCGGCGCCACGTCCCGCAGCGGCAGACGGCGCTCTCTACGGGCCTGCCGCAAGGCCTCGCCCAGCAGGCGCGCCGCCGCTTCCGGCCTCGCGGTCTGCCCGTAGTCGGCAACGACAGGCGCAACGGCGTCCTCACGCACCGCGGAACCGTCGGACATGCAAGCTCCCCTGCAGAACGGCCTTGAACCGCGCCAGTTTTGCAGACATCCGCACTGCATGTCCGACGGTTGCCGTCACCTTGGTCAGCCGATCAGATGATCGAACTCACCATCCCTGGCGCCTGACACGAACGCCGCCATCTCAGCGCGGGAATACACCAGCGCCGGGCCGTGCGGGTCACGGGAATTACGTACCGCGACCTCTCCGCCGGGCAGGGCCGTCACTTCGACGCAGTTGCCGCCTGTGGCGTTGCTGCGGGTGCTCTTCACCCACAGTGCACTGGTGATCTCGTCGGCCGGAACTCCGTTCGGGTACTGCAATGGTGTCACCTTCTCTGTTCACTCGACGAAGTCCCACCGAGCGAGTCCCCTTTCTGGGCACCCCGCACACGGACCTCTGCGCAGCTCACACCGGGAATGCGATCCCATATGCAATTGCATGGGGGTGGGTTGCGAGGATCGTAGCCGCTTCCACCGGTGTGGCGGTGTCCCCCACAAGTGGGCACCGGGCACGCGGCTCCATGACTTTCGTGCAAAGCCAACCGGACCGGATACCTCAAGGCGTTCAAAGGCTTCGAGGCGGAGCCGGAGGAGTCAACGACGAACGCGATCACGTCCACCTCCTGGTGCACTACCGCCCCAAGGTCGCCGCCTCAAGCTGGTCAACGGCCTCAAGAGCGCCTCCGCCCGCCGGATACGCCAGAAGTTTCACCGGCCAGATCAACCGCGCCGTCCGCACGGGCACCTGCGGTCACCCTCGCACTTCTCCGCATCATGCGGCGGAACACTGCTGTCGCTCGTCCACCAGTACATCGAGCAGCAAGACGTCCGCTCCAAGGTGCACGTCAGAGCAGGCTTGGGACGCGTCCTCCCCAGTGTGAACGCCGGGGCCTTTTTCACCGGTCCCGGCGCAGTCGACGCTGGGGACCGCTGGTCGGGCATCGACGTGCCGTTCCTCATCGCGGGCAACCTCGCCAATGCGCTGGACGGCTGATTGGGGAGCCTCTACGAAGAGTTCACCGCCAGGCAACTGAGACCTGCCGTCGAGCTCCACGATTTATCGGGTGTCCTCCTGCCCAGCTGACCGGAGGTCAACGTCGGGTGCATCCCAGCGGATGAGTTCGGCCCACCCGGGCCGAACTGGTGCGCTGTCTTCGGTGAGGCCGTGCAGCTCAATACCGCCGGGCCATGACCACCCTGCCTGTCCTGGCATCGCGCTTTGCACTCATCCACCTGTACCGAAGGGGGAGCTACCCCGAGTGTCGTGGAGTCCGACGATCTTGTTTCAGGCGGACCGCTGGCAGGCTTCCTGTTGCCGCCGCGAGTCGGGGTCATATTCGACGGACGGTACCCGGTCGGAAGCAGGAAGGAGCCGTTCCTCGTTGTACCGCGCCCCCACTGAAAGATGGCCTGGCCGAAGTCCCGCCACGCCCTGTGCCGTCACTCGCCTCGGCCTTCGCGTCGTCGTACGAGTCCGCAACGGAGCCGACCGAGGTGATGGCACCGATGCCCGCGAGCCGACATTGACTGAGGCTTTTCCATCATTGGTCTGAGCTGGCCAGATGCAGGGTGAGAACGGCCTGGACGAGGCAGGTGATCCGGGTGGTCGAGCACCGGAGCTTCGAAGGAGCCACCAGGACTTGAGGGTGGCCATGGCCTGCTCGACGAGTGCGCGGATCTTCGCGTGGGACCCGGTTCACCGGCTGCTGACCGGTGGAAAGGGTCTCCCATCGCCCCCAGCACGGGTACGGACCGTGCCGTCGGCACCCCGATAGCCCTTGTCGGCCCAGCACTTGATGTCCGCCTCGGCAAGGGCGTCGACGATGCCGTGTTCGCGGGCCGCGCGGACGGCGTGGGACGGGCCGGCACCCGCTGGCGTCGACTCACCTGCGGCCGAAAGGCGTTGATGGCCCTGGCGCACCTGCGTTACGGTCACACGTTCGCCCAGCTCGCGGCCGGGTTCGGCGTCGGCCTGGCCACGGCGCACCGCTACGTCAGCGAGGCCGTGGATGTCCTGGCCGTCCTCGCCCCCACGCTCCAGCAGGCCATGGCCGTCGCCGCACGGAAGGCGTTCGTGATCCTGGACGGGACCCTGCTGCCCATCGACTGCATCGCGGCCGCCCGCCCCTTCTACTCCGGCAAGCATCGCAGGCACGGCATGAATGTCCAGGTCCTCACTGACCCGTTCGGGAAGCTCGTCTGGGCTTCGTCGGCCCTGCCCGGCGCCGTCCACGACATCAAGGCGGCCCGCACCCACGCCTGCTCGACGCCCTCAACGCCAGCAGCGTCCCTTGCTGGGCCGACAAGGCGTACCAGGGCTCCGGCCCGCCGCCCGCGTCCCCTTCCGCGGCCGCTGGGACAAGCTCTCCACCGGGAAGAAGGCCGTCAACCGCGCTCACGCGAAGATCCGCGCACTCGGCGAACAGGCCATGGCCATCCTCAAGTCCTGGCGCCTGCTGCGGAAGCTCCGCTGCAGCACCAACCGCATCACCGGCCTGGTCAAGGCCGTCCTGACCCTGGAGCTGACCGCCTCGACCTGAGGATGAAGGCCTCGCTGCCTCCTATACTCCTGGCGTGTCTGATACGTCGAACCTCTTCCATGTTTCGTCCGTGCTCAATCGGCAGTCGATCGCACAGCATGGCCTGGATTGGACCCGCATGGGGGCCGCACCGGGAATCGCCGGCAGCCGCCGCCCTGAGGTGGAGGGGAGCTTCGTCTGTCGGGGCGAGGAGGAAGCAGAGTTCTTCCTTGAGATCATCAACAACACCGGTGGACCGGTTGATCTCTGGTCCGTGGACGGCGTCGATGAAGGGTTGCTCCTCGACAACGGCAATGGATTCGTCTATCTGCCCGGCCGCATACCAGCCGCGCGAGTCCGCCTCGTGCGATCAGACGTTCCTCCTGCTTGATTTCTGACTTCGCGCGGTGTACGGCTGGGGCCAGGCCGACGCGGAATCCGGCTGCGAGCTCGGCGAAGGTGTGGTTGCAGCGCATGTGGTTCGTCAGCGCGTGGCGACTGCAGGTCAGCGTCGTCGGGTGCCGATCTGTCACCGCCTAGCGGCCAGCTCCCGCCGAAGCAGTCGCAGTGCGGAAGTGGATAGATCCAGCCCGGATGGGTGGCAAGAACTCGGGGCTCCAGGCGGAGAAGGGTGCTGTTGGGCGACAACCCATCTACGTGGAGCTTCGTTGTCCCGCCACCGCTCGATCTCACAACCAGGTTGGAAGGGCTCAGTGAGAGCGGCTCCACCAGAAAGGTCCTGGTCAGACGGCGCTTTCTAGGGGTCGTCGCAACACGTGGTCGTGTTGATCAGGCTGCGAGCAGTTTATGCAGGCGCTCGGCCGGGGGTTTCCCAGCCGAGCGTTTTGCGTGGGCGGCCGTTGAGTTCGGCGGTGACGGCGTCCAGGTGTTCGCGGGTGTGGGCGGATAGGTCGGTGCCCTTGGGGACGTACTGTCGCAGCAGGCCGTTGGGGGTTCTCCGTATCGGTGGACGGCAGGACGAGGGAAGAGAAGGGGTGTGTCAGGCGGCTCGGCGGCGGCGCAGTTCGAACACGCCGACTTACACAGTCACAGACATGTTCCGGCTGGTCTGCCGGACGGGACTTGGGCTGCAATGTTCAGCGGGCGTCGAAGTGCCGACGTGCGGTTTCAATCTCGTCGTTGTGGTCGGTCGCCCACTGGGCAAGGAGGGTGACGATGGTACGGAGGCTGCTGCCGAGCGGGGTGAGTTCGTATTCGACCCGTGGAGGGACTTCTGCGTAGGCAGTGCGCTTGACGAGTCCGTCGCGTTGCAGATGGCGCAGGGTGAGGGTGAGCATCCGCTGGGAGATGCCCGGGACGCTCTGGTGGAGTGCGCTGAACCGCAGGGGCCCGGAGAGGGCGAGGATACCGATGATGAGGACGGACCATTTGTCGCCGACGCGGTCCAGGGTCTCGCGGATGGGGCGGCCGTTGTCCGGCCAGGATGCACAGGGATGAGGCAGCGCCACAGGTGCTGAGACCATTGGGGCGGTGGGGGTTCCTGACATGAATGTGCCTTTTGTAAGCGTGGCTACGCATCACTAGCGTGGGGTTACGAACACATCGTAACTATCGCGAGGAGCATGGAATGTCTTGCACCATAGCCGTGGTTGGTGCGGGTCCCGGCCTGGGGCGTGCCATCGCCCGCCGATTTGGTTCGGCAGGGCACCCCGTCGCCTTGATCTCCCGTACCCGGGGCAAGTTGGAGCCGATCGCTGAGTCACTGAGGGGCGAGGGAATCACGGTAGGAGTCTTCCCTGCCGACGTCACTGATACGGAAGGACTTACCTCCGCCCTCAGCTCCGCAGCCGCGGAACTGGGACGGATCGGCCTGCTGTCCTATAGTCCCGGCACCAACTTGGACCACACCTCGAGCCAGGGGCCCGACGTCGCCGCGTGGGGCTTCACCAGTGCACTTCAGACCACGGCTGCTTCAGCCCGTGCACAGTTCGAGCTGATCGTCGCGGGTGCCCTGACCGCGTCGCGGGCAGTCCTGCCGGCCATGCGCGAGTCCGGTGACGGTGCCCTGCTATTCACCACTGGCATGTCCGCTGTCAGGCCTATGCCGATGATGGGCAACACCGGAATCGCGATGGCGGGGCTGCGTAACTGGGCCAGCGCCATCCACGGCGATCTGGCGAGGGAGGGCGTGTACGTCGGGCACCTCTCGATCGGACTGCCGATCGTGCCGGGCTCGGGGGACGGCGACCCGGACGCGATTGCCGAGCGTTGGTTCCAACTCGCCCAGACGCGCGACACCTTCGAGGCAACTGTGGGATTCTGACCTCCCAAAAGAACTGCGCGGACCTGGCGATTTCCATACAGCGAGGTCTTTTCAACCTGCTGGTGAGCTGGCGTGATGCAGGGTGAGGACAGCTTGGACCAGGCCCGTGATGCGGGTGGTCGAGCAGCGGAGTTTGCGAAGGAGTCGCCAGTTCTTGAGGGTAGCCATGGCTTGTCCGACGAGGGCACGGATTTTGGCCTGGGATCGGTTCACGGCCTGCTGACCTGTGGAAAGTGTCTCCCATCGGCCGCGGAACGGAACCCGGACCGTACCGCGGGCGCCCTGGTAGCCCTTGTCCGCCCAGCAAGGGATTCGGGCCTGGTCGAGGGCGTTGATGATGCCGTGTTCGCGGGCCGCCCGAACGTCGTGAACGGCTCCTGGCAGTGCGGGCGAGGCCCATAGCAGCCGGCCGAACGGATCGGCGATGACCTGCACGTTCATGCCGTGCTTCTTATGCTTCCCCGAGTAGAAGGGCCGGTCGGCGGCGATCCGGTCGATGGGGAGGAGCGTCCCGTCGAGCAGGACGTACGCTTTCGTCGAAGCAGCCCGGACGGCCTCGTCGAGGGTCGGTGCCAGTGCGGCCAGCAGGTCGACGGCCTCGCTGATGTAGCGGTAGACCGTGCTCGTCCCGACCCCGAAACCCGCCGCGAGCTGGGCGTACGTGGTTCCGTTCCGCAGATGCGCCAACACCAGCAGGGCTTGACGGCCGACCGGGAGCCGACGCCAGCGGCTCTTGATCCGACGATGGTGTTCTCGCAGGCGAGCAGCGAGGAAGGACAGGGATCGACTGGACACGTCCAGCCCACACGGGTAGACAAGCATGCGAAGCCTCTGGTGGGTACCGGGTGATCTTGGTCGTGAACCCGTCTACCAGGGGCTTCACTCATCTGTCGACCCAACTGACCAGCTCACGAGGCAAGTTGGCAAAGGCTCATTGGTGCACGGCGGCGGTGACGTCGCCTCCTGCGGCGTCGACGCGGCGGGCGAAGTCTGCGGCGTCATAGCCGCCGGTGGTGGCGGAGCCGTAGGAGCGTTCTTCGGTGTGGTCGGCGCGTTGGATGACGTTGCGGCGGATGCCAGGTGAGTCGGTGCGGCTGCCGGAGGGGTGCAGGTAGGCGGTTTTTGCGAGGCGGACGGTGAAGGCCAGGCGCAGTCCTTGGCGGGCTGCTTCGGCGATCAGGGGGCGTAGGCGGGTGGAGCCGGAAGCGATGGCCTGGGCGGCGACGCGGCCGGCGCCGGTTCCGGTGGGGGTGATCAGGACGGCTTTGCGGCGGACGCGGGCGGGTGTGCCGGAGGTGGTGGTACGGCGGGTGGTGTGGCGGGCGGCGATGGTAGCAAGTTCGGGCAGGTCGGTGATGCCGCCGGCCTCGATGGCGGTCAGGACGTGGCGCAGGGCGGTGATGAAGGCTGCGCCTTTGTTTTGGGTGTAGAACTGCGAGACGAGGGAGGGGTCTCGGTTGATGATGCGGGCGATGTCGCGTTTGGTGTAGCCCGCTGCCTGGAGCTGGTCGGCGAGCTGGGCGGCCTCGTTCAACTGGCGCGGTGCGGCGGGGACGTGGCGGCATCAGTTCTGTCCCCCGTTCCGGGCAAGGGCGATACGTCCGGCGTCGCGCAGAGCGAGGGGTTCTTCCTCGGTGGTGGGGGGCGGCCACGTGGTGGGTGAGGTGGCCCTTCAGGAGGTAGTCGCCGGGTTGGTGGTGATAGGGCCAGTTCTGGGGCTGGGTGAGGTAGAGGGCGTCGGTGCGGAAGGCGACGACGCTGCCGGGCGGGGTGTGCAGGGCGCCGGCGTAGGTGTCGTCGTCGCGGTGGCGTTGGGTAAGCAGGGCGGCGCGGGCGCCAGACCAGATCGCGGCAGCCCATTCGGGGTGGGCGTTGGGATCCCGGGCCAAGCCGGTGGGCTTCTGCCAGGTGATCAGCTCGTCATCGAAGCCGATGATTTCCTCTGCTCGGTTGTGCGGCTGAACGTCCCGGTTACAGACCGAACTGGTTCATCAGATCCGCGCACAGTTCGTTGGCACTGCTGCGCCCCTCGTCGTCGGCCGCCGCCGGGGAGAGCGCTGTGTGCGCGGGTTGGAGGTAATGGGGCCGGCGGGCGTACGGCGGTGTGTTCTCGGGGCCGTCACCCCACGTGGAGGTGAGCGGCGCCAGGGCTCTGGGCCCGTCCGGAGAGATGATCGCCGCCGTGAGTTGCAGCGTGCTGTCCAGGCGGAGCTTCCTTTGCTGCTCCTGGGCGGTGGCGATGAAGTCGAAGCAGCATGCCGTCACCAGGCGCTCGGACACGGGGAGGGCATCGTCTTGGCCCGGGGGCTCCTCCCTCTCACGGATGAAGGACAGATTGGCCGCCATCACCACGGTGCCGTCATAGTGCAGCTCGGTGATGACCTCCCGGTTCATGGGCAACTCGAAGTTGTTGCATACCCAGCGGCGCAGTCCTGGGCGCGGGTTGAGCCGGGTGTCCCCCATCCCGACAAGGGGGCCAGGCACCGTCTTCCGGGTAAGTAAGGCCTGGGCTCGCTTCGTGGCGGCCTTCAGGACGGCGCGTGCCTCATCCCTGTCCATCGTGTAGGCCCCACGGGGGAGGGGGCGCTGCGGGCGGGAAACTGCGACGAACCATGCCGACGGAGCTGTGGCGTGTGCGGCGATGGTCTTGGTGGTGAAGTCGATGTGGCGCTGGATTTCTTCCTCTGCCCGGCCGATGCGGGCGAAGCGGTCGCGGTAGGCGCGCTCGATCTGGTGCTCTGCCATCCAGGCGGTGTGGTCGTTGTCCCGGTACGGGACGACCGCGGCCTGCTGGTCCTTGTCCTTGGCGGCGGTGCCGTACACGAAGTGCGGTGCCAGCTCGCTGGCCGGCACATCGACGACCAGGACGGTCTTCGTCCCGTCGCTCAGCTCGAATATGTCCAGGTCCGGCAGGTAGGGCTGGACATGGTTGCGGATCCACTGGGCGTACTGCTGCCGGTTGACCTCGTCGGGGTCGATGCCCACCAGGGCAGTCGTCTTGTCCTGGACCCCGAAGATGATCAGCCCGCCACGGGTGTTGGCCATGGCGGCTACGTCCTTGGCGAACTCGTTCCACCGGCCGTCCCTGAGCGGCTGAGGGAGTGCCTCCTTCCAGTCCAGGTCGTCGGACTCCTCCAGGTGGTCCGCTGCGGCCTGGCGGACCATATCGAAGGTGAGGGGGCCGGGCGGGCATCCGAGGTGTTCGTGGAGTCTTGTCCATGTGCGTGCCATGCGCGGCAGCGTAGGACGCTTTCCCCGCGTTGGGCAGGCATTGATTAACACTTCAGGCGACTGATGGCTCACCCTGAATAGGAGAGCCCCGGTACTCACTCGGAACACATCGGGCGCCGCTGCTGTCTGGCGGCCTCCCGGACTCGGCAAGGGGCGAGAACCGTTTCCGCCGACGTCCCGGAGGCCGTTGTGCTGTTCCATCTGCTCCACTACCTGGCCGACCTGGCGGCTGTTCCTGACGGCGACGCCCTGGCGCTGCTGCGCGACCTGACCGGCACCGCCTACGGGACGGCTCGCCTGGTTCGGCTGCTGCGGCGTCCCGGCCGGCGCCGGGGCCGCCGGGTGGTAGAACCGGGCATGACCTTCATAACGCCGGGCATGGCCGCTGCTGGCATCAAGGCCACGGGCAGCGTGGCCAGCGCTCTGATCGGACGGTACCGGCCCACGGGCGTGCCCCGGCTGGGCAGCAACGAGGACCGCGCAGAGGCCTACCGGCGGCTGCTGGACGCCTCCGCCCGCTCGTTCGGTTACGCCTACCAGTTCGCCCACCTCCGGCGTGAGGCCGGGCGGTCGGCGAACAAGGTGTTGCTGGGCCAGTTGCCCCAAGCGTGGGAACTCAGCAGCGAACTCATCGGCGCGCTGCAGGGCGTGCGGCTGTGCGGCAGCGTGCACGTCATCGCCGCAGCGGAGACCCTCGTTGCCGCGACCGGCGACCTGGATCTGAACGAGAAGAACGCCGGCCGCTTCCAGCAGCAGGCCGATGCTGTGGTGGCCGCCCGCGATGCGTTCCTGGACGTCTGCCGGGAAGACCTCACCTATACCGCCCGCTGGTGGCAGGTGCGTCGACGGATCAAGGAGCGCCGCTTCCTGCGCGAGCAGGCCGAGCGCTGAGGTGCCGGCGGTGGCGCGGTCGGCGCATGCCACCACTGCCCCTGCACGGGGAGGCACCCGGTCCGGGTGAAGCTCCGCGTGACGACGAACCCTGACAGTCTTCAGCGCGTCGTGCCGAACATGGAGCCGATCAACGAACTGCACCTGAGGGAACCCGGGCTGGTCGTCGTCGACGTCGCGGCCGTCGACGACCGCACCGCCCTCGCCTTTCAGCAGGAGCTGGCCTCTCTGTGGGCCACCGCCATCGCCGACCGCACCACGCGTGACCCAGGTCAGCCTGGTGTCCGGCTGCGCTGCTACCTGGACCTGCGCCAGGACGTCGTCGTCGAATGACACTGCCACCCGCCGCGTACCCGGCTGATCCGGCGGAGAAGCCACTCGTCAGCGTGTTCGGAACTACGAGGTCGTGTGGTCGGGGGTCCGGGAGGTGGGGTGGGAAGTGGCGCTCCAGGATCTCCGCCCAGCGGTCCAGGACGAAACGAAGCCACGCCAAGCTCGCCCGGCTTCCGTATCGTGCAGTCGACCGACGCGATGACGCGTCTCGCGGCACGCAGCCAGCCGAAAGGGTCCGTACCCAGTCCATAGACGGGCCGAGACCGAAAGACGAAGGCAGCAGCCTCCGCGGCGGAATGCTTTGCATTCGACTGAGGTGCAGCGAGTGCTGACGTCAGTTGCTCGCGTGTGCAAAGAGGTGCCAGGGCTCCCACGTACACAGTCGCCATTCTCCCGGCCACGGGTCTGGCTTGGGATAGGCCTTGGCGTCTTCGCGGATCCATCGGAGAGAGACGGTCGCCGACGGTCCGCTGGCGCGGTGCAGGCGGGCCGTAACGGTGCAGGCGGCGGGCATGTCGTGGGCTACGGCGAGGATGTCGAAGGCGGTCAGACGGTAGTCCTCGTAGGCCCGGCGGATCTCGCTGCGTACGGCCTTGCCGTGCTTGGCGTGCGCGTCCTGGGTGATGAGATCACTCATGGACCCGTAGTTTCGGCGCACCCACCACGTGAGCAGGCGCTCCGAGCCCTGCCGGGCGGTCGTCGGCCGGGGCGCTGTCGGACGAGCGGCGCGAGCAGCTGGAGGACATCGACCCCTCCTGGTGCCCCAGCTGGCCGGTGGAGTGGCAGCGCGCCTTCCACCTCGTCCGGCTCCACCTAGAGGCCGGCCGCCCGCTGCCGACCGAGCCCAGCGACGTGCACCAGGGCGAGGACCTCGGACGGTGGGTACGCTCGGTCCGGCTCGGCTGGGACAACCTCACCACCGTCCAGCAGTGGATGTGCAAGCACATCCTCGGGATCGAGCCCGCCGGCGAGGACGAGAAGCCGCCCCCGCGCCGCACGCAGGCCGACAAGTGGGCGCTGAACTACGAGGCCGCCAAACAGTTCTACGAGCGCGAGGGGCACCTGCGAGTGCCGAG
This sequence comes from Streptomyces nodosus, assembly GCF_008704995.1. Taxonomy (NCBI): domain Bacteria; kingdom Bacillati; phylum Actinomycetota; class Actinomycetes; order Kitasatosporales; family Streptomycetaceae; genus Streptomyces; species Streptomyces nodosus. Next base: position 98,821 of record NZ_CP023747.1, read on the forward strand.
GAAGCACGTCGAACGGATCGTCGTCGGCGAGGACCAGGAGGAGCGGGAGCTCCGGCTCGGGGCGTGGATCGGGAACCAGCGCAGCCGGGCCGCGACGCTGTCCCCGGAGCGGGTGGAGCAGCTGTCCGCGATCGGGATGCGGTGGATGTAGCCGTGTAGGCAAGCACAGCAGCGGGGCCAGGCAGGATGAACCTGGCTGACCCCGCTGCGGTCGTCAGTCGCCGACCTCTTCTTCAGGGGGTACGTCTGCAGGCCGCGCCTCACCGGGTTCTGCAGGGGGTATGGGGACGAGTCTGTTTGTATCGGACAGCTCGAGTGGCCGGTGAATGCCCTCGATCGGAGGGGAGTCGTTGTCGGTGACGATGATCTGCAGGCGGTCGATGTGTTCGGTGGCAGTGCGTAGGAGGCTGGCGTACATCTTGCGCAGGCGTTCAAGGTCGACACCTTCGTGGCCGACGTTGCTGCTGATGCCGTCGATGATCAGGATGTTAGGCAGTGGGATGTCGCCATCGTTCAGTGCTACGTGTTGGTGTGCAAGGACGTGGGCGACGTTGACCAGTACCTCGACGCCTTGCGATTGCAGGTCGGCGAAGGGACGGCCATCTACGACAGGCAAGTACGTCTTCTTATTGATGTAGGAGCCTGGCTGGTCGTCGAAGCGGGGTGCGTCGAAGCTGCGGAGCGCGGCTTCGAAGGCGTCGTCTAGTTTCCTCAGGCGTTCGCTGACAGCTTGGTTGCTGTGGCGGGTGGCGTCGATTTTACTGTTAAGGTCTTCTTGTTCGCGTTCCAGTTCCGCCACCCGTTCGGCCTGTCCTGCCAGCCGGTCGTGCAGGGCCAGGCCGTCGTCCAGGCGGGCGAGGTGCTCCTCGAGTCGGGCCTGTTGGGCCGCGGCACTTCGGATGCGGTCTGCCTGGTCGGTGATGTAGGTGGAGGTCGCACGGTCCAGTTGGGCGCCAAGGTCTGTCCGGTGTTCGGTCTGGGCAGCAAGTGCTGTCTGGAGCTGAGCGAGCCGGCGGGTGCTCCGGACGATGAGTTCTTCTGTCTCGGTTACTTGCTCGATGACCCTGTCCTGCTCGGCAGCGAGGGACGAGGGCGCCGGCAGGTCGGGTGGGGTCTGGAGACAGAGGCGGCAAGTGTGCTCGTCTCCCCTGTCCGGTACGCCGGCTCCGCAGCGGGGGCAGGTGTGGAACTCGAAGTCGTTGAGGAGTCGCTCGGCGACCAGGGCGCGCGTCAGTCGACGGCTCTGGGCGATGAGTTGTCCGTGCAGTTCCCGGAGGTTGGTGGTGGAGACGGCTTCAGCCTCGGTGGCACCCGCGATCCGGGCGATCTCCGCTTCCGTCTCGGCGATCCGCTCGCGGAGCGTGACGGTGTTCGGCCCGGTGAGGTTGATGTTGCCGGTGAGATGGATGTCAGCTTGGCGAGCGTGAGTGAGCTCCCGCTCAGTCTCCTGCCTCTCGACTTCCAGCTCGGCCCGGGAGGCGAAGGCGGTGGTCTGGAGGATCCGTTCGAGGGTGTTCGCATCTGCGGTGAGCGCTGTCAGCTCTGTGGTGACTTGGCGTAGACGGTCGCGCAGGCCGGCTGCCTCGGGGTCGTACAGGCCGTAAAGGATCTCGAAGACGTACTTGCGCTTGATGTTCTTGGAGTAGTTGTCCGGGGTTCCGAAGACGGAGGAGTCGATCTCCTTCTGCCTAAGGACGCAGTACATCAGGTAGTCACTGATGGTGACAGGAACCAGGGGGCTCCTGTCGTCGTTGGGAGCACGCGGAACGCTCAGGCGGGGCAGCTTCAGTACGTCGCGCCACCAATCACGGAAGGTCGCGTCGTACCCGGCTTGGAGCTGGCTGGCGGGCAGCCGCCAGACTTCCCGGCGGCCTGCGACCTCGGCGATCTCCACCATGGCGTTCGGTGTAGTGACCAGGGGACGAACGATGCGGAATCGGCGATCTCCGACCAGCACGGTACCGGCGATCGTCCGTCCTCGAAGCTCGGGGACGACACTCACGTCGGCACCGAGCAGGGCCCGAAGACAGCTGACGGTCGCGGTCTTTCCGCCGCTCATAGAACCGATGATCGCGTTCATGCCGGGTTCGAAGCGGATCGTGCGGCTGGTGCCGACCAGGGAGATCTCTTCGATGCGCAGTCTCATAGGTGGGTCCCCCAGTCCGCCTCGACGATGTCGGGGAACGTCTCGTAGATCAGGTTCTTCAAGGTGATGCCGGTCAGGTTGAAGTGCCGACGCAACAGCACTGCCCGGTCGCGCACCGGGCGCCAGCTCTCGCTTTCAGCAAGGGCACACGCCACGTCATGCCCAGCCGCAGTGGTGCAGTAGGTCGCAATGGCGTCCTCGTGTTTGGGCTCGATGAGTCCTTTGCCTGTGAGGGCGCCGAGCAGCGCGTAGTAGGCGGGGTCCCATGGCCCGTACTTGTATCGGATCATGCTCTGCTCGATCGTCCCCGTCAGCCACGGGTTCTCGCCAGCATCGACGTTCGGCCGCCGGACAGCCATGAGCCGGTCGAAGCGGTCGGGGTAGCGCAGCAGGAAGTCGAGCTTGGCCAGCTTCATGCGGCCCTCGATGCCGTTGCTCGTCTTGGCTTGGGAGAAGACGTCGATGAGTAGCAGCAGGCGGGCTTGGGCATCGGCCGAGGGTGGCCGTGCTGTCGGCATGGCGGTAATGGGCGCGGTGGTGTTAGGAGGCATCCCGGCCGCTCCCCCAGTCGAACTTGCACTCGTCCGAGATCGCGCATGCCCTGCCCATCAGGAGCACCCCGTCCTGGGCGTAGAGGGGATGGCGGTCGTACGTGCTGGGGTTGGCGTCGAGGAGCCGCTGTAGCTCGTCGAAGATGGCATCAGCGGGCTGGGGCTGCCCCTTGTGGGATCTGCCGGTGCGGCGAGCCAGCAGCAGGAGACGCTGGTCGAGGTCTGTCTCGATAGCCTGGTCGACCGGCCAGGCTCCCAGGGCCAGCTCTTTGAAACGGTGGCGCTCAGCGTGGGCTCGGAGCATCTGCGCCTCCTCGATGACTTCCCTGGACGCAGCACCCGCCCGGAGCTTGCGGACAAGCGCAGTCTCGGGACCATGCAGTTGTTGGGAAAGGTCTTCCAGCAGCACATGGTCGGGACGGATCAGACGCTGCCGTACGTCAGCGACGGCCGCTGCGGTGATGCGTTTGTTCAGCACAGCCGGGGGCGGACTGTCGAGAACCAAGAGCTCTGTCCACCGGGCTACCGGCATGCCTTGAGTCGCATCGCGAGTGCGCCGGAGCAACTCGATGTAGAGGGCGTCGATCGTCGCCATGGTGAGCCCCGGGCCTAGATCGGCCAGCACCCGCGTGTTGCGCAGTTCGATGTCACCGCGCCGTGGCAGCGGCCTGATGCGGACCAAGGGAAGGAAATCGGTGAGGGCGTCCTCTTTAACTTTCAGGTGCGTCGCAACCCGCTTGAGGCACGCCGCGTTGTCTCCGCCTTTCCCTTTGGCCAAGGCCACGACCGCCTCGTCTGCTGGGTCGAGATGGCCCTCGATGCCGGCGGTCAGCTGATAGGTCAGACCGGTGCCCGCCACGGTTGCGTGCGTACGCCACAAGCTCTTGAGGGGCCCGCTCTTGAACACGTCTGTGAGCGTCCAGGGCTCGACGGCATCCCTCGTTTTGATCTGCTGGAAATCCCAGAGCACTCCGTCGGCGCACCGGGGGTCGCCTCTGTGGGCGACGGTTACGTCCTCGATGTGCTCACAGGTCACATGGATGACCGTTCCGCCTGCGAGCATCTCCAGGACTGCTTGCACGGAGATGTGTATCTGGTATTCGAACCGCCGTACCGTGACCGACCCTGAGTCATCCGGTGCTTCAGTCTCAATTGGATCAGCCATCGGCCCCCCATCTCGTTACTCCCCGAGCACGCAGCGTAGGGGGTCTGTGATCTCCAGTCGACAGCCGGGGAGGTCCAGTCCCTTTGGCTGACCGCCTGGTGCTTGCAGCCGCCACAAAGCTGCGGGTGAGAGTCCTGGGTGCCCCAGTCCGACTTCGGTGACGTCTCTCACCGTGCGTCGGTGAACTTCGCCCCGTAGCCGGTGCAGACGGGGCGGCGCTCCTCTTGCTCGGCCGTCTTCTTCGCCGCTTGCTCCTGCGCCTCGCGCCGTACCTGTGCCTTGTGCTCCTCCTAGGCAAGCTCGGCCGCTTCCCGGGCACGGGCGTCGGCCGCCTCGCGACGGGAGTTGCCGATCGTCTCCCGCAGGGGCTCCATGTGGTCGCGGTCAAGGCGGAGGAATACCGAGTGGGCCTGGCCGGCACGGTGACCAAGGCCGCGGTTCATCCCGGAGTGCACCCAGGAGCTCTACGACGCCTGCGGAAGGCCGTCCAGCAGATCGCCAGTCCGTACGCGGACACGGCTGTACCGGATGACGATGGTTCGTGTCAGTCATGTGCCGATTCCGTCAGTTGGGTGCCGAAGTGCTGGAATACCTGGGAGCAGGACGGCAGGCCGTGCGGTCCAGTACTCGGCGGAGGGGCTGCACATGTCGAGATGCCACGGCGAGGATCCCGGAGACGCTCCGATGACCGTGTTCCCGCTGGCGTCGGGGCGTGCGGCGGCGATGCCCCGGATTGCTGGACCTCGACAAGCGTGGAGAGCTGACGACCGCGCATGTACGTCTGGTGGCTCAGGCGTTGGGGAAGTCGGAGCAGACGGTGTGGCGGTGGCTGGCCGCGGATCACCGCCTCGTCCGGATGGAGTCGTCTCATTTCACGGCGCTGTGGAGCGGGAACGCCTCTCGATTCCACGCCGAGCTGGTGCAGCGGGCGGCCGACGATCCGGACGCGCCCCCCGGTGCCCGTCGCTCTCCAATTGCACCGAGCGAGCGCGGTGACCGCTACCCCGGTGATCGCCTTGGTGGCGCAGTCGATGAACCAGGTCACCCACGGTGTGGCCAGCTCACTCTCCACATCGACCTCGACGGGCACGTGCTTGTGGTCGCCCTCCCACACGGCGTTGCAGTGCGTCGTCGGCCGCTGCCCTTCTTCCTGGTGATGCGTCGACGCGGGAGACGCTCCCCAGCGGCTCGGGCGATCCGCTGGGCCTTTGCGTTCCGTCGTGGCTTAGGGCTGTGCGTCGTCGCCGGTGTTGTCGACGGTTCGGCGGTATTCGGGGTGGTCTTTGTCCATCTGGATGCCGAGGTGGACCGGTGCGGGGTACTGGGTGCGGTGTTCCCAGTGAAGGGCGTGATCACAGAGGCGGGCGGCAGCGAGCCCATAGGTGAGCAGGGCCTGGTCGGCCGGGTGGTGGAGCACGATGATCTCCGTTGCCGTGTGGCTGTACCAGGTTTCGGCTTGCTCCTTGGGGTCGCTGCTGCCCCACCGGGTGTAGGACTCGCCAGAGCGGGCGTAGCGCGCGCCTCCGGTGAACTGGTGGGGGAGGTTGCACAGGATGAACGTCTGCTCGGCCTGTTCCATCTGGAACAGGCCGGTGGCGAGTTTGCCCTCCTCGGTGACGGGCTCGTCGTACTCCGGAATGTGGCGGAGCCGTTCGACAAGGGCCGGGCGGGCCACGTCCTCGCTGCCGGAGGTGACCCGGACGACAGCTCGGGGGCGTTGGTCGGGTGCGAGCGTGAAACCGGGCAGTGCCGGCCGCTTGTTGATCTGACCGGCCGCGTCGGGTGTCTCGCCCAGGTTCTTGTTGGCGAGCAGGGGCCAGATGCTGCGGGCCTCGCCTCCGGAGACGTACATGACGTATCCCTGTGCCGGGCCGGCGTGCCCGCCCAGTTCGTAGAGGGCGCGGTCGATGTGGCGGGGAAGGAGTTCGTCGCGGCGTCGGCCCTCGGGCAGTGGCCGGGCCCGGAAGTGGTAGTTGGCTGTGGCGTAGTCGAGCCAGGTGCCAGGTCCGGAGTGTTCGGCGGGGAGGTAGGCGAGTGTTCGCCAGTACGGGCCGTGGGGGACGAGGGCGACCAGGGTCCACATGAGTTTCGGCTCGTCGGTGGCGATGCGCCGATCACCGCGCTGCTGGCGCAGGTGGAGCCCGACGTGGACGAGGGGTTCCTTGAGGCCGTTGGGGCCGGAGCGGAGGGCTTTGGTCAGTCGTGGGTGCACGAGGCCGGCCACGCGGGACAGGTCGGCGATGGCCATGTGGCCGCGGTGGTGTCCTTGGAGTTCGAGACCCAGGAGTTCGAGATCGGTGGTGAGCTCGCGTTCCTTCTTGCGGGGGTTGCGGCGTCCGGGCTTGTACAGGGTGAGGAATTGCGCGAGGACACGGTGGCGGGCGAGTTCGCCGTTGACGCGGTGCTTGGCGTCCAGGGTGTCGGGGTTGACGACGGTGGAGCCGGTCTTCTTCGAGGCGCGTCGCTGGCGTGCCCAGGCTTTGGGGTCGTACTCGGTTTCGCACAGGGCGAGCAGGCGGGTGTCCTCGGGGGCGTCGAGGCCGTGGAGTTGACTGACGAGGGAAGGGCGCTGGTCGTGGTGCTTGCCGTGGGCCAGCAGATCCGGTGCCGGCTGGAACAGGACCTCTACGTGTTCGTTGAGGGAGACGGGCTTGTTCTCGCCGATGCCGGTGGCGGCGAGGTCGGGGCGGTTGAAGTGGTAGGCCAGCAGCAGCTGCATGCGCGTGCGCATGGCCTGGGTCCTGTAGAGGGCGAGGATGCGTAGTTTCCGGCATCCGGATGCGGCGAGGATCTGCGGCAGGTTCTCGTCGTCCCATAGGACCGTGTCGCGGCCTTCGACGGTGGTACGGCCGTGGCCGAAGGGGCGGCGGCCGGCGACCTGTGCGCACTTGAGCAGGGGCTGGTCGAGGGCGGTGCTGATGTGCCGGGCGAGTTCCCGTTGGCTGTACATACCCACGCCCCTGCCGACCGGGTAGCTCCCGGCGAAGGGTACGAGGGCGCGGAGCTTGCCGGGCGGGCCGCTCAGGTCGAGGGCGCTGGGTGCGAGGAACTCGTCGTCTTTGTCGCGGGGGAAGACGTGTTCGCCGTGCAGGCGTGTCCAGGCGTCCAGAGCCAGGCGGGTGGTGTGGTTGAGGTGGGTGTGATCACCGTATCCGCCGAGTTCGAGGTTGAGGAGGGGGCCTTTGGCGTCGCGGGGCGCGAACCAGGCCGTGCGGGCGTTGCGCAGAGTGTTGCTCAGCCGGGAGACGGAGGGTTGCACGACGGCCACGGGGTGGGGCAGGCCGGGGTGGGATTTCATCATGACGTCGAGCCGGAGGGTGGCGTATCTGGTGGTCGTCTTCCAGGCGTTGTCGGTGTCTTCCTCGTCGTCGGCGGCGATGTCGTCGAGGGTTTCTCCGCGGGCGGCGAGCCAGGTGTTGTTCCAGAGCAGTTCGCGGTCCCAGACCTGGAGGCAGTTGGCAAGATCGCGGCGGAAGGTGACGGTCTTGCCGTCGATCGTCCACGTCTCACCGGAGAGTTTCTCGGCGATGATCCAGCCAGCCGCGGTCCATACCCAGCCGGGGGCGTCGATGCAGGCCGTGGTGCGGGTGATCTGGTCCCACATCTGGACTTTTTCGGGGGCGGTCCCGGCAATGAGGTCGGCGATCTGGCTCGGGTGCTGGAAGGTGAAGCGGTCGGCCGGGGTCTGCAGCAGCGCCTGCTCCCAGAGGGTGATGGCGGCATGCAGGTCGTCACGATCGATGGGCCGGGTGGTGGCGAGGAACTTCGGCGGTTCGGTCTTGGAGGTAGGGAAGAGGGTGGCGCTGGTGTAGCCGATGGCGCGCAGGACGGTCAGCAGGCCGCTGTAGGGGAGGTTGGCTGTGGAGCCTGTGATGCCGCGGTATTCCTCGCGCAGCTTCTTCCAGGCCGTGTCGATCTTTACCTCGGGTAGGCGGTACAGCAGTACCGAGCCCAGGAGTTCTTCATCGGTGTGGCAGGCCAGCAGGGACAGCTGGGTCTGTTCCGTGGTCATCAGACGCCTTCGTGATCAAGGTCTTCGCTGCGGGGCAGGGGGACGTGGGTGAGCTGGGGGATGTCGGGCGCGTGGGCGAAGTCGAGCCACGCGGTCAGAGTGGAGCCGTAGACGCGGCGGAGGCTGGCCTGTTCGGTCTCGGTAAGGCCGTCGTAGTAGGAGCGGAGCAGCGAGGGGAAGTCGGATCCCAGCCGGGTGTCGAGGAGGGAGTTGTCGACCAGGTAGAGCTGGACGGGGGTGCCTCCGCGGCGGGCGCGGCCGGCGAGCTGGATGAGGTCGACCAGGATTCCGGCGAGGATCTCGGTCTTCAGGTAGCGGGGGAGCCGGCTGAAGCGGGAGTCGCTGCGCAGCAGGGTGTGCAGGTGTCTTCGGGCGGCCCGGCTCTGGATGGCGAGCATGCGGGCGGGGTCTGGGCCCGGGCAGGCCGCATGGATGGCGGTTGCGTTGATGCTGGCGTACATCGCCTCGGGTGAGTGCAGGTCGGTGACGGGGCGCAGGCCGACCCAGACCGAGGCCAGCGCGGAGTTCTCGGTGCCGGGGACGAGGATGTTCAGTCCGCGGGCGACCAGTGACAGGGGCGCGCAGATGACTTTGACGTGGGGGTGGGTGCGGGGCAGGTCCTCGAGTTGGTCGATGGTGATGGTCACTACGCCGGTGGGCAGGTGGATGCCAGGCGGAATGCCTTTCCTGGGGACGACAACGGCGATCCAGGAAGCTTGCACCACGACCGAAGCAATGCCGACGGCGAAGAGGATGGCCTGTTTATAGGAGTTGGAGACCACCATGGCTCTGGCCCGGTCGGGGTCGTCGATCTCCAGTTGGCGGAGGTGCTCGGAGAGCCGGGTCTGCCACAGCCGCTCCCCCAGTCTCTGGATCTCTCGCGGTTTGTGGGCTTCGGCGATCCCTCCGATGGTGATGGGGTCCCATACGGTGTCCGAGGCGGAGACACTGCCAGCCAGAGCGGTGACCGCGCCGGGGGCGGCATCGGTCATGACGTAGGCGGGCTCGGTGTGCACGTGCTCGCAGGCCGCGCGGGGGAAAAAGGCGGTCGCGGACAGCGCGAGGACGCTGCGCTCGACGCCAGCGGTGGCGAGGGCCATGGTGCCGCCAAGCTGGACGGTTCCGGTGTGGGGGTCGCCGCTGAGGGACTGGACGAAGAGTTCGCCGCCGCCCCGGCTGTCCTTATTTACCTTGAATCCGAACAGCTGGTAGCCCAGGGGGCCGTAGGGCAGGGCGCCGTTCTGGGTGAAGGAGCCGAGCGCTCGTGCCAGTTCACGGCCGACGGTCAGCTGGGCCCCGAGCCCGGCGATCACGGACTTCAGGTAGGTCAGGCTCTGGTGGAGACTACCCAGCCAAGCACGCACCAGCAGCGCGTTGATGACGTCCGGGTGCCGCCTTCTGGGAATCTTGAGACGCTTGAGCGCCCGGGAGATTTCCGTTTTGAGGACGGGCAGTTCGTCCTCACTGGTGTCGCGGCTGACGGCCCGGGCGAGGATGCCGGCCAGTTCCTGGAAGCGCGGGTCAGGTCTGGTGTCGTCGTCGGAGTCGGGAAAGATGGCACGGAATGCCTTGTGGGTGTCCGGATCGAGGCGGACGTGTTCGTCGAGTCCAAGAAGATCCCTGATCAGGATGCGGTCCCAGATGCCGGGCACGTGCCACCCGGAGCCAGGACGCTCTTCCTCCTGAGCGTCCTGCTCGAGCCAGAGCTCGCCTTCCAGCACGTAGTTGAGGAACTGCTCTCCCAGTCCCCTGGCCTTGAACAAGGCGTTGACCACCCGGCGGTCGGCCGCCGCTGCCAGGCTCTGCCGCTGCTGGTCCACCTGAAGCAGCAGCGAGGTCTTGCTGATGCCGCGCGTGGCCAGGGAGAAGTCGTGGGCGCCCGTGGAGCACCAGCTGTTCTGGAGGTTGTCGACCTCATCGACGATCAGCGTGCGGCAGTGCCGGTGGAGGAACTCCATCACGGGAATCTGCCGAAGGAGATGCCGACCGGTGTCGACCGGGACCTGGATGAGGCCGCGCAGCAGGTTGTGATGGTTAGTGACGATGATGTCCGCCTGAACCGCCTCGCGGAACAGCGCGTACTTCCCGCACACTCCCATCCGCGGGCAGGCATGCGGACCGGCCGACTCCTCGTCCCCGGATCCGGCCACGGGATCGGTGACCTTGATCAGGGCGCGGCACGGCTCACGGCCGCGGGTCACCGTGGGCCCGTCCGTCACCCATGCGGACAACTCGCATCCGTAGGCGAGCCGATCGTGGCGGTCCTCACGGCCCTGTTCGGCGGCACGCTGGGCCTGTTCCGCGAGGCGGGTCTCGGTGACCAGCGGCATACAACGCAGCTTGTGGCGGGCGGTGGCCTGGGCAAGCTGGGCGGTGACCTGGAAGACGAGTTCGTCGTCCGCCTCGATCTTCTCGGCATTGGTCAGGCTGTCGTGGATCGTGCTGACGACGATGGCGACGGGGCCCTGGCCGCGGTCGGCTAGAAGCGGGGCGAGGTTGTTCATCAGCACGCTCTTGCCCACGCCGGTCGGCGCGTTGACGATCGTGAGCTTCCCGGCCGGCAGGTTCAGACGGGTGACGGGGTCGCCGGAGGCGTCCTGGAGCCGGTCCGTGAAGGAGGCGAGCACGCCCGGCTTCCAGCCGTGGCGGGCGGGTTGGGCAGCGGCCTGGCGTCGGGCCAGGCGCAGGATCTTCTTGCGGGTGACGGTCGTCGTGGCCGTGTACGGGGCGGTCGTCAGGCGCAGCGGCCGTACGAAGGCGCCTTCTTCGGTGTCGGGGATGGTCACCACCGAGGGTGCAGATCCCCCGAACTGCCACCGGCCGGGACCGGCCACAGGCAGCGGCCCGCGGGTGCTGTAGTAGTACTCCTCGGCTTCGCGCACCAGTTCCCGTGCCAGTTCCAGCGGCTTTTGAGCGTGCGCGGCCAGCAGGTAGGTCGCCTCCCGGGGCGGCACATCATCAGGAAGCCGGTACAGGCTGCTGCGCGAGGTCGCGAAGGCTCGCGCGAGCGCCTCGAACATGCTGCGTCCGGCAAGGTCGTCGGGGCGCACGTGCCAGTACCGACCGGCCAGCTCTCGTACGCTCCGCCGGGTCTGGGGCCAGCGCTCCCATAGGTCCACGCGGGCGGCCGCAAACACATGCGCCTGGTCCAGCGGCACGACCATCTGGCCGTCGGCGTTGCGGAAGCCGAAGCACTCCTCGGCCAGCGCCAGCGCCGCGGAGACGGACAGCTTGCGCAGTTCCCACTCCTCCGGCCTCACCGCGGCGCTCCACACGCGGCCTTGACCTGCTTGACGAGACGGCTGACCGTGGTCACCTTGACGCCCCGGTCGCGTACCTGGGCGGCGAGGAAGTGTCGCTCGCTGTGCTGGTGGTCAGGCAGGACGATTGTCAGCCCCTTCCGGAGCACCGGGCGGTCCGAAAGCGCCTTGCCTAGCGCGACGACCGACTCCCACGCCTTGGCGTCCACGCGCCAGTGCCGTGCGCGTTTGCCCGGCACCGCGACGGTGATGTGCAGGTCGTACTCGTCCGGCCGCTGTTCCCCCGGCCACATCTCCAGCTCGAGGAACGGCAGTCCCTTGAGCTCGTCGCGCATCTGGAGTTCGAGTAACACGGGAAGGGTGCCGTAGCGCCACACATGCCGTTTCACGCCCAGGTGATCGGAGCTGGCCGGGAGCGGTGTAACCGGAACCGCCGCCTTACCGGTCCCGGTCAGCTCGCCCGGGCCCGGCCCTTTGCCGGGCGTGTACCGGTAGTGCACACCTCGGGGCGCATGGGCCTCACAGCGCACATCGAACAGCGGCCCGGACCGGACGGCCCGCATCGGCCAACGGCAGACCGGACATGGATACCACCAGCCGTCCACCTGACACCACGGCCAGTCGGCCACCGACTCGAAGAAGTCGAACCTCATCCACAGCCGGTCCCACTGACGGCTCAACTCCCGCACCGAGCCGGCGGCATGCGTACCCAGAAGGGCGCGGGCGCGCCGGTACTCCTCCGGCGAAAGGCGCCGCATGAGGCCGTATAGACGCTGTTCCTCCTGCTCGGCGCGCACCCGAGCCCACGGCCAGTGCTGCTCGAGCGCCGCCTGCGGTACCAGGTGCTCGCTGCACAGGTCCTGAACAGCGTCGCGGGCCAGCCCCTGCGCGTCGAACAGCTCCATGCTGTCGAACCGGTCGGGCCTGCCCGAAGCTGGTGGGAGCAGAGGTCCCAGCGGGCTGCGCAGGCCCTGGCGGAACTCCTTCATCCCGATCTGCGCCGCCCGCTCAGGACGGTGGGCCGCTCGAAGCACTGCCAAGCAGTCCATCAGCAGCCTGCTCCGGCGGCCGGGCGCCAGTACCGGATCGCTCTCCGCGACGACCGCCATGCAGCACGCCGTCAATGCCTGGTCACGCCGCTCCTGGTCCACGGCAACTTCTCTGACAGCCACACCAGAACACATAGCCGCGAAGCATGACTGATACCGCATATCGTAAGTTCGTGCACAATGAGCCCACCCAGAAAGATCAACAACTCGCACCTGCGATGCCACCATCCGCCGACGCCCACAACCGATGGCAGTGGGTCATGGCTCCCGGGATCGACTTCTCGGCCCCGGCCGCGGTCGGCGAATTCGCGAAAGCCGGCAAGTGGCTGTGGTTTCTGCCCCTCCGTGCCCTCGACGCCGGATGGTGCCTCGTCAAGACAGCCGTGGAAGCGGGGCAGCTCGGACCGGGAGCCAAGGTCGCGACGCTGGGCAGCGACTTCGACGGCGATCCCACACGCCGGCCAGTGATCATCTACACCACCAACTACCACGACGAGCAGGACGTCCAGCGTGTCCTGAACGCCCTCCGCTCACTCGGCGTCCATGACGCTCTGGCCTACAAAACCGACGATGCCACCGCGCGCGGAGACTACGGAGACAGGACCGGCATCTACACCAGCCCCGCCGGAACCACCAAAATCATCCGGCACGACCGGAAATGAGGTTGCCTTGGCAACCTCCACTGCCGAGCACCAGCGCAACGAGGCTTGCCTGAAGATCTTCTAGGTGACCGAGGGCTACGAGGAGGCGGTGGATGAGACCGGTGCGGCGTCGGACATCGTGAGCGTCGAAAAGACTGCGCATGTCGCTCCCCGGTAGCGCTCGCACCACATGGGTGCCGCGCCAGGCAGCGCCATGCCTGACGGATGCACGCGAGCGCACAAGTGCCAGCCAGCGCAGATGACCCCAACTGGGCCTCTGTCCGCCTGCGCCGTGAGTCGTTTGGCGGACCTGGGCATGCAGCAGCGGCCGCCCGGATGTTCCGGGCGGCCGCTGCCTCAACGAGTCGTTGCGCCTCAGTGTGAGGCGCTCATGATGGGTGCGTCTATAGGAAGTCTCCTGCCTGCAGACATGACGAAAGTGTTTTACGCATCAGCGGCGCCTTCCGTCTGTCATGCGATCAGGATGCTGCAGATACTCCTCGATTTCCTTCACCAGTCGTTTTGCTTCTTCACTTACATCTGGACTTGCTGCAGCGCTCAAAGCTAGTTGCACTGCCGCAAATGTGTCTGACCCAGCAGTCACGCCAGCGGCTTTCCATACAAGCATTGCCGCGCTTCCCCCGTCATTCGGCGAAGATGCCTGAAAGCCAACAGGAACATTTCCCGGGTCCTGCATGCCAGCATTAAGGATGTCCAGATAATCCCGTGCATCCTCATCGCCTCTTGCTGCAGCCCACTGCCACCAGAAAATGGCGTCTTCTGACCTGTCCAGATATTCTAGGAGTTCTGCGATCCGACGTGTTTCCTGTGCGGTGGATTTCTGCGCGCACTCGCGGGCCAGCAAGAGCACCAGCTCAGACCTTGCCGCGGACTCCTCCCGGATATCCGGGGAGGGGGCGGGGGCCGGGGGCCAGCCGGTAAGCTGGCCCCCCTCCGCCTGTGCCGAGTCTGCGGGCGTCCGCGGACCCTTCGAAAGTGCCTGTTCAGAGCGCACAAGCAGGACCCATCCGGCGAGGAGCCGGATGGCGTTCTCGTCTACCTCGTAGACGCTCATGCGGTTGCCTCCTCGCCGGTCTCGTTGACGAACTTCTTCAGATTCTTGATGGCCATGCGGATGTAGCTCTTCACCGACTCCTCCTTAAGACGCAGGCGCTTCCCTGCTTCCTCAGGACTCATCTCCTGAAGAACGCAGAGGGTGATGACCTGCCGCTGCCGGTCGGGAAGTTTGGAAACTAGATCATCGATACCCTCTTTAATGACTTCGTAGGCGGCACCGGGGATGCCGGTCTGAGATTCCTGGTCGGGCAGTTCCTGCAACGGGAAAGAAATCGTGCGCTGGCTGCGACGGAATTGGTCCTTGACCGCGTTCCTGACCGCAGTACGGCCGTAAGCGGCCCGGTTACCAGAACCTGCTACGATCTTTTCCCACGACGAGAACATACGCATGTAGACGACCTGCACAGCGTCTTCGGCGCTGTGCAGGTCCCCTCGCGCTTCGGCCCGGGCTACGCGGGAGAATGCCTCGCTGGTCTCGAGGACGAACGCCTCGAAATCCGTGCCCTGATCGGCCTCACTCACGCAGCCTCCCGCGAGGCGATCACCCGGTGGCCCGGTTCCGAGGACTTGTAGAACAGCCAGGCCGGCTGCCCTTCCTCGAAACGGGCCGCCGCCCCGCCCTGCGGCATCGCCGCAGCCATCGCGATCATCGTCGCGCGCTGCTCACGCTCCGTACGGGTCTGGAGAAATACCTTCAGGCACATCTCCAGGGCACTCTTCGTACGGCGCAGCGCGTAGTACGCCAGGAGCAGCACCGGGATCAAAATCCCGCCCGCCCCCGTCCAGTCCAGCCAGGTCACAGACCGGCCTCCCATCATCACGACCGTTGAATGAGGGCTTGCACCCTCACTACCTACACGCGCCAGGGGGGTCAGATCCGGATGCCGTCGGCCAACTTTTTTCCCACGCGCCCCCGTTGGCGCCTGTAGAACTCACTGAACAGGCAAAACACCAGGAACTCCGGTAGGAACAGCAGGCCTGTCCGGGACGGTGCCGGCAGGCGTGCGGCCCGTTCTCGGCGACACCGGCCTGCGGGCCGTACGCATCCGAAGGCCGGAGGGGGCGGACAGACACTGCTGCGGGCGGCCGCCCGGGCGTTGTTGCATCACCACGTGATGCAACCAACAATGTCCGGCCGAGCCCGCCCTGATCGTCCTGCTCCCAACAAAGGTCTGGGCCGGGGCTGCACCCGGCTGAAGCCCAAGGCCGGCTGCCGGTGGCAGTGGTTTCTCCGGGCACCGGCGAGGGCCAGCCGGTGGACCAGGAGGGTTGTCGAACGCGACCTTGACTTCCGAGTCTGACCTGCATTGACGCGCCCGGTGAGCGAAGTGGCCGTGGAGGGGCGATGGAGGGGGTCTGCGGTACCTGGCCCACGTCGTCGGCGGTGCTCCGGGCCGGGCACGGCATAAGACGTCGTCTCATTTGGGGTGATCGGTAGTCTGGGCTTGTGCTGATCGTGGAACGCTTGGTGCCGGACGAGTTGTACGACCTCTTCCAGCGTGTGGTGCCTCCCGCCCCCACACGCCCACAGGGCGGGGGTCGGCGACGGCACGGTGACCGTGAGGTCCTCGCGGCGATCATCTTCGTCGCCACGACGGGTTGCACCTGGCGGCAGTTGCCGCCGGTCTTCGGCCCGTCGGGACCGACCGCGCACCGGCGTTTCACCGAGTGGTCCGCAGCTCGGGTGTGGGCCAGGCTGCACCGGCTGGTCCTCGACGAGTTGGGCTCACGCGGCGACTTGGACTGGTCCCGTTGCGCGATCGACTCGGTGAACATGCGGGCCCTGAAAGGGGGGAGCTGACAGGTCCGAATCCTGTAGACCGAGGCAAGAAGGGCTCGAAGATCCACTTGAACGCCGAGCGGACCGGATTGCCCCTGTCCATCGGCATCTCCGGTGCGAACCTCCACGACAGCCAGGCGCTCGAGCCACTCGTACGCGGGATCCCGCCGATCCGCTCCCGCCGCGGCCCGCGCAGGCGACGGCCCGCCAAGCTCCACGCGGACAAGGGGTACGACTACGACCACCTGCGCCGATGGCTCCGCATGCACGGTATCCGACACCGCATCGCCCGCAGAGGCATCGAGTCCTCCACACGACTCGGCCGGCACCGTTGGACGATCGAACGCACCATGTCCTGGCTCGCCGGCTGCCGCCGCCTGCACCGCCGCTACGAGCGCAAAGCGGAGCACTTCCTGGCCTTCACCGCGATCGCCTGCACCCTCATTTGCTACCGCAGACTCACCAAATGAGACGACCTCTAAGCCGCAGAACCCCTCGTTGTGCTGTTCGGCAGCAGCCGCACCGCCATGCACCGCACCCTGCTGAGGATCAGGAGATTGCTCAACACACACGGCGTCGTCATCCCGCCAGCGGCCACCTCGTACGCCACCCTCACCGTCCTCCAAGATCGGGTCCGTGCCCAGAACGACGACTCCAACGAGATCAAGACGACGTGTTATTGATCTGCAAGCCCTTAGCTCAGCCGTAGTATCGGCACGCAAACGAAGTCCCCGGCCATACCAAAGAACCTGCGTAGCTCTGTATCGCAGCAGGCCGTCAGTTCCGGGCCAGCGCGTACACCACCGCCTGGGCTCGCCACCGGCGCAGTTCGGTGGCGGGCCCAGGTGCACATGCTCACCCGTGCTCAGCGGACGGACCGTACCCGTCCCCGGGGCGGGGGATCTTGTTCAGCAGTGGTCCGCGGTGACCGCCCGGTACGTCAAGCCGACTATGCCGCCGTCCTGGTAGTCAGTGTCGATCGGGGTGTCGCTGGCGCAGACGAGCCACTGACGGGAGTACAACCCGATCCGCACGGTAAAGAGTGTGGCGCCGTCGCTGGGCGTGGTGTCGCGCAGGGTGCCGAAAACTCGGATGCGGCCGTCGTCCCAAGTGCACTGATTCATGCTGCCACTGAGCCCGGTCCCGGTCCCGTAAGCGAGTCGGCGGCACTCAGCCGCGTCGGTCTGCGCTGCCGCGGTGGTACTCGTGGCAGCAAGGGTGGCGGCGGAGAGGCATGCCGACGCGACCAGTGCAGTCATGTGAAAACGTCTCATTTTTCCTCCGTTGGTGCGGACAGCAACCGTGCGGCTGTCGTTCGACTGCCGCGACAGGCTGGGCGAGAGTTGTGCGATTGAGGGAGGGGCACGGGCTGGGCTCCCGTGTCGTGCGGAGGGAGCCCAGCCGATCGGCCTGGCCGAACAGATGCGTCCTGCGAAAGCTCCTACTCGGCTACTTTGAGGTCGAGTTCGCAGTCCAGTGTCTGGATGTACGCCCGGCCACCCTGCTCATATTCGAAGCGGCACTTACGCGCCGTCTCTTTCGGTGGTGCGGTGATTTTCATTTTGGCCAGGTAGAAGACGGTGCTTTCTTTCCCGGCTGGAACCTTGACAGGCTTTGCTGCGTAGTTCTTCAGCTTCGCAAATTCAGGCGTGTACGGCCCGCCTTCCTTGGCCAGAACCGGGAGACCTTCGGTTTCGTTCAGGTCGTACGCGCCGTACTCCAGGACCTTGATGCCGGAAGGAATGTGCTCGACAGCGGCCTTCGTTATCTCGATGGGTTTCGAGGAGGTGTTGTACGGCACCGGGAGGGCGAAGTACCAGATCTCCCCCACACGGGTGTGCTCGTTGCCTACGGTGCCACTCGACTGGGCGCCGTCGGTCGCGAGGGCGCTTCCTGGTTCTGCCTGTACGGCCTCCTGCGCCGGCGAGCATCCGGCCAGCATGAAGGCGGCGAGGAAGGCAAGCGCCCTAGTACGAGTAGAAGACGCCGGGCTTGCCCGAAATCCTGTCATTCTTTCCCCAGATGTCGTGCCGCGCGTTCTTCTTGTTACCAGCCGTTATTCGCTGCTTGTGGTCCCGGTCATACTGGGTGGATGCTCCCAGTTTGACGCCGAACGCGCTGACCGACCCGGACCATTTGGTGCTGCGGTTCTTGGAGATCTGGAAGTAGGATCCCGCTTCCACCCAGGCACGGTGCGTCTTGGGTGAGTTGCTGTAATTGACGCTGCCGTCCCTGTTGCTCACGTCCTTGCCAGATTTGCCGACGGCCCCGCCGAAAGGAACCTTGTACTTACCGCCCATGATCTTGTAACGGTAGAACGTGTCACGCCCGTAGTTGCAGGTCCACTTCTCCCTGATCTTCGTGTACTCGATCGGAACCTTCCACTGCTTGGCGAAGTAAGGACCCTTGTTCGTATAGCCGCTGGCGTCGGACATGGCCGAACCGAGCGCCACGGAGCCTTCGATCGTCCATTTGGTTCCAGTCTTGACCGCGACCTCCACGCTTGAGGACAGTTTGGAGTCGTAGTCCACGGTCGCCTTCGCATCCCAGTACGCGTGGCCCTCGGCGACGGTCGTGTACTTAATCTGGTTGCCGATGATCTTCTCGCTGGTCTTGTCGCAACCACCGTCCATGGGCGTGACGGCCAGGGACTTGGTGTCAACGCCGTCGATGACGTAGGGATCCCCCTGCGGTCCCTGTGCTGTATCGCTCTGGTATTCAGGCAGCGGCTTGTCTCCGAGCAGGTCGACCGAGACCTCCTCATCCTTCGAGGCCCAGCTCAGGTTTGTCTGTGCGACGGTCGGCTGAGCCTGTTCCTTGCGCATGTCGTCAGTGACAGGACGCATCTTGGAGGGCTCACTGCCGTCTTCCGCAGCGGCTGCCACGAGCGCGCGGGCCGTCGCAGGAGCTGCCGCCGGAGCGGCGGTCACCATGTGAGTGCCGCGCATCATGTGACCTGAGGATGTCTTGCCGTTGACACTGGCCATGGCGTTGACGATGCCTCCGTTGCCAGCGGCGGCCCTCTTCACAATTGCGGGCAGTATGGGCGGCAGGGGCACCGTCCAGGTGCCGTCCGGTGCCGTCACGGTGGTGCCCAGCGTGATCAACTGCACCTCGTCGTCGCTGCTGCCACTCGTGACGTCGAGGGCCTCGACCCTGACCGGCAGTCCTGCGGCAGGACTGCCGTCGCCCAGAACGAACTCACCGGAGAACTGGGTGGGATCCTGAGGTGACGGGTCGGGAGACCCGTCGGTCACCGCTTTAGGTGGAGTCTCCGTCTCCGGAGGCACAGGTCTGACAGAGGGCTTGATCTCAGGGGAGGGGCTCGCCAAGCAGGAGGCAATGTCGGCGTGAACATCACCGTATATACCGGCGCCCACGTCGGGATTGGCAACGCTCATGATCGCCGCCCCGGTGTAGCTCGTGGCGATCCCCGTGTAGTCGGGGTTATCTCCCACCGTGTAGATGGTGCCCGGACCGGGGCTCCACCCGACCCTGGTCTTGATGTCGACGCCCGTGACAACAGTGGTGGATCCGTTGGGGAAAGGTGATCCAAATCCAATTTCGGAGTAGCGCCACGCCTTCACCTCGCCGTACCGGTCGACCACACCGCGCCTCAGCGTGTAGACGACCTGCCCCGCGGACCACACGTCATCGGCCTGTGCGATCGCGACGACGGCCGGATCGTTGCGGGGAACAGTCCTGACCTTCGTGATGTCCCCGGACCCGGATGACGGGTTGGCGACGGCGTAGACGTCCAGCACACCGTCCTGATGCAGAGCGAAGATCCGGTTGTCGCCAGTGGACCACATGCGCTCGTACGCATTCCAGTTGCCCCCGTAATCCCGGACAGGGGTCAGCATGCTTCCACCGGTGGCGGAGTTGTCCTTGTACGTTTTCAGTGCACCTTCAGGCGTTTTCACGTAGATGATGCCGCGACCGCCAGTGAAGAACTCGCTGTACGTCTCGAGAGGGGCCGTTTCCCCCGTGTCGAGGAGCGCACCGGCGGCGTTGCCTGTCAGGGGGTCCCAGTCCAGGTACTTCCGCAGCACGCCGCCTGATTCGCCGCTGACGTCATGGACATATGTCGGGATGCCACTCCTGCACGCTTCGGCGGCCTGCGCCGTGGGTGCCGAGAAGGCGGTCGGCACGGCAATGCTACCGGCGAGGAGCGCCGTCATGCACACCATGTGCACGGTGATGCGACGGGAAGAGGATGGGGGCTTTGTTCGGTGGCGGCGATTCACTATCGTGGCCCTTCGGGTAAGTCGGTGCGGGCGCTGCCTACGACGCACACTGACGGCCTGGAAACCAAGTGCGTCGGGTAGCGCCTGCACCCCCGGATCGGTTCCGGTGGCAGCAGGACAGTAACCCTGGGTTTGCCCTCCTGCTAGATCATGCTGACCGCGCGGCCTAGAACCATCGAGATGGGCAGAGCGGACATATGACTCTATTGATCTAGCGACCGAGGGAAATTTGGGACTGATCCGTACCAACGGAAGCGCGCACCTCAAGCGGAATGACTGATACCTGCCTCATTGGAACCTCATATTCCGCTCAAAGCGGCGCAGGGTAACGGCTCCACCAGGGCCAGCAGCGCGGGCCTCAGACCCGGATCAAGGTCCACGGCCCTCTTCCGGCCGCCACCGGGCCTGCCGATCCGGCCCAGAGGCGCCTCGCCGGCTTCCAACTCGGCCACGCCCTTGCGGACCGTCGTCTCACTGACCTGGGCCGCCCGCGCGACCGCCCGGACACTGCCGTGCCCCAGGACCCGGCTTCGGCCCCATCGCCAGACGCCGCTGCCGCTCGTCCAGATGCGGCAAAGCGAGTTGGCCACGAACCGCATCGGAGACGCCCGTATCACAACAACGAGCCGCATCACGCGAAGCAACACCTTGATTCTCTGCGAGCCCATAGGCATGGCGAGCACGAAAGAAGATCATTACTCTGCGTGAGTCCTCTCATGCGACGAGTTGACTTCACCGGAGCGTGAGCTATAAGGACGCGTTTCCCAGGGACGCCGCGTGGACCTGCGCACGGGCGGGCCTGCTCCAGCCGGGCGCCGCTGGTGCGGTCATCCGCGTTGTGGGGTGTGGCGAGTGGTGGGGTCGATGCGGCTGAGTGCCCAGCGGATGAGGTCCTTGCTGAGGGTGAGGTTGGGGTTGTCCTCAAGGGCGTCGTGGAGGAGGAGGGTGATTCTTGCCCAGTTCCGGAACGATCCGTGTCCCGCCATGTCGTCGGTGTACAGGATCAGTTCGGGCTGTGCACCGGACCAGATCCGCTGGTAGGCGGGGATGATGGATTCGACTTCGGTGGGGGTGAGGGGGCTGAACTGGTACCAGTCGAGGATTCGGGAGTGCAGGGCGGGGTTGTTGAGGATCTTCTGCCGGGCGTTGCCGCTGCCGACGAGGACGATGGCGGCTCGGCGCGCGTCGTCGCCCCACAGGGTGCGGAAGTACTCCAGGGCCTTGGTCCCGAGTCCTTGTACTTCGTCGATGAGCAGGACGCGTGGGTCTGCTTCGAGTGCGTCTTGGATCTGCTGGTCGCAGGGGCCGACGGACTGCGGGGGTTGTCCTGGCAGGTCGAGGTGGCGCCAGAGCTGGGTTCGGATTTCGTTCATGTTGGCGCCGTTGTTGTAGCGCAGTCGCACGGTGGTTTCGGGGGCGTGCCGGCGCAGGACGTTGTGGACGGCGAAGGTTTTGCCGAGGCCGACGTGTCCATGGATGCAGACGATGGCGTTGTGCTTGATGGCCTTGAGGATGCGGGTTTTGGTTTCGGCTATGGCTTTGGTGGCCATGGCGTTGGCTCCGGTGAGGCCCAGGTAGTGGTCCTGGCTGGGTGGCGGGAGCTGGCTGGGGCGGGGCACGGTGGTGGGGGTGGTGCTCACGGCTGGTCCTTGGGGTGTGTGGCGGGGTGGGGTGGCGGCGCGGTATTGGGGTCGAGGGGCTGGGTCAGTCCGGCGTCGGGTTCGGGCAGTTGGATGAGGTCGGGCAGGGCTTCTGCGGTCGGGTCGAAGCCGTCGAGGGTGCGCAGGTGCTCGAGGGCTTCTTCCTCGGGCATCGCGTCCAGGGGTACGGGCGGTGCAGGGCGGGTTGCGGCTGCGAAGCGTTCGTTGCGATTCTTCTCGGCCTTCTGTAGCCGGGCGCGCAGGCGGTCGGCTTCGCGGCGCCGGGCTTGTTTGAGGCTGAGAGTTTGTGCCCGGGTGGCTTGTCCGGCCATGACGGCGGGGCCGAGGTGGCGGCCGGTGTGCGGGTCGTAGAGCTCGACGCGGTGATTGTGGTGTGGGAGGTAGCGCAGGTGTACTTTCTCGCCGACGCGGCCGTGCATCCAGTCGGCGATGTAGTTGCGCTTGCGCCAGCGGACGCCGCAGTTGTTGATGGTCAGGGGCGTGCCGTGGCGTTCGAGGGTGTACGTGTGGAGGTCGTCGGCGGTGACGGTGTCGATGAGCGCGGGGTCGGCGTCCCAGGCTTGGCGGGGAGTTTGGCCTCCCAGGCTCTTGGGGGTGTTCTCGTAGTTCCAGTGGTGGACCCAGGTGAGGACCTGGTCGACGAACGCTTCGAAGTGGAGCAGCGGCTGGTTAGGGTCGACGGGTTTGCCTCCGCGGAGGGTGGGGGCGTGGGTGTAGCCGGGCATGCCGGCGAAGAGGGTTATTTTGATGGCTCCGTTGACTGCTTCGACGTTGCCTTTGCCTTCGGGGGTGAAGGGGGGCAGGGCGATGATTTCGGTTCCCAGGACGCCGAGTGCTTGGGTGACCGTGGTGCACAGGAATTCTTTGCCGCCGTCGACGCGCACGTACATGGGGATGCCGCCGAACGGCCCGTGGTGTTCGTCGATCAGGATGGCGTCACGGATGGCGACGAGGACTCCTTCGCGGCTGGGGCGTTGGGGGCTGATGGCGAGGCCGCAGATGGCTGAGGTGGCGCAGTCGACGAAGAAGGTGATCCATGGTTTGCGGATGTGGCCTTCGATGCGGACTTTGACGCTGGCTTCGACGTGGTCGGTTTCCCAGGCGTAGTTGCGGTGGTGGCGTTCGCGTTCACCGGCCACGTCGTAGCGTCGGCGGGCTTTTTCACCGGCTCGGAGGCCGGCCCGCATGCCGGGTGTGAGGGCTCTGTTGGTGGCGCGGTGGAAGGTGGGCAGGGACGGGACGGGGTGGCCTTCGGCGCGTAGTTCTTTCCAGGCGGCGGTGGCGTTGCCGCGCCAGCGGGTCACGGCGTCGAGCATGTGCGGGGTGAGGACGAAGCTGGTGCGGCCTTGGGGTTGGTAGGTGCCGTTGTTGGCTCGGGCGTTGGCCAGCCAGCGGTCGACGGTGCGGGGGTCGACGCCGAAGGCGTCGGCGACGCCGATGATTCGGGTGCGGGTGAGCTGTTCTGACTGCTCGAGGGTGTAGAGCCGGTGGATGGCGGCAGCGCGCAGGGCGTTGTGATCGGGCGGGTGTTGCATCAGGGGCTGTGCTTTCTGGTCGGGGGTCAGGCGGGGGCGAGTGAGAGAAGGCCGGCTCCGTAGCTTTTTGCCCTGCCGATGCCGTTCTTCAGGGCGTGGGTGAGGTGGGTGGTGTCGGTGATGCGGGCGAGGCCGTCGAACTGGGTCAGCGTGAAGTAGGGGGCGGAGCGTGCGAGGTGGGTGCGGGGAAAGGGACGGGGGAGGGAGGAGACGGTGACGGGTTCGAGTCCGGCGGCCGTGGCGCGGCGCTGCCACCAGGCGATGGCGTCGTCGCCGGTGAGGTGGGTGATCTTGCCGCGGCGTTTCCCGGTGACGGGGTGGCGGGTGGGGTTGCCTGCGGAGCGTGCGACGGTGGGGGCGGCGGTGATGCGGTAGCGCATGGTGCGCCCGGGGGTGAGGGCGTTCAGCAGTGGGGTGAGGTCGATGGTGCGGGCTGTGCCGTAGTGGGTGGGAAGGGCGGCGAGGTCGGGTGTGTGGGCCGTCTGTACGAGGAGGGCGGTGTCGGGTCCGGGTTCGGTGCGGAACAGCAGGCCGGCGGTGGCCCGGGGGGTGGGGCCGATGTGGTCGGGGACCAGGCGCATGAGGGTCTTGTGGAGGCTGTCGACGTCGGCGAGGTCGGCTCTGACTGCTGTGTGATGGGGGTCGGGGACGATGCGAGTGAGGCTGGTCATGCGGGTTCTCCGTGCATGTACGTGGTGAGGGCGTGGATGGGTCGGGGGCCTGCGTAGAGGTGGGCGGGCAGGGGTTCGGTGGTCATCCACAGGGGGCGTGGTAGGTGGCGTCGGGCGTGGCGGGTGAGGTTGGTGGGTTCGCTGGTGCTTTCCCGGTCGGGTGGGGTGGTGGGGTCGGTGTCGGGGGGTGGGTGTTCCCAGACGAAGGTGGTGGGCAGGTGTGTGTCGGTGGGGCCGGGGGGCCGGTCGCGGGTGAGGGGGGTGCGGGTGAGGAGTTCCTGGACGGGGTCGGGGCTGTCTGGGTTGAGGACGAGGGGTTCGTCGGGCAGGCAGGCGCGGCGGCCGAGGAACAGGCCGAAGCGGGGCCGTTCGAGGGTTTCGGCGATGTGCCTGGTGAGGGGGGCGGGTCCGGTGACGGCGAGGGTGAAGACGGCGTCGGTGAGGTAGTCGCGGTGGGAGACGAGGGTGGAGGCGGAGGGCTTTCGCCGGGTGCCGTCGCCGGTGCGGAGGCTCTGCTCGCGGGGGCGGCCGCCGCCGACGGTGTGGAAGTCGCGGTAGAGGGTGCCGGGCTGGTCAATGCGGATGGTGATGGTCAGGTCGCGGTGGCTCGGGGCGGTGGTGTCGCCCGGTGCCTTCAGGTGGGGGTAGGGGTCGAGGGCGTGTTCGCGGGGGCGGCCCTGGGCGGCGGCGAACATGCCGATGAGTGAGGAGCGGGTGGGGAAGGCGCAGGTGTCGCGGTAGTGGAAGACGCCGCGTTCGCCGGAGGACTGCAGCAGGCCTGCCAGGCGCAGGATGAGGCCGGTCACGGCCGGCCCGCGGGGGTGAGGTCGGCGGTCGCGGCGGCGGCGCAGGCGGCGGCGAGGTCGTCGAAGGACGCATGGTGGGCACCGAGGTTTTTGATGGGCTTGGCGGAGGTGCCGGTGTGTCCGTGGGCGACGAGGTGGCGGGTGCCGAGCAGGCGGCTGATGGTGGCGGCGTAGTCGGCGAGCGCCTGGCGGGCGGGGGCGGTGTAGCCGCCCTGGGGGGCAGCGGTGACGGGCTGTTCGAAGGCGGCGCCGTAGGAGACGGAGCGGCGGTCGCGGACGGCGTAGTGGACGACGTCGGGCACGGTGTGGGGTGCGGTGGAGGTCTTCTTGCCTCCGGGCATGCTCAGGATGAAGTGCTGGACGAAGAGTTCGACGAGAGCGTTGACCGTGTCGGCGGTGGCGGCGGGTCCGAGGTTGTGGTGGAGGTCGGTGATGTTGATGGTCGCGAAACGGTAGAAGAGGCTGGTGGTCAGGAACGCGGTCTGGAGGTGGGCGCTGCCGAAGTCCCCGTCTTGGGGCAGATCCTCTACTGCGGTGAAGAAGTCCGGCTGCGGGTCGCTTTGGTGCGCGGAGAAGGCGGGGGCCATCTGCACGGCTGCTTCGACGTGGCCGGCGGGCAGTTCGGCGAGCATCCGTCCGAACAGGTTGATGCTTGCGGTGCGGCGGGTCAGGTGGGCGGCCAGGTCTTTGGTGGGCAGGACTGGTGCGATCTTCTTCTTTGGGGTGTGGGCGGCGAGTGCTTCTTCGAGTTCGGTGCGGTGCTTTTCGCATAGGGCGACGAGGTCGTCGATGACGTCCGTCGGGAGGTAGAGCATGGCCTGGGTGCGGTAGCCCTCCTGGTCGTTGTGCTGCAGGCCGTCCTTCTTGGCCGAGTGGACGATCTGGGCCGAGGCGAACGTGGCGAGTTCCTCGGGCCACTGGGCTTCCTGCAGTTTCCGGGCGACGAGGGGCGGCACCATGCGGGTGCGGGCGGCGTGCTCGCCCAGGTCCTGCTCGACGTTGAGGCGGATGGGGCGCTTCCACGCCTGGGGCGAGACGAAGGCCCGGGTCGTGTTCCCGAAGGAGATGGTCTTGGGGTCGTTGTCCGCGTCGCGGTTGAGGTTCGCCGCGGTCACGGGCTGGAGGACGTGCAGGTCGAGGAAGCGTGCTGGGGTGTACATGAGGGGCTCTTTCGCGGTGGGGCGGCGGGCATGCCGCTGGTGCAGCCCGCGGGCAGGGCTGCCGGGACAAGGGGTGGGAAGGCGGGGCGGCAAGGTGCTGGCGGCCGGCAAGTCACCTGCCGTCGGGCAGTGTTGTGGTCGGGCGGGCGCCGGGGCGCCGGCCGCTGCGGGACGTGGGGTGCTGGCCGGGTGGCCTTAAGCCCCCTCGTGCTTCAGGTGCGCCGGGGTTCGGGGGCGGCGAGGTAGAAGGCGTCGCGCCAGCGCAGTCCGACCCGGTCACGGCGGTAGGGGCGCTGCACCAGGTCGTGGAGGAGGACTCCCCAGTCAGGGGTGATGCCGTCCCTCAGGAGCCGCGTGACGGGTGCGGGCAGTCGGCGGTGGAGTTGGTCGTCGCTGATGCGGGTCAGGATGTGGAGGAGGCTCTCGGTGCGCTCGGGTCCGTGGCCTGCCCGGTGTACGGCGGTGGCGAGGGTGGCGCCGAGGTTCGGCCGGGCGAACCAGGCCGCCGGGTCCGGTGCCGCCGGCGGCGGGGCGGAATCGGCGGGGGCGACGAGGAGGCTGGCGGGGTCGTTTTCCGGGCTGGGCGGGCCGGGGTCGTTGTCGGGGCGGACGCCCGGTGTGTGGGACTGGGGTCCGGCCATCGCGATGAGGCTTGCGATGGTGTAGTAGGCGCGGCGTCCGCTGCGGTGCGCGGTGCGCCGGGAGAGGTAGCGGTCCATGGGGGCGCATTCCTCTACGGGCCGGCCTCTCCCCCGGCTGAGGCGGGCGCGGACGCCGGGTTCGGCGCACAGGAGGTGGATGTGGGCGACGAACGCGTCGCAGGAGGCGCGGTGTTCGGCTGCGGTGGGCATCAGGCGGTCTTCCGGGGTGTGGTGGGCCGGCGGTAGAGGTCCCTGACGGCGTGGGCAACGGCGCGGGCCGCGGAGGTGTGGTGGATCCGGGCGGCTTCGGTGCTCTCGCGCAGAGCGGCCGCGGCGGCGTCTGCGAAGGCGGTGGGGGCTGCGGTGTCGGGTTCCTCCAGGAGCCGCCGGAACACCGTCTCGGCCTTCGGCCAGTACCGGGTCAGTGCCCTGTTCGCCCAGGGGGGCTGTGTGGTGCGGCTGTGGGTGGCGGTGTCCCAGGCTTGTTTGGCGA
Source organism: Streptomyces nodosus (assembly GCF_008704995.1). Lineage (NCBI taxonomy): Bacteria > Bacillati > Actinomycetota > Actinomycetes > Kitasatosporales > Streptomycetaceae > Streptomyces > Streptomyces nodosus. The sequence continues at coordinate 125,716 of NZ_CP023747.1, forward strand.
CGGTCGCCAGCTGCTGTGCGACCTGTTCGGCTTCCCGGCAGCACTCGGCGATGCGCTGGGCTTTGACCGGGTCGTGCTCCTGGGTCCAGTTCAGCAGGGGCGGGGTGATGGCGGTGTACCACTGCCGGTCTACGGCCTTGCTGCTGTCCTGGTCGAATCCGTGGACGCGGATCCGCAGGCTGCGTCGCGCGGGTTCGGGAAGGTCGTTGAGGGTGTCGAAGATGGCCGGCCGGCGGTGTGTGCCGTGTTCGTCCGGGGCCAGGAGCAGCGTCTCCAGATCACGCCACCACGCGCGCGATGCGTCGGCGCGGTGGATGCTGCGGCGCCGGGCGACGTTCTTGCGCTTGGGGGTGAAGCGGTAGGCGAGATAGGGGTCGGTGGTGATCGGCTTGGGCTGCTGGGTGGCCCAGGTGATGTAGGCGTCGGTGACGGTGGTGCCGTCATGGCCGGGCACGAGGAGGATCGCGTGCCGGCTCAGTCCGGTCAGTTGCCCGCCGGGCCAGGTCACCGGACGGTGGGAGGTGCCCTGCGGGCCGGGTGGTGCGGCCTTTTCCCAGGGGCAGGCGTCCGCGTCTGGTGGCTGGTCGTCGCCGGTGAAGGCCGGTACACCGGCCAGAAGCGTTTCGTGAAGGGTGCGGCCCAGGGGGTGGAAGGACACGCTGGAACGCAGGGGGCCGCTGGTCTGCTTCTTGCTGGTGACACCGTCCAGGGTGCGGGGGGTTCCGGTGCCGGCACGCCCGTAGTAGTGGTGGATGAGCAGGATCTGCAGGGCCTCGGCGGTGGGGACCGGCTCGGCGGTGTGGTGGCCGTGCGGGCTGAACCAGGCGAGGTTGTTGCCGGCGGGACGGCCGGGCACGAAGGCGTTGATGCCGGTGCTGTGGTCGCACTGGGTGCGCAGTGAGGGGTCCTGGAGCCAGGGCCGGAGGGGGTCGAAGACGTTCCAGGCGTGCTGGTCGAAGTAGGCATGGACGGCGTCCGGGTCGAAGCGACCTTCAGCCAGGCGGCTGCGGCGCAGGGCGTTCCACTGGGAGGCGGTGAGCTCGGGGTCGTCGAGGCCGGTGATGCGGGCCGTGACGGCGACCGCGATCCGCAGGAGTGCTGAGGCTGCCGGGGGGTGGGGCAGGGCGAGGTCGTCGATGCGGTGGGCGTCCAGGAAGAGGGCGCGCAGGCCCACCTGGTCGTAGCGGCGGCCGGTGCGGACGTCGATCCAGGGGTCGTCGGCTGCACTGAACGTGGTGGTGGACGGGGGTAACGGGGACAAGGGCGTGTCTTTCGGAGAACCGGGGGGCCGGAAGGTGCGGTGAGGGGCTCTGAGGGTGCGGTCAGCCAGGGCCGGGGGTGTTCTCAGGCGGCCTGTTGCTGTTGGAGCAGGGCCGCAGCACGTGCCGCGCGTGGCCGGGTGCTGCGCCGGGGGCCATCACCACGCCCTTGTGGGGCGGGGGTGATGTGCGATGTGCGGCCGGGAGTTCGAGGGGTTGCGAGCACAGCGAATCATGCCGCCGCCGCGCCTCACGACCGGTGAGAAAGTCCGACGGTCGAGAAATGGCGTAATACTTCTGGCGCCGGGCCTCACACAACGTGATTACTGCTGCTTGCGGTGCTGGAGGCCGAGTTCTTCGTCCATGCGGAGCCAGTGATGGCCGAAACGATGTTCACTCTCACGGGTTACGGAATCGGTGGGCAGCAACACGATGTCGGCGAGAAGGGGGTGCTGCTTCCAGCTGGCGGGCGGGTGGTGCCGGGCGGATGTGCGGGCAACCCAGGCGGCCGGGACGGACAGTGAGTGTTCGAGGATGCTGCGCAAGTGGCGCCGGCTGAGGTGTTCTTGGTCCGGGAGCGGAAGCATGCCTGCTGCGTCGAGAGTCAGGGTGCCGTCGGCTCTGCGGTGGCAGGGCAGCAGCCGTCGGGGCAGGAGACCGGGCCGGGTGGCTGCCTGGGCGGTGGTGAGGTGCTGGCGGTGCAGGTCGGCCAGGGAAGAGACCCGTTTAGCCGGGGGCACCAAGTGGATGGCGCTGAGCTGCTCCTGGCGGCTGGTGCGGGTCTGGTGTGCGACGGCCATCTGCTGCAGGCGCGTCGTCTCTGCCGCGAAACCGGAGGTGACGCCGTGGACCTGTTCGACGAGAGCCTGGACATCGTCGGGGACGATGAGCGGTTCTTTCTCCAGGGCCGGCAGGAGCCGGGCGGTTTCATGGAGAGCGACAGCAGGCTCGACCGTGCCCCAGCCGGGCGGCAGGGCGGTCGCACCACGGGAGTTGACCGGGTGCAGCACCGTCAGTGCCGGGCTGTTGTCACCGTCCCACCAGGCGGGCCGGCGGTCCTGTCCCGTCCACAGGTGTGTGAAGCGGCCCAGGCGGCCCAGACGCTGCAGCAGACGTGCCAGAGAAGCGAGGTCACTGACCATCAGGTCGACGTCGATGTCCAGGCTCACGTCGAGGAGGCTGGTGGTGACGAAGACGCGCCGGCCCGGGCGCGGACCCGTCGGCCCCAGCTGGTGACGGAGGTCTCCCAGCGTGCTCTGCCGTCGCCGCCCCCTCACCCGGGCGTGGACGAGGACCAGGTCGTCAGGGGGGCCGGTCCACATGCGGCGCAGGTACGCGTAAGTGTCCTGCGCGTCGGCGACGGTCGCGCAGACCACGGCCGCGCATCCACCGTGGCGGATGACCGGCTGGAGCACCTCGGCGATCGTGGCCAGGCGCTCCCCCGCTTCGACGCTGCGGTCGGCCTGCCCAAGGCGCCGGTAGGTGACCGGGCGGACGCGGATGCGAGCGGACCTGCGCTGGGCGGCCCGCTGCTGAACCCGGGCCGGCTCGGACATGCGGTGGACGCCGGCGGTCGCCGCGTCCGCGAACAGCCACCCGGGGTAGCCGGGAGCGAACGACACACCGTTCAGACCGGTACGGCCGGCTCCGGACAGGTAGGCCCGCACCAGCTCGGTGGCGGTGGACGCGGGCATCGTCGCCGACAGCACGACGACCGGGCAGGACAGGGCTCCCAGCCACTGCAGCAGGCGCAGCAGCTGGAGCTGGCTGAACGGGTCCAGTGCATGGGCTTCGTCGATCACGACGGTCTTGCCCGACAGGGCCAGCATGCGCAGCGCACTGTGGCGGACGGGGAGGACGGCCATCTGCGCCTGGTCAGTGGTGGAGACGGTGTACTGGGCCAGGAGCGCGTTGTCCCGTCCGCGCAGCCACCGGTCGGGCCCCGCGGCGCCCGGACCGTACTCGGTCTCGTCGTCGGCAAAGGAGTCGTCCTGGTCGTCGGTGAACGGGTCGTCGGGCGGCCCGTCCAGGACGGAGGTGTCCGCCGGGGACAGGCACCGGCCGGTGTATGCCTCGTTGAGGTCGCTGTGGTGGTGCACCAGCGTCACCGGTGCGTACTCGGGCCGGTGGGCGCGCACGTACCGGTCCAGGACCTCGTAGGCCTGGTCGGCGGCGGCCGTCGCCGTCAGCAGCCACATCACCCCCTGGGTACCGCAGTGCTCGTTGAAGATCCGCGCCATCTCCAGAGCGGTCACGCTCTTGCCCGTGCCCATCGCGTCCGTGACCACCGCGATACCGCTCCCCCGCTCGGCAACCAGATGCGGCAACTCCTCCATCACGGAACGCTGCAGAGCATTGGGTTCCTCAAGTCCCGGGTGCGCGGTGGTGAACGGGACCCGGTCCAGTGCGAAGCGGGCAAGGCCGAGCCGCTCGACTTCCTTCTCGGCCTGGCGGCGGGCGCGACTGTGGTGCTCGGCGGCACCGAAGGACGGTGTGTCCGCGTTGGGCACCCAGTACCGGCGCTGGCTCGCGACCCGGTCAGCGACCATCGTCAGTCCCGTGATCAGCACCGCAGCCTCCACCGACACCCGCCCCGGCGCCTCGTCGACACCGAACAGGTGCCACAGCAGCCGGGTGTAGCGGCGGCGCAGATCCTGCCACGCGGGCCCGCCCAGAGTGGCCTCCACTCGCTGGACAGACGCCGCCCCGTCCACGTCGAGCTGCAGAAACCGGCCGTGATGCCCGCCCAGACACTGAGCAGCACGAACAGCGGGGCTATCGTTACCGCCAACGGCAAATCCCAGCTCGCTCAGCAGATGCAGCCCCACATGCATCGACGCACGCGCGTGCGGCACATGCACCACGGGGCCCGTGTCCGCCAGCAGTTCCTCGCCCAGCCGCACGTAGGCCAACGGCTCGGAGGACTGGAAGTACGGGATCAGCTTTCCGATGTCGTGCATGGCAGCCAGGAAACACACCAGTGAACGCGCCTGTCTCTGCGGCACGTTGAGCCCCGCACTGATGACCTTGTGCTGGCTCGGGGTCAGAAACCGGTCCCACAGCACCCCGGCCACTGCCCCCACATCGATCAAGTGGAACAGCAGCGAGTACATCCTCAGCGTCGCACGATCGAACTCGAGCTTCCCCCACGGACGACGGTCAACACCGTCGTACCGCCCGTCCTCAATAACTCCCATCCCCCAACGCTGCCACCCCCACAGACCTCACGAAAACATGATCGCCAGAAAGACGGAACATCCAGACCCACCTCCAGCCCGTGTGGCATCATTCCCCCAACCAGCACGAGCAAGCGACCGGCAAACTGCCTCAGAAAGCCGAGGTCAAGAAGGGTAGAGTCCGCGAGAGCGGGAGTGACCCGAGCGCAGCGGCATCCACATCCAGGCCGACACCGTAGAGTCCGCGCGAGCGGGAATGACCCGGCACGCAGGCGACTGCCGCGGCCCTTTCTGCCGTAGAGTCCGCGCGAGCGGGAGTGACCCGTCACGCAACGGCCTGCCCAAGAGCACCACCGGGCAGGACCCGCGCAAGCGGGAGTGATTCATGGCGCTGCCACTACAGCGGCCGCGCCAGGTCGCAAAGCCCGCGCGAGCGGGAGTGATCCGTCGTCCTTGCAGGACGTGGGAGTTGCACGGTCGTAGAGTCCGCGCAAGCGGGAGTGATCCGATGGGCCTGGGCATCGCCCGCCGCCTGGCCACGTAGAGTCCGCGCGAGCGGGAGTGACTCACACTCCAGCGCGCACGCGGCGGCCGTGATCATGTGCGCCCGAGCAAGCGAACTCGAAGCACCTGGCCGGGTTGGCCCGCGCGAGCGGGGGTGTCTCCTTCCACTGCGGCTCACCGGTGGGCATCTGCCGGCAGCGCCCGCGCGAGCGGGAGCGCCCCAGCCTGCTGCGCCTTGCTCGGTCCGTTCGCCGCGTAAAGCCCGCGCAAGCGGGAGTGACCCGACCTTGCCCCGGTCGACGACGATTGTCTGGGGTAGAGCCTGCGCGAGCGAGGACTGACGCCTCGAACGACAGTTGGGACGGGAGCGGCCGTTGTATAGCCAGCGCGAGGGGACGTGACGCGACCAGCGGCTCGGCATCGTCCCTCTTTCGTGGCGCGCCCGCGCAAGCGGAAGCGACTCGATCTGGCGAACGTCGTGGGAGTTGTGGTGGACGCAGAGCCTGCGCGAGCAGGAGTGACCCGACGCTGACCACCATCGCCTTGCATCTCCACCGGCAGAGCCCGTGCAAGCGGGAGTAACCTTGCCCCGGTCAACGACGATCATCTCGGGGTAGAGCCTGCGCGAAGGCAACGAGCTGCTCCGCAGCCGACCGGGGTGTCTTTTGTGTAGTGCCCGCGCGAGCGGGAGTGCCCCAGCCTGCCGCGCCTTGCTCGGTCCGTTCGCCGCGTAAAGCCCGCGCAAGCGGGAGTGACCCAGTCATGACGGTACGCAGATTCTTCTGCGCCGCGTAAGCCCGCGCGAGCGGGTGTGACCCGTCGCCCTCGTTACGGTCGCCGAAGTGCGCTCCGTAGTTTCGACGATGCACTGGAGCCTGCGGGAGCAGGGGTGATCCAGACTTCCTGTCCAGGACGGTGACCGCAGCGTTGCAGAGCCCGCGCGAGCGGGGATGACTCGTACACGTACCTGCTGAACGGGCTGAACACCAGGTAGCGCTTGCGCGGGCGGACGTAACTCGCGACCCTGCTGGGCCGGCCGGGCAGGGGGCGGTTCAGCCCGCGCGAGCGGGAGTGACTCGACGGTGATCGTCTCTTCGACGACCGCACTCGCCGCTCGCCGACCCCGGAGCCGTGGACCAGGCCACCGGACTGCGGCTGGTCGACACCCTCATCGACGTCGCTGGCGGCCCTTCGTCCGACGGGTACGCCTGTCAGGTCATCGCCGCCATCAACGATCCACTCCCCCGCCCCTATCCAGGCGTCCACGAGATCCCCGTCGACACCGACAACCGGTTCTTCGACCACGCACCACTCAGCGCCTGAAACGCAGACTCGTCATGCCACCCTGTGTGCCGGCGCGGTCGCGGCTACCGCGGCCACCCGGCCTCTGATGCCCACCGGCGACTTCCCTGATGCCCCCGGTCTCGGAACTGCGTGCCGCAGACCAAAACCCGCCTGTCTCTGCCGCAGAGACGCCCTCCGCTGAGTCCTCGAAATTTCTTGAATCTCAGGTGTTTCTTCACGTAACTCACGTCGCATAAAACCTCGCCGATCACAACGCGCCATTGCGACCCCTTCACCACGCTCCTACCTTTGGAGATTCCATCCCGGGGGGGGGAAGAGTCTTGACACCTGATCCGTACGAAGAGTACAGAAAAGCATTCGCCGCGTTCAGCGTGAAAGAAGCGGACCTGAGGGCAGGTAAGGCGCTCCAGAGGATCGGCTGGCTGATCCTGTTAGGTTCGTTAACCCTGACAGGCATACTGGGATACACCGTCATCGTTGGCCTGTGGAAGGCGAACGACGGCGTCACCCGATGGCTCTCTTTGATCATCGTCAACATCTTATGGATTGCGTGCGCATGCTGGCTGTACAGACATCACAAAAGCTTGGCGGAAAAGACGAACAAGTTCCGTGACGCGCTGCAGCAACGCCAGACGGCGGCCGCACAGCTCCCACTCGAGACGACCCCGGGCCTGCGCGTCTACCGGGAGGCCTCGCTCGATGTCATCGCCGCCTACCGGACACAGGCGAGCCGCAACAGACGCGTCCACAATTCATTCCAGCTGGTCATTATCACCGGGTCGATCGTTGTATCCACCCTCACGGCGATGAACGAAGGATCCAACGCAGCCCTGTCAATCATCACCTCATCCTTGAGCGCACTGGTCGGCATCTCCGCCGGAGTCACCGGATACTTCAAATTCCGAGAGCGCGGCACCACCTCACAGTCGACAGCAGACGACATCGAGAAGAATTACAACGCGAGCGGATTCCAACTCGGCGACTACAAAGAAATGGAGGAGACCACTCGACTCGTCCTCTACGCCGAAACGGTCGAAGCGATCAAAGAAGAACAGCGTAAACGCGAGATTCAGCTGGAGCAGAGCACCTCACGCGACGAGCGCTCAGCACAATGAGCGGCGGCAGGGAACATGCCGAACCCTCACGCGCCGAGGAGCGGGAGTTGTCGCTGACGACGGTCCGCTGGCTGCTGGCACCGCGCCGGCAATGGCGCACCCGTCGGCTGCGGGCCGCCCACGGACCCACCCTGCCCTACGAAACCGCTTGGTGCCTGGTCGCGCTCGCCGACGACGTGGGCAACCTGCCCTACGTGCGGCGGCGCACCCGCCCCGTGCCCAGCGTGCCGCCGGGGGTCATGGTCGATGTGTGGGCGCAGCTCGAGCCGGCGGAACAGCAGCGGCGCCGGGCCTGGCTGACCCGTCACAGCCGGACCCCACTGCACCTGTTGAGAGTCCCGGAGGAACTGATCGAGCTGGCGGGCCTGCACGTCACCGAATGGGCGCTCCCGCCGGACGTGCCATCGATCTCGCTGGTCGTCCAGCAACAGCCCCGGCCAAAGAGAACCGACTGACCACGAGAGGAGACAGACACAGTGCGACGCGTCGTTGACCGCGCCACTGCTCTGAGTAAGTGCCTGACACCGACACGCCTGTTCGCTTGAGAGCGGCTACTCCGAGCCGCGGATCACGGCGCCCTGACGGCAGCTCCAGGATCTCCGCGGACGTTGCGAAACAGCTCGGCCTCCGGCGTGCATCCTGTCCCCGCCGGTCTCGCGCCACGCCCCGGCCTCTTCGTCTTCGATCAGGCCGTACCCCTTCAGGTATGCGGCGTCGGCGCGCTCCCAGCGGCGTCGACGATGTCGCGGATGCGGGCCATGTCCCAGTCGGCCACCCGCAGCGCGGTGTCCACCAGGAGCTGAGCCTCTCCGACAGTCACGCCCACGATGCCGTCGCCAGCGGCAGCGGCCGCGACCAGGCTGTTGCAAACCACCCGGGACGTTGTCCCAGCCACGCCAGACGCCTTCCTGCTGGTCTTTTGCACTGCCGCGGCTGACCTTCTGAGTCAGCTGCGGGAAGGCCAGCACCAACTCGGTCGCAGCGCGCCAGACCGTGTCTCGCGCCTGCATCCGGTTCTCCGCTACGGTGCGGGACCGCAGCCTTCGCCCCGCCGCTGACGTGATCGCGCGTCGCGGTCCAGGAACAGGCAGTGCGGGCACAGTGGTGGCCTGTACCGAGCTGGCGGCTTCCACGAGCGGCTGGTGCGCAGCAGTTCCATGCCGTAGCTGGCGTAGAAGAAGACGGAGGCGCAGAGTAGAGCCCGAGCAAGCGGGAGTGACTCATCGTCGGCTGGCCCAGGTGCAGCACACGCGAGCGCGGTCGGGGGGACCATCCCACTACGCCTTCAGAGTGAAACAGCAGGTCACAGCCGTCTTCGTATTGTGATTCTCAGTGAACTCAACAGGCGATTCTCAGATGCCTGCATCAACAGTTCTCATGTTGCGTCTGAAGCAATCCCATGACGCCCCTACAACTAGCGGGCCATGGGCATCTCTCAGATGACATCGGAGTGAGAATCGCCTGTGGCACGGAAGCGAGAGTCAGCAGTCGCGGGCGAAGGCGAGGCCGATGCCGGCGGCGCCGGGTCCGCCGCCGGAGTAACCGCGTTCGAACAACCGAACTCCGTCGCCGTCCACGGCGCCCTCGTCGGCCACGTCGAAGGCGAGTGCGTCGTCGAGGTCCCGGACGGCGACGCGCACGGTGCCGCGTCCATGGGCGCGGGCATTGTCCAGCAGCACACCCAGGATCTCGGTGGCCGGCCCGCCCGGGATGCGTACGTCGTCCGGCACATCCTGGACGGCGAGCTCCAGTCGTCTGCCGTCTTTGGCGAGGAGTGCGTGCCACCGTTTCTCGGCCCGTGCCAGCAGCTCCCCCACCGGTCGGTCCAGCGCGGTGCGCCGAGGCAGACCGGCGGAGCTCGAGAGTCTGAGCACCTCCTCCACGGTCTCGTGCAGGCGGCGGGTGGCGGCCAGTGCCTCCTCAAGCACCGGCCGCGCGTCGTCCTGGGCCAGTCCGGCTTCCAGGGTGAGCTGGAGCCCGGTGAGCGGGGTGCGCAGCTGGTGGGAGGCGTTGGCAGTGAAGTCCCGTTCACGGCGCAGGAGTTCGGACAGGCTGTGCAACATGTCGTTGTGTGTCCGGGCGACCTGGTCGATCTCGATGATGGTGCTGGGCGCGGCCCGCGCGGCGAGATCGCCCTCGGCCACCGCCCGGCAGTGGCGCGAGAGGTCCTCCAGCGGTACGGCGAGCGCGCGAGCCTGCCGGCGGGCGACCAGGACGGCGACGGTGAGCGCGACCACTGCCACGCCCACCAGGGCGGCCCAGCCAGCGAACACACGGCCCCTCACCTGCGCAACGGCGGAGGAGGCACGGACCACGCCGATCACCTGCTCGGCATGGGCGACGGGCACGGCGGCGACCAGCTCACCGCCCGCCGAGGACCGGGTCACCTTGCCGGCCAGGGCCCGGCGGACCACGTCGCCGCCGCTCTGGGGCCCGGTGCCGGCACGCAGCCGCAGCTGCGGGTCGTACAGGCCGAGGCGCTGTCCGGACGCGGCCGTCGGCAGCTCCGCCGGGTCCCCCTGGAGGTAGTCCGGGTTCACCCGGACGGCGGCGGCCAGGGCCGCCCGTTCCAACGCGTCCCGCTGGTCGGCGTACAGGGAGGACCTGATGGCGAGGGCCAGGGGGACGGCGAGGAGGACGAGGGCGACCAGGACGGCGGTAAGGGCCACCCGCACCACACGCTGTCTCATGCCTTCATGATGCGGGCCGTCCACCAGCTGGCACGAAACCCGGCCCACGGTTTTACCGTCGCCTAACCGTCGGCGCGCGGGCCGTTAACCGGGCCGCTCCTAGCGTCTGGGAGGTGACCGTCCGGTCCCAGGCACCTTCTGGAGGGCAGTGGCCATGACACGTGTACGGACGTCCGCCATCGTGGGGCTTGTGCTCTGCGCGGCGTTGACCGCCGGATGTTCCGGATCCGGATCGAGGTCCGGGTCCGGCTCGGGTACGACGTCGGACAATTCGGCGTCGACGCCGGACAGGACGTCGTCGGCCGGTTCGGCGCCGGACGCCGCGGCGCCGACCGAGTCCAATCCGCCCGGCGACATCCCCGATAACCAGGCTTTCGTCGCCTACCGGCCGTCCGGCGGCTTCACCGGTTTCACGGTGAAGGTGCCCGAGGGCTGGGCCCGGACGACGAACGGCGCGACGACCGTGTTCACGGACAAGCTGAACCGCATCCAGATCTCCGCCGCGACCGTCACGACCGCGCCCACCGTCGGCTCGGTCACCAACACGGTTGTTCCCCAGCTGCGCGGCCAGGTATCGAAGTTCGCGCACCCGAAGGTGAGTGTGGTGCAGCGCAGGGCGGGCACCGCCGTGCTGCTGACCTACCAGGGCGACTCCGCCGCGGACCCGGTCACCGGCAAGGTCGTGCGGGACGCATTCGAGCGGTACGCCTTCTACCTGCAGGGCCACGAGGTGGACCTCACCCTGTCCGGTCCGGTGAACGCCGACAACGTGGACCCGTGGCGCACCGTCAGCGACTCCTTCGGCTGGCGGTGAGCGCGATGCCCGTACGGTCGTACGACGACGCCCTCACGGCCCGCGAGCTGTACCGCTTCTTCCGGGCCGGCGCAGAGGAGACGCTCGCACTGCGCGGTGTGTCGCTGCGGGTGGCGCGCGGCGAGACGGTCGCCGTGGTCGGTCCGTCCGGGGCCGGCAAATCCACGCTGCTGTCCTGTCTGGCCGGGCTCGACGAGCCGTCGGGCGGCGAGGTGCATGTGGACGGCGTCCGCATCAGCCACCGGCCCGAGACCGAACGCGCCCGGCTGCGGGCCCGGCACATCGGCGTCCTGCTCCAGACCCGCAATCTGCTGCCCCATCTGAGCGTGCGCGACAACGTGCGCCTCGCGCAGGGCGCCGTCCGCGGCCGGCCCGCTGCCTCCGCGGAGGCGCTACTGGACCGGGTGGGGCTGGGGGAGCGCCGGCATGCGCTGCCCCGGCAGCTGTCCGGCGGGGAACTGGCCCGCGCCGGGCTGGCCGTCGCGCTGGCCAACTCACCCGCGGTGCTGCTCGCGGACGAGCCGACCGGCGAACTCGACGGCGGCACCGAGCGGCTGGTCCTGCAGATGCTGCGAGACCGTGCGAAGGACGGCTGCGCGGTGCTGATCGTCACGCACAGCGCGGAGGCGGTACGAATCGCGGACCGGGTGATCAGGCTCGACGACGGTCGCACGACAGAGGGCGCCGAGACGGGTGACCAGAGCTTCGGCCGGGCCGCTGCGGAGGTGCACCATGTCTCCGGCTGACATACTGATTGACTGTCAGGACGCTGCCCTGACCTTCGGCCGCGGCCCGAACGCGGTGGTCGCCGTGCATGGCGCCGGGCTGCGGATCCGCGCCGGGGACCGGCTCGCGATCGTGGGGCGCTCGGGGTCGGGCAAGTCGTCGCTGCTGCATCTGCTGGCCGGACTCGAACAGCCCACGAGCGGCACCGTGACCTGGCCCGGCCTGACCGGGCCGCGGGACATCGGGCTGGTCTTTCAGGGCGACAGCCTCATCCCGGCGCTCGACGTCGTCGAGAACACCGCGCTGCCGCTGGTGCTCACCGGGATCCCCGACGACCGGGCACGCGCGGCCGCCCTGGCCGCGCTCGCCCTGGTCGACGCGGCCGAACTGGCCGACCGGCTGCCGGAGGAGATCTCCGGCGGCCAGGCCCAACGCGTCACCGCCGCCCGGGTGCTGGCCCAGGCACCGCGGGTGATCCTGGCCGACGAGCCCACCGGCCGCCTCGACCACGCCACCGGCAGCCGGGTCCTGGACGCACTGCTGACCGCGGCCGACGAGACGGGCGCGGCATTGGTCATCACCACCCACGACCCCACGGTCGCCGCCCGCCTCACCGCACGCCGCGCCATGCGCGACGGGCGGCTGGCGTCCGCGGACGACGCGGATACCGATCGCGCGGATGCGGACACCGCCCACAGCCTTGGAGAGCCTTCATGATCAGCGCATGGGCGAGCGGTCTCGCCCGCCACCGCACCGGCCGGCTGATCGCCGCCATGACTGGGATCGCGCTCGCCGTCGCACTCGTCGCCGCGCTCGGCTCCTTCCTGACCGCATCCAAGGCGACCATGACACAGCGCGCGGTGCGCTCGGTCGCCGTGGACTGGCAGGTCGAGGTGCAGCCCGGCGCCGACCCGAACGCAGCCCTGTCGCTGGTCCGCAAGACACCGGGCGTACGCTCCGCCGTCCCGGTCAGCCTCGCGCACAGCAGCGGCTTCACGGCCACCGTGCAGGGAAGCACTCAGACCACGGGCCCCGGCATGCTCCTCGGCCTCCCCGGCAACTACCGCACCCTCTTTCCCGGCGAGATCCGCTCCCTGACCGGCAGCCCCACCGGCGTGCTCCTGGCCCAGCAGACCGCCTCGAACCTGCACGCGGCACCCGGCTCCACCGTCAGCATCAAGCTCCCCGGTACCACGGACGCCCGCAAGGTCCGAGTGGACGGGGTCATCGACCTCCCACAGGCCGACTCGCTGTTCCAGAAGGTCGGCGCGCCCACCCAGTCACAGCCCACCGCGCCACCCGACAACGTGCTGCTCCTGCCCGCCGCGCAGTTGGCCTCGCTGACGGGCGGCGCCACCTCTGTCACCACGCAGATCCACGTCGCCCGCCACGCGGCGCTGCCCCACGATCCAGCCGCCGCGTTCACCGCGGTGACCCGCGCAGCCCACAACCTGGAAGCCAAGGGCGCGGGTTCGGTGCTCGTCGGCGACAACCTGGGCGCCGCGCTCGACTCCGCCCGCCAGGACGCCCTGTACGCACAGATCCTCTTCCTCTTCCTCGGCGTGCCCGGCGCGGTGCTCGCCGCCTCGCTGACCGCCGCAGTCGCGGGCGCCGACGGTGAACGGCGCCGCCAGGAACAGGCGTTGCTACGGCTACGCGGCCTCGCCCCCCGGCAGATCGTGTCCCTTGCGGGCCTGGAGGCAGCGCTCGTCGGCGTCGTCGGCGGACTCGCCGGCCTCGGCATCGCGGCGCTGACCGGTCGGCTTGCCTTCGGTACGGCCTCGTTCGGCGCAAGCGCCGGCACATGGATCGTCTGGTACGTCATCGCGTTCGTCCTCGGCGCCATGGTCGCCGCGGGCGCGGTGCTCGTCCCGGCCCTGCGCGATCTGCGGACGGTGACGGTCGCCGACACCCGCAGGACCGCGCGCCGCACCGGATCCCCCTGGTGGATGCGGATCGGCCTGGACTTCATGCTGCTGATCGGCTCGTGGCTGGTCTTCCGTGCCTCGTCCGGCAACCAGTACGCGCTCGTCCTGGCCCCCGAGGGCGTACCGAGCATCTCCGTGTCGTACTGGGCGTTCCTGGGTCCCGCGCTGCTGTGGATCGGGGCCGCTCTGCTGCTGTGGCGGCTCACGCTCCTGGCGCTGACCCGCGGCCGCCCGGTGCTGGCCCGGCTCGCGCGTCCGCTGACGTCGGCGCTGGCCGGGACGACAGCGGCCGTCCTCGCCCGGCGCCGCCGTCCGCTGGCCCGCTCGATGGTGCTGCTGGCGCTCGCGGTGTCGTTCGCCGTGTCCACGTCGGTCTTCAACTCCACATACCAGCAGCAGGCGGAGGTGGACGCCCGCCTGACCAACGGCGCCGACGTCACGGTCACCGAGCCGCCCGGCATGCAGACCCCGCCGAGCGCGGCCGGTGCGCTGAAGGTCTCCGGCGTCCGCCATGTCGAGCCGCTCCAGCACCGGTTCGCCTACGTCGGCTCCGACCTCCAGGACCTGTACGGCGTGCGCCCGGACACGATCACCTCGGCGACCTCGCTGCAGGACGCGTACTTCTCGGGAGGCACCGCGCATCAGCTCATGCGACGGCTCGCCCAGCGTCCCGACAACCTGCTGGTCAGCGCGGAAACGGTAAGTGACTTCCAACTCTCCCTGGGCGACACCGTCAATCTGCGCATCCAAGACGCGAAGACCAAGGCGCTGCGCACGGTGTCGTTCCACTACGCCGGAATCGTCAAGGAGTTCCCGACCGCGCCGAAGGACAGCTTCTTCGTCGCCAACGCCTCCTACATCGCAAAGGCAACCGGCAGTGACGCGGTCGGCGCCTTCCTGGTCGACACCGGCGGCAGCAACCAGAAGGCCGTGGCCGCACGGCTACGAGGGCAGCTGGGCACGAGTGCCACCGTCACCGACCTCACCCAGACCCGGGGCACCGTCGGCACCAGCCTGACCTCGGTCGACCTGGCCGGTCTGACCCGGATCGAGCTGGCCTTCGCGGTCCTGCTCGCCGCCGGAGCCGGCGGCCTGGTCCTCGCACTGGGGCTGGCCGAGCGCCGCCGCACCTTCGCGATCACCACCGTGCTGGGCGCCACACGCCGCCATCTGCGCGGCATGGTCCTCACCGAGGCGCTCGTCCTCACGGTCGGCGGCCTCACGGGCGGCGCACTGATCGGCTGGGCACTGTCCGAGATGCTGGTCAAAGTCCTCACCGGCGTCTTCGACCCGCCCCCGGACGCGCTCGCCGTCCCCGGCAGCTATCTGACCCTCACCGCGGCCGCCGCCATGGCCGCCGTACTCTCCGCCGCCCTCAACGGCGTACGCCGGGCCCGGCGCCCCGCCGTCGAGGAACTGCGCGACCTGTGAACACACCGAACGGCCCCTGCCCGTACGCTGCCCAGCATGCGCACACCCCCAGCAGCAGACCGGGGCCGTCTCGGCGTCCTCATCGTGGAGGACGACAACACCATCGGACGCCACCTCGAAACCGGCCTGCGCAGCAACGACTACGCAACCGCCTGGTTCCGCACCGGGGCAGGAGCACTCACCGAGGCGGCGCAGGCGTCATACGACGTGCTGCTCCTGAACCTCGGCCTGCCCGACATGGACGGCCTCGACGTCGCCCGCACCCTGCGCGCCCGCTTCCCCGACCTGCTGATCATCATCCTCACCGCCCGCACCGACGACATCGACGTCATCGCCGGCCTGGACGCCGGAGCCGACGACTACCTCGTCAAACCCTTCAGCCTGACCGTGCTCCTCGCCCGGCTCCGCGCCCACCTGCGCCGCCGGACCACCGCCTCCCCGCAACCGGAACCGGTCACGCTCGGCCACCTCGTCCTCGACGAGACGGCCCGCCGTTGCACCCTCCACGGCGCCGACATCCCCCTGCGCCCCAAGGAATTCGAACTCCTCGCCCTGCTCAGCCGACACGCAGGCGAGGCCGTCTCCCGAGAAACACTCATGGCAAAGGTCTGGGACGAGAACTGGTTCGGCTCCACCAAGACCCTCGACGTCACCATGGCCGGCCTGCGCCGCCGCCTCACCGCCGCAGCGAAGTCGTCCCCCCGCCCCGCGCGCCTGCCGCAGATAACCACCCTGCGGGGCCACGGCTACCGGCTGGAACAGGAACCCGGGTAGCCCGCATCTGGCAGCACGGCCCTCTTCTTCCTCCGCTACGACAGCCGCCCCGGCTCGAGTACCAACTCGCGCACATCCGGCACATCGCCGTAAGCCTACTCTCGGCTTGGGCGAGAGCGGCCCGCACTATCAGCCCGGTCCAGCACCTGCCCTGGGCATCAAGACCAGGTGCCGCCGACCTCGCGCGCGAAGTCCATCTCGTGGGTGACCACGACCAGCGTCATACCGGACTCGGCAAGGCCGTGGCACGGGTTCGCCTATGTCTGCGAGCGGCCGCGGGGAGCGTGCAGTAGCCACCATAGCTGCCGCGTCCCTACAGGGATGGTTTCCGAGCGAATAGTCCACATTGGAAAGATGCACATCACACAGCGCCTCCCCCATCTACGGCAGCTGTGGCAGTCGAGCCATGCGCTGGTGGCGATTCCGCTTGTACTGATCGTCGCGAGCACCCTGGCGGACCTCCACTCCCTGGCTTTGTAGGTGAGTTCCGAGAACGTCTGTTGCCCAGCGCTGCGAACGCCTGGTTTCACGGGAGAGTGATGTCGCTGAGTTTCGAGAACGCTCCGGTGCTTGCCTCGGGACCATGGTTGTGCTCTGCACGACGAGGGGCCCGGGTGCTGCCGAACCCAAGGCCGATCTGTACGCGGCGATCCGCCGTGATGCCAGGACCGGCATGTCGACGCGTGCGCTCATGCGGAAGTACGGGGTCGGCTTCAACACCGTGCAGAGGGCTCTGATCTCGGCTCTGCCGGAGCCGAGGAAGGCGATGAGGCCACGAACGACGCGCCTGGACCCCTACAAGCCGGTGATCGACGCCATTCTGAAGGCGGACCTGACCGCGCCGCGGAAGCAGCGGCACACGGTCAGCGGATCTACGACCGGCTGATGGACGAGCATGATGCCGTCGATGTCTCTTACCAGATGGTCCGCGCCTACGTCGCCGCCCGCCGTGAGGAGATCCGTCTCCAGGCCGGCAAGGGAGTGGTGGACGCGTTCGTCCCGCAGACCCACAGGCCCGGGGCGGAGGCCGAGGTCGACTTTGGCGACGTCACAGTAAGGCTGGCCAGCGAACTGGTGACCTGCTACCTGTTCGCGTTCCGGCTGTCGTACTCGAGTAAGGTCGTCCACCGCATTTTCGCCTCGGCGGGGCAGGAAGCGTTCTTCGAGGGCCACGTCCACGCTCTCAACGTGCTGGGCGGAGTGCCGACCGGGAAGGTCCGCTACGACAACCTTAGAGCCGCCGTTGCCCAGGTGTTGGGCCTCTCACGCCGCAGGATCGAAGCCGAACGCTGAACCGCCTTCCGCTCGCACTACGGCCTGGATGCGCTCTTACTGCCAGCCTGGCCTGCGCGGCGCCCACGAGAAGGGCGGAGTCGAGGGCCAAATCGGCTGGTTCCGCCGCAACCATCTGGTCCCCGTTCGCGAAGTGGACACGCTCGCCGAGCTCAACGAGATGATCGACCGGTGGGACCAGGAGGACGACGCCCGCCGCATCCGCTCCCGCCCCCGCACGATCGGCGAGTACTTCGCGGCCGAGCAGCCGCTGCTCGCGCCACTGCCGGAGGAGCCGTTCGAGACCGGCCGACTGTCCACCCCGCGGGTCGACCGCTACAGCCAGATCTGCGTGAGGATGAACCGCTACTCGGTGCCGGCGCGGCTGATCGGCCGCACGGTCCGCGTCATGCTCCACGCCTCCGAACCCGTGGCCTACGACGGCCGCGAAAAAGTCGCCCGCCACGAGCGGCTCATCGCCCGCAATGGATCCCGCCTCCATTGCGGACTTCGGCGAGCGCTTCGCAGAGGCTCTGGGAGGTCACCGCCTCCCCGCCCAGTGCGTGGTCCTCGGAGCGCAGGACCGTGACGGTAGGCGGCCGGGGCCTGCCGAAACGGTCAGGGATCGATCCCCACGCCATCGATCCGGCTCCACGCCCGCTCCTGCGCCGCGGCCATGGCCGGCCGGGCAGGCCCGCCCGGCCGGGGCGGGATTCGCGAGGCGTACGGCGCGGGATGGAAGGCCGGGTCGTAGAAGCACCCGCGCCGTTTTCCCGGAGCTGACTCGGCACCGAGATGCAGTGACGGTCCGGATGGTACCGCTGGTACCATGGATGTCATGACGGATCCCAAAGCAATGAATCTGCGCTTCCCCGACCCCGGGCAGCGGGCCGCCATCGCGGCAGCCGCCAGGCAGGCAGGGGTCAGCATGCAGGAGTACATCCTCTCGGCCGCCTATGACCGGGCGACCGCGGTGGAGCAGCGGTTCCTGGAAGGCTTCAAGGCGTCCATGGCCCGCAGCGGCGCGGTTTTCGCGGCCGAGCCCAGCAGCATCGACGCCAGCGCGGAGCAGCGGGCTATCGAACAGGAGGTGCTGCGGGAGCTTGAGCAGCAGGAGCGGGGCCGCGCCGCGTGAGCGAGCAGGAACCTCTCCACCCTCTCGACGTCACGTTCCTGCTGCACGCCGCCGAGCTGCTCGACGGTGATCCGCAGGTTGACGACTACGGGCCGCTGTATGCGGCCGTCGCCCGGGTCAACGCCCGGGCGATGGAACGGGACATCTACGGATCCCTGTACCTCAAGGCCGCCGCCCTGCTGCACACCCTGGCGAAGCTGCCGTGCTTGGAACACTCGAACGAGGCCTTCGCCTGGCACGCGACGGAGGCCTACCTGGCCCTCAACGCGCGCGCCCTCGACTACCCGCCCAAGGCAGCCGTCGCCTTGGTACGCGACGCGGGATCGGGAGCTCTCGGCGTCGCCCGGATCGCCCGACAGCTGCGCGACTGGACTGCCACCTGACCCGTCCCGCACCCGCCTCCAGCCCTCCCGGGACATCGGGTCGGGCTGCCCGTACGGGTCGGGGACCGTCTCGGCGCGGGCGGAAGCGGCACCAGCAGCTCCCGGGCCGCCGCGAGGGCCCCGGGGTTGTGCACTTCGCCGCGCAGCACCTCGGCCGCGTCCCGTATCCGCTCCCACCCCGCGTCGGTCACCGCAGCGGGGGCGGCAGCTGGGGCGGGAAGGGCGGCGTCCACCGCATCCAGCAGATCCCTTGCCGCGGACTGCAGACCGGCCGGGCTCTTCGGGACCCCGGGCAGCTTCAACAGGGCGTCGGCCGCGCTACGCACGCACGCTTCCACGATCTCCCCGGGCCGCTCCAGCCCTCTGGCCCCGGACAGGATCCGGTGCGTGTCCCGCACCAGCCCCAACGTCCGGGCACCCTGGACGTCCTGGTTCAGCAGAGCCCCGGCGAGAACCTCGTCGACCACGGGCAGTACATCCTCACCGGACGGCGGCATCTCGTTGCTCACCGGTGCACCGTAGAGCCCGCGGGCCAGTGGCCGGGCCGGAACCGGACAGCCCGGCCACCGGTCGGGCATGGGCGAGGCGGGCGCAGCGGATCAGGACGCGCGGCGGGTCATTCCTCGTCACGGGTCTTGTAGAACTCGTGCGCCTCGTTAAGCAGTTCCGCCGCCACCCGTGACACCGCATCTGCGCTTTCGCGTCACGATCGGCATATCCCGCGGCTCGGCGCATCATCAGCTCTGCTGCGACGAGGAGTTGGTCGGCTTCCATGCCTAGTAGGGCTTGGTCAGCTTCACTCGTGAGTGGCGTGTCCGGTGGCGTCGGGGTGTCGTTGTGGGGGTGTGACACCTGGGGAGATGACCGAGGTCCGGGAGGACCTGGAGGCGTTCACGGCGGAGTTGTTCGACGGGTTCTTCCGCGCGGACCAGCGGCGCTGGGGGCAGGCGTATGTACGAGGGCTGCTGCTGGACGGGCGGCGCAAGTCGGTGGAACCGATGGCTGCCCGTCTCGGCGAGGACGGCAACCGCCAGGCGCTGGCGCACTTCATCACCTCCAGTCCGTGGAATGCGGCCCATGTGCGGGCCCGGCTGGCCTGGAGGATGTATGAAGCGATCGGTCCGGAGGCACTGATCGTCGACGACACCGGCTTCCTCAAGGACGGTAACGCCTCTGCATGCGTATCCCGGCAGTACACCGGCACCGCGGGCAAGGTCACCAACTGCCAGGTAGGCGTGTCGCTGCACCTGGCCAACGACCGTGCCTCGGCCGCGATCGACTGGCGGCTGTTCCTGCCCGCTTCCTGGGATCCCGCCTCGCCGGAGACGGATGCGGCCAAGGTCGCCCGCCGTCAGCGTTGCGGCGTCCCCGCCGACGCCGGCCATGTGGAGAAGTGGCAGTTGGCCCTGGACATGATCGACGAGGCCCGCAGTTGGGGCGTGGACGTTCCGCTGGTCGTCGCGGACGCCGGATACGGCGACGCCACCGCCTTCCGCCTGGCCCTGGAAGAACGGAAACTGGCTTACGCCGTCGGCGTCTCCTCCCGGCTCACTGCTCACCCTGAACATGCGCAGCCGGTTACCCCGCCTTATCAGGGCATTGGCCGACCGCCGGTGGCGACGTATCCGGACAAGCCGATGACGGTGAAGGAACTGGTCATCGAGGCCGGCCGGCAGGCGGCCCGGCCGGTGTCCTGGCGCGAGGGTTCCCGGCCGGGAAAGGGGCGCAGTGGCTTCAAACGCATGTACTCGCGCTTCGTCGTCCTGCGCATCCGGCCCGCCGGACGCGAGATCCGCCAGGCCGCCAAGGGCGCGGGGCTGCCCGAGCGATGGCTGCTGGCCGAATGGCCCGCCACCGAGCCGGAACCGGTGCAGTTCTGGCTGTCCAGTCTGCCCTCCGGCATGCCCCTGGCCTCGCTGGTCCGACTGGCCAAGCTCCGCTGGCGCATCGAGCACGACTACCGCGAGATGAAACAAGCCCTCGGACTGGCCCATTTCGAAGGCCGCACCTGGAACGGCTGGCACCACCACGTCACCCTCGTCTCGGCTGCCCACGCCTTCTGCACCCTGCAACGGCTGGCACACGACCCAAAAGACGCGGCGCAGGACTGAGCCTTTACCAAGTAGTCCGCGAGATGCAGACACTCCTCGCCCTCTGGATCGGCACCTGCCCCACCTGTCACCGCGACATACCCACCCCGATACCAACCTGACCAAGCCCTACTAGTGCTGTGACCGAATAGGTTCGCCGGGTTGGCGGTCGTGACGGTTGGATGTGAGGTGACGTCCGATCCGACCGCTGGAGGCGCGATGGCCGAGCCCGTCCGTGTGCGCAGGTTGACCGACCAGGAAGGGCAAAAGCTGTAGCAGATCGTGCGCCGGGGCAGCACCAGTTCGGTGCGCTATCGGCGCGCGATGATGCTGCTGGCCTCGGCCGGCGGGAACCGGGTTCCGGTGGTCGCCCAGCTGGTGCAGGCCGATGAGGACACCGTGCGTGATGTGATTCATCGGTTCAACGAGATCGGCCTGGCCTGTCTGAACCCTCAGTGGGCGGGAGGCCGTCCCCGCCTGCTCACTACTGATGACGAGGACTTCGTCATCCAGACAGCCACCACCCGCCCCACCAAGCTCGGCCAGCCCTTCACCCGCTGGTCCCTGCGCAAACTCGTTGCCTGCCTGCGCAAAGTACACGGCCGGACGATCCTCCTCGGCCGCGAGGCGTTACGCTGCCTGCTCGCCCGCCGCGGCGTCACCTTCCAGCGCACCAAGACCTGGAAGGAATCACCGGAACCCGAACGCGAGGCGAAGCTGGACCGCATCGAGGAAGTCCTTGATCGCTTCCCGGACCGGGTCTTCGCCTTCGACGAGTTGGGCCCGCTCGGCATCCGTCCCACCGCAGGCTCGGGCTGGGCCGCGCGCAGTTGCCCCGACCGGCTGCCCGCCACCTACCACCGCACCCACGGCGTGCGGTACTTCCACGGCTGCTACTCGGTCGGCGACGACCGGCTATGGGGCGTCAACAGGCGCAAGAAGGGCGCGCCAACACACTGGCCGCGTCTGAAGTCCATCCGAGCCGCCCGTCCCGACGGCGCCCCGATCTACGTGATCCTGGACAACCTCTCCGCCCACAAGGGCACCGACATCCGCCACTGGGCGAAGAAGAACAAGGTCGAGCCGTGCTTCACCCCGGCTTACGCCTCGTGGGTGAACCCCATCGAGGCCCACTTCGGACCGCTGCGGCAGTTCACCATCGCCAACTCCCACCATCCCAACCACACCGTGCAGACCCGGGCACTGCACGCCTGTCTGCGGTGGCGCAACGCCAACGCCCGCCACCGCGACGTCCTGGCCGCCGAACGGAAGGAACGCGCCCGCATCCGAAGCGAAAAGGGCACCCGCTCGGGCGGACGCCCCCTCGCCGTCGCAGCCTGAAGGACCTGGCGAACCTACGCGGTCATCAGCACACTAGTGAGCCCAGGGCGGTGTGATGGTGTTGCCGTCAGCCAGTTTGGCGGTGAGCCCAACACGTGTGGTGACCCACATGTGGGCGGGCTGGTCGGTGGTGTTGGCGACCGCCAGTTCGGAGCCTGCAGGTGCCACTGCCGCGTCACCTGCGCGGAGTTCGGCGCTCTCACCGTCGATGGTGAGCCGGAGGCGACCGGAGAGGACGTAGAAGGTCTCCTCGTCGCTGATCGTGTGGGTTGGCCCCACCATTGCGGCCGGGATCTCGACGCGCCAGGCGGCGAGGTCCCGGCTGCCGGTGTCCGGACGGACGTAGGAAACGAAACGGCCACCGTGAATCTCGTGTACGACGGCCTCGTCACTGCGGATGAACGGCACGCTTCAGCCTTCCTCTAGACAAGTTTCTTGTCTAGATAGACAAGTGCCTTGACGAGTTATAGTCAAGTCCATGGACGACGCCCTGGCCTTCTCCGCACTCGTGCTGGCACTCTCCGGACAACTGGTGCAGGAAATCCACACCAGCGTGTCCCAGCAGGGATTCGAGGACCTACGACCCGCACACGGCTTCGCCTTCGCCCGCATCTCTGCAGGCGGCGCCACCACGGCCGACCTGGCCGAGCACCTGGGGGTGACCAAGCAGGCCGCCGCCCAGCTGGTCGAGGAACTGGTCCGAAAGGGGTACGTGGAGCGGCATCCACACCCGCACGATGCCCGCGCCCGCCTCCTGGGACTGACTGAGACCGGCTGGGCCGCTACGCGCGCCGCCGACCAGGCAGCCCGGACTGCCGTCGCACCGTGGCGAGAAGTACTGGGCCAGGCGCGCTTCAGCGAACTCGTCGCCGACCTGACACTTCTTGCACCGCCGCGACCGATCCGCCCTGCCTGGTGAGCCGATGGCCCACCGCCCTGGAGACCGCCGGCCGTGAACGAACCGTCCGCCAGGGCAACCGGCCAAGCGGGAGACGACACTCGGGTTGCCGTGCCGAGCCCTCCGCGGACCGGTGAACCTTCCCGGTCAGAGCACTAGTAGGGCTTGGTCAGGTTGGTATCGGGGTGGGTATGTCGCGGTGACAGGTGGGGCAGGTGCCGATCCAGAGGGCGAGGAGTGTCTGCATCTCGCGGACTACTTGGTAAAGGCTCAGTCCTGCGCCGCGTCTTTTGGGTCGTGTGCCAGCCGTTGCAGGGTGCAGAAGGCGTGGGCAGCCGAGACGAGGGTGACGTGGTGGTGCCAGCCGTTCCAGGTGCGGCCTTCGAAATGGGCCAGTCCGAGGGCTTGTTTCATCTCGCGGTAGTCGTGCTCGATGCGCCAGCGGAGCTTGGCCAGTCGGACCAGCGAGGCCAGGGGCATGCCGGAGGGCAGACTGGACAGCCAGAACTGCACCGGTTCCGGCTCGGTGGCGGGCCATTCGGCCAGCAGCCATCGCTCGGGCAGCCCCGCGCCCTTGGCGGCCTGGCGGATCTCGCGTCCGGCGGGCCGGATGCGCAGGACGACGAAGCGCGAGTACATGCGTTTGAAGCCACTGCGCCCCTTTCCCGGCCGGGAACCCTCGCGCCAGGACACCGGCCGGGCCGCCTGCCGGCCGGCCTCGATGACCAGTTCCTTCACCGTCATCGGCTTGTCCGGATACGTCGCCACCGGCGGTCGGCCAATGCCCTGATAAGGCGGGGTAACCGGCTGCGCATGTTCAGGGTGAGCAGTGAGCCGGGAGGAGACGCCGACGGCGTAAGCCAGTTTCCGTTCTTCCAGGGCCAGGCGGAAGGCGGTGGCGTCGCCGTATCCGGCGTCCGCGACGACCAGCGGAACGTCCACGCCCCAACTGCGGGCCTCGTCGATCATGTCCAGGGCCAACTGCCACTTCTCCACATGGCCGGCGTCGGCGGGGACGCCGCAACGCTGACGGCGGGCGACCTTGGCCGCATCCGTCTCCGGCGAGGCGGGATCCCAGGAAGCGGGCAGGAACAGCCGCCAGTCGATCGCGGCCGAGGCACGGTCGTTGGCCAGGTGCAGCGACACGCCTACCTGGCAGTTGGTGACCTTGCCCGCGGTGCCGGTGTACTGCCGGGATACGCATGCAGAGGCGTTACCGTCCTTGAGGAAGCCGGTGTCGTCGACGATCAGTGCCTCCGGACCGATCGCTTCATACATCCTCCAGGCCAGCCGGGCCCGCACATGGGCCGCATTCCACGGACTGGAGGTGATGAAGTGCGCCAGCGCCTGGCGGTTGCCGTCCTCGCCGAGACGGGCAGCCATCGGTTCCACCGACTTGCGCCGCCCGTCCAGCAGCAGCCCTCGTACATACGCCTGCCCCCAGCGCCGCTGGTCCGCGCGGAAGAACCCGTCGAACAACTCCGCCGTGAACGCCTCCAGGTCCTCCCGGACCTCGGTCATCTCCCCAGGTGTCACACCCCCACAACGACACCCCGACGCCACCGGACACGCCACTCACGAGTGAAGCTGACCAAGCCCTACTAGCTGATCGGTTCCGATCCAGGCGTCGGCCACCGGGTTTTACGGTGCATCGGTGAGCAATGAGATGCCGCTGGCCAGTGAGGACAAACCACCCGTAGTCGACGAGGTCCTGGCCGCGGCCGTGACCGCGCAAGGCAAGCCGGGCATACGGGCGCTGTGCCTGCTGCGGGACGCGCGCCGGATCCCGACCTGCACCCTGCCGGAGCGGCCGACCGAGGTCCGGAGCCGTGTCTGCGTGGCACCGCTGATGTTCTACTGAACCTACCGGGCACCCCGGTTGCGGTGGGGCTAAAGTCGGCGGCCGTAGACCTACTGAACACGGTCGACACCGTCCCCCGACCCCGGGCCTGTCCGATTCTCCGGCCGCGGCGCAGGCCGACGAGTGGGCAGCTGAAGAGCCTGTGTCTGCCCCGGACGGCCCGGTGCCGGTCGAGGGGACGAACGCCACGCGCGTAGGCCACCGACCCCCGGAACCCGCCGCCGCACTCCTGAAGAGTCCGCCGACCCGCCCCGCAGATGCGGTACAGCGCTCGTGAGCCCCTCGGATACACGCTCTGGTGCAGGGTGCGTCGGCTTGCGATGACGGATAGCGGTCGCGCCGCAGCAGCCCGTCGGGCCGCCTCGCCTGACGCCCGCTCCCGCACGGTGATACGACCGCGCCTCGCCAGCCGCGAGCTGCTGCTGACCCCGGCCATTCCGCTAGGCCAGGAGGGTTACTTGTCTGTGCAGCAAGCCCCTTGCCCATAGAGGACATATGGGATCTAATCGTACTCTACTGGAAGGCGGCCGCATACACCTGGGCGGTCGGGTAACTGTCGAGCTACAAGCGGCCCTTCTGCAGGGACTTGCCCCTACGGGCCCCATCAAATGTCGTTATTGATCAGCCTGACAGGCGGTGTGCGGTGATTTCGCAGATGAGTTTCGAAGCTTTGTTCGATACGGGGCCGAGTCCTTAAGTGGTGGTGAACCGGAATCTGCTGATCGAGTACGTCAACCGCGCCTTTTATACCGGCGGGCCAGAATAGAATTGATCAGGAAGTGCAACTTCGAGATGCCCCCGCACAACAACGCATGACCGCACCCTGAGCAGCTGTGAATTATCTCGCGACTTTGCCTTGAGTCCGTCCTGTCCATAGTTGCTCGGAAACCAGGCGACGTTCAGGTTGCAGGCGCGTCGGGTTTTGCGTCCTCGCCACCTGAAGGTGTGAGCTCGACTGCCGTCCGGTGGGTGCGGTTCCCACCGTAAGGTGCTTCAAAGTTCGACGATGTCGCACTACTGCATTGTCAGCAGATCCGATCCGCTGGAGTCCAGAACGCGAGGAAGTGCCGATCGGCAGCGCTCGTGCCAAACACAGCAGCACTAATCTGCGTCGTTCGCATAGCGATATCGGAGTTATAGAGTGAATGCCGATAATACTCCTGCTAGGGCGCACAGGCGGGCAGTCTGCAGGCTCTGGTCGTCCCTGGAAAGTTCGAGCCGCCGGGAGAGACAGCCGCGGGACGGGCCTCTGAGACCCAGAAGACCGGTCTACCTCTGGGGCACTCCGGTGGGCGCCATCGCAACGGTCATGCTGTTCGCCTTCCTCGTTCCCCCGGCGATCCACCTCTCCCCGCTGCTGGTGGCTGCCCCCACGTCCACGGCGCCGTTCGCCCGCGTCCGGTTCACCGCGGGAATCACGCTGGCCGCCAGCGCGGCAGTGGTCGTCATCGACTGGCCCGACGGCCTGCTGGGCATGCCCATCGCGCCCATCCATGTCGGGGCCCTGCTGGTCGTCTCGGCCTTCGTCATCGTCGCCCGGACTCGGCACGACCGCGATCTGAACGAACTCATCCAGGTCCGGGCGGTGTCCGAGGCCGCCCAGCAAGTGCTGCTGCGTCCCATCCCCACACGGCTGGGACCGCTCCGAGTGGCCTGCTCATACCAGGCCGCCGCGGCGCACGCCTCGGTCGGCGGCGACCTGTACGCCGCCGACCGAACCGCTGGGACCACTCGCTTCCTCATCGGCGACGTTCGCGGCAAGGGCCTGCCCGCCATCGGGGACGCCTCCGCTCTCCTTGCCGCCTTCCGCGAGACCGCCCACCGGTCCGCCACGCTTGCCGAACTGGCCGCCTCCCTGGAAAGCAGTGTGCGCAGACATTTGACGCAACTGGACGACAACGCCCCCGAGGCCGACGAGCGCTTCATCACCGCGTTGCTGGTCGAGATTCCCGACGACGCCTACGTTGTCCGGCTCATCACCTGCGGGCATCCCCTGCCTCTGTGCCGACACTGCGGCCGGATGACAGTTCTGGACGGACTCCGGCCGGCACCGCCCTTCGGGCTCGCCGGCACCAGCCCGGACTTCTATCAACTGGGTACGTATGTGTTCGACCCCGGCGACACCCTGCTGCTCTACACCGACGGCGTCACCGAAGCCCGGAATCCCGCCACCGGTTTCTACCCACTCCTGTGCCGAGCCGCCAGCTGGCGGTGGGAGTCTCCGCCCCAACTACTCCAGTACGTCGGCCATGACCTGCTCGCCCACAGCGACGGACACTTCGAGGACGACCTGGCCTTGGTGGCCGTCCAACGCACTCTTACGCAGCAGCCATGAACAGCTCTGGGAACAGCGCCCGACCGCAACGGCCCAAGTGCTGGCCTACGTGGTCTCACGTGCGGTCGGCGATGCGCTCGAAGAGTTCGGAGGCAGCGGGAGTGTCAGGATGGTGAGGCGGGCGGCGATGTTGGTCAGGCCGTCGTTGATGCGGACGGACTGCACGCCGTCGGCGCAGTGGAGGAATTCGTTCCAGGTGGCCAGGGCGGTCTCGGTGTCTCCTCGTTTGAGCTGGACATGGCCGAGGTCGGCGAGGACGATGACACGCGTCCTCTTGCGGTCCAGTCCGTGGATGTCGAGTGCGAGGTGGAGGTGCTCCTCGGCGGCGGCGAGGTCGCCGAGTCTGGCGTGGATCATGCCGGACTCGTGGGCCCATCGGCCGTGGCTGTAGTGGCTCGCCCACGACTGTCCCGGGTGAGTCGGGGCGTGCTCGATGGCGGTCTGTGCGGCGGTGAGCATCTGCGTGGCGGTGGCGCGGTCTGCGTCGGTGGCCGCGGCGCGGGCGAGGGTGTTGCGGTAGTACGCCAGTGCTTTGGGGCTGGTCAGCTTCCGGCCGCGTTGCTCGCATGCCTGGGCGAGCCTGACAGCGGTGGGGATGTGGCCGAGGTCGATGGCTTGTTCGGCAAGTCCGCGCAGTGCGGTCGCGGCAAGTTCGTTCTCGCCCGCCTCTGCGGCGAGCCGGATGCTGTGCAGGTAGTACTTCTGGCTCAGGCCCTGGTTGCCCTCGTCGCGGGCCATCCAGCCGATCAGGTGCACCAGTTCGCTGGTGGCGGCGAACAGTTCGCGGCCGACGTGGTCGGTGTATCGGCCGTCCAGCCACCGCTTGACGTCCACGGTCACGTACCGCACTGCGAGGTGGCGGGCGTGCCCGCCTCCGAGTTCTGATGCGACGTTCCCGAGGGTGGTGGTCATGGTGCGGAGCGCGGTCACCTCACCTGTGCCGACCGCGACAGGTCCGGGGCGGTTGGCGCGGCGGGTGACCGCTTCGGCGTCGGGGAGGTCGAGCGCGGCCAGACCGACAGCGGCGGATACTCCGAAGAACTGTCGTCGGTCCACGTCGCTTCCTCCCAGGAGCATGACCGAGGTCACGGTATCGGCGAACTGGGCCTCATTGTTGTCGGAGAGATCCATGCCCAGGACCTGTTCGATGAAAGGCAGCCACACCCGGGGTATCCGGCGTCCGGTCTCCCACCGGTAGACCTGTTGCCGGTCCAGGAACCCGGCTCTCCCCCAACGTGCCGCCGACAGCTCGTTCGCCAGTCTTTCCTGGCTGCAGCTGGGGCGCCGTGCCCTGCGGGCCACGCGTATGCGTTCGCCGATGGTCATGTCCGGCCCGATCGTCGGTCCTGGTTCACAACTGGCCTACCTCTGGCAGACATTCTGGCAGCTGTCCACGCCCCGCGTCTGCGCATTGACTGACAGTCACAGCCTGGCGGGACGGACGCCGGGCCATGAGCGGAAGGGACATTCGCCATGGACGAGAACACCATCCCGGGCCACGAGCACGGGACGCCGGCCGTGCTGGAGTCCGACATCGTCGAGCTCGGTGACGCCGCGGTGCTGACGAAGGGCAACACGTCCAGCTCGGTCGAGGCCAAGCAGACGCCGTACAGCTGAGCCCCGCATCCAGCAGCGGGCCAGGGATCAGCGCCTTGCGACGGCTCCCGGTCGGGGGCCGCCGCTTCGTCGGACGGCAACGGAGGTTGATCATGCGTTGGTTCGGAGGCTGCGCGCCCGGAGGTCCGGCCGCCGCTGTTCCCGCGGGTGCACGACTGCTGTGGAGTGATCCGCCGCTGTGGGCCGTGGGCGACTGGGACGATCACCGGGTGACAGCAGTCGACGGGAAGGACGGCGGGGCCCGGCTGGTCGTGTTCGGCCCGTGCGCGGCACGTCACGGTGAACTGGTGCGTGTCCTCAACGGCGGCCGCCCCGGCCGTGGCGGGGATGTCTGGCCGGGTTCGTACACGGTGGTCCGGAGCAGTCGGGCCGGGGGAGACATTCCCCTACCGCCCGTTATGTTTTCTGCGGTCCTGCAAGAGGGCCGCTGGCCGCCGGGCCCGGCATGACTGTTCCCCCTGTCGAACGGATGACCTGGGGGGTGGTGTCACCGGGCCCGGGAGGCGCCGTTGGAGACGCTGATGAGAGGTCCGACTACCGCCCGGCCTGGCGCAATGCCCGGCCGCACACGGGCGACAGGTCTGCATAACGTTGATGCGCGCATACGACGCCAACGCCCTGGCCAGCACCGCACGAACCCCGTTCGGGAGGATGGGTTGGACGACATCAACGACGCAGGCGTCTTCCTCGGCCTGGACGTCGGCAAGAGCGCCCATCACGGGCACGGCCTCACCCCGGCCGGCAAGAAGGTCTTCGACAAGCAGCTGCCCAACAGCGAGCCGAAACTGCGGGCCGTCTTCGACAAGCTGGCCGCGAAGTTCGGCACCGTGCTGGTGATCGTGGACCAGCCGCCTCCATCGGAGCCCTGCCCCTGACCGTCGCCCGGGACGCCGGCTGCAAGGTCGCCTACCTGCCCGGACTGTCCATGCGCCGGATCGCCGATCTCTACCCGGACGAGGCGAAGACCGACGCCCGCGACGCGGCCGTGATCGCCGACGCCGCGAGGACGATGCCGCACACCCTGCGCTCGCTGGAACCGACCGACGAGATCACCGCCGAGCTGACCGTGCTGGTCGGCTTCGACCAGGACCTCGCGGCCAAGGCCACCCGCACCTCCAACCGGATACGCGGCCTGTTCACCCAGTTCCACCCCAGCCTGGAACGCGTCCTCGGCCCGCGTCTGGACCACCCCGCGGTGACCTGGTTGCTGGAACGCCACGGATCCCCGGCCAGCTTGCGAAAGGCCGGTCGACGCAAGCTCGTTGAGGTGATCCGGCCCAAGGCCCCGCGCATGGCCGCCCGCCTGATCGACGACGTCTTCGACGCGCTCGACGAGCAGACCGTCGTGGTCCCGGGCACCGGCACCCTCGACATCGTGATCCCGTCCCTGGCCCGCTCGCTCGCGGCCGTCCACGAACAACGACGAGCCCTGGAAGCACAGATCGGACAGCTGCTGGAGGCTCACCCTCTTTCCGCGGTCCTGACCTCGATTCCGGGGGTCGCGGTCAGGACCGCCGCCACTCTGCTGGTCACCGTCGGCGACGGCACCAGCTTCCCCACCGCCGCCCACCTCGCCTCCTACGCCGGCCTGGCACCGACGACCAAGTCGTCGGGGATCTCGATCCGCGGCGAACACGCGCCCAGAGGCGGCAACCGCCAGCTCAAGCGGGCGATGTTCCTGTCCGCGTTCGCCGCCCTGCACGATCCCGCCTCCCGCACCTACTACGACAAATGCCGGGCCCGAGGAAAAACCCACACCCAGGCTCTCCTCCGCCTCGCCCGCCAGAGGATCAACGTCCTGTTCGCGATGCTCCGCGACAGCACCTTCTACGAACCCCGAACCCCACGCCTATCTTGACGAAAGACATAGAGGCACCCCCCAGACGCGGCCCCCTCTCGCCCCTGCCCGCCCGGCCGCAAGGGGGCCAAGCACAGCGGCGTCCGGCCCCGGGAACCCCCCACCGCCCGTTTACCACCGCCACTCCAGGAGCAAGAGACAGAGGCAGGGACCCCGGGGAGCCAGCGCCTCCAGTCCACTCACCACCGCGCCTGACGGGCGCCCGCCGACAGTCCGGAGGCCCCTGAGCCGTAGCGACCCGGTTCGCTACGCGTTGCCGCCCGGGTAGCGAACCGGGTGGATACGGCCGTGGATACGATGTGAAACGCCCCGACCCCGGCAGCTCGAAGACACTGTTGGCTAATCCGGGGACTGAACGTGATGTCGGCATTCGTGACCCGTTGTGGTCATGAAGGCCGACGTTGTGTTTGGGGAGGGTGTCGGTGTCATTGCACGCCATGAAGGTCGACGGGGTTCCTGAGGAGACGGTCGGGTGGCACGGGCCGCCTTCCCAAAAGGCAGCCTGGCGATGCGGATCCGTGACGAGCTGGGCGAGCTGGGCGAGCTGTTCCAGGATGCGGACTTCGACGGGTTGTACCCGAGCAGGGGGGAGCTGGCGTGGTCGCCGGGCAGGTTGGCACTGGTGTCGGTCATGCAGTTCGCCGAGGGCCTCTCGGACCGTCAGGACGCGGTACGCGGGCGGCTCCCGCTGGGGCTGGAGCTGGCCGATCCGGGGTTCGACCACTCGGTATTCACTGAGTTCCGGGACAGACTGATCGCGGGAGAGGCCGCGATGCGGCTTCTGGACCGGCTCCAGGAGGCCGCCGCGGAGCACGGATTACCCAAGGCCGGTGGCCGTGCGCGCACGGACTCCACGATCGTGCTGTCCGCCGCGCGGCAGATCAACGGACTGGTGCGGCTCGGTGAGACCCTGCGAGCCGCGCTGAACAGCATGGCCGCCCACGAGCCGGAGTGGCTGGTCGACTGGGCTCCGCCCGTCTGGTTTGACCGGTACGCGATCCGGTTCGAAGACACCCGCTTCCCCAAGGGGAGGGCCAGGCCAGCCCCCGCCCCGTGCACCAACAAGCTCCCCTCCGAGCGTCACTTGCCCATCCTGAGGAAGAAGATGTTCTCGCCCTGGCTGGCGTGCGCGGCCAGGGCCTCGAATTTCTGACCGCTGTACGCGGTGGTGTCCACCCACGTGGTGATCTCGTCGTCGGGAAGACCGATTGCGGCCAGCGCAGCGGTCTCGGCCGGGTCCGGCTCTGGCATGTCCTCATGAAACTCGCGCATGATTTCGCCGAACCGCTGCATCATCGAGCGGGGCATCGTGGTCCAGTACACCTTCGGTGTCAGCGTGGTCATCTCCAGCGCCGCCATCGTGATGCGATGGGCCTGGATATGGTCCGGGTGGCCGTAGAAGCCGTTCTCGTCGTAGGTGACGACCACATCAGGCCGGTAGTGCCTCATGATATCCGCGAGTCGGGCCGCGCCCTCCGGCACGGGGTCTGCCAGAAGGAACCGGGTGCGTCGTTGCTCGGCCAGCCCATCATCCCGGAGTCCGCATAGTCCAGCATCTCCACATCGCTGATCTTCAGGACGTCACAGCTCGCCTCAAGTTCTTGACGGCGCATCGAGACGACCGCCGCCGGATCGTGCCCGGGATCGCCCGGCTTGACACCCCCCGGTCCGTCACCGCAACCGCCGTCCGTACACGTCACGAGAACCGTGCGGATGCCCTCCGCCGCGTACCGAGCGAGGATCCCTCCGGTTCCCGTGGCCTCGTCGTCGGGGTGGGCATGTACTGCCATGAGCGTCAAGGACCGGTCAGTCATGAAACAGTCTTCCTGCGGAAATAAGTCCTGGTCCGAGTATGCGGCGCGCGTACCGCACCTGGAAGGGCGGACGACCCTTGCGGCGGCGTATTCCCCACTCGTGCGGCGCCGGACCTCGGTCAGGACAACCGCGTAGACCCCAGTGGCTGTTCCTCCGCTGGAAGATGACTGATCGTCACGAAAAACGACGCAGGTAGGCATCCGCGCTGCAGGGCCGGCCACCGCGTTGTCATCCGGAACGGCGATCCTGCCGATCCGCCCACCCCGCCTCTGGCTGCGGAGCCTTCCCCCAGTCGGAGCCACCGTCGATCAGCGTCCGGCTTGCAGCGCACCCCAGGTGGCGGGTCCGACCTGGCCGTCGACGCCGAGCGAGCGGCTGGTCTGGTAGTCCCGCACGGCCTGCTGGGTGCCCGAGCCGAAGTCGCCGTCCGCCGTGACGGTCCGTCCGAGCGCGGCGGTCATGGCCCGCTGGAGGCGCTGGACGGCGGCGCCGGTGCTGCCCTGGCTGAGGGCGGGCGTGGTGCCGGCGGAGAGGAGTGCGGTCCAGGTACGGGCGCCCACCACGCCGTCGGCGGCGAGGCCGCGGGCCTTCTGGAAGGCGGTCACGGCGAAGGTCGTCTTCGGGCCGAAGCTGCCGTCGACGGTGCCCGCGTCGAAGCCTTCCGCGTTGAGGAGCGACTGCGCGGCCGAGACCTGGGCGCCGGTGGAGCCGGAGCGCAGGGTGTCGTACGACGGGAAGCTGAGCTGGACCTCGCCGCCGCCGGTACTGCCGCCGACCAACTGCATGTAGTAGGTCCAGTTCCAGTTCGGACCGGGGTCGGTGTGGTCGTTGCCGGGCACCTCGGAGTGGCCGACGATGTGGGCCCGGTCCTTGGGGATGCCGTGCCGGGCGCAGATGGAGGCGGTCAGCGCGGCGGAGGAGCGGTACATCGCGTCGGTGAACCAGCTCGGGTTGTCGATGTATCCCTCGTGCTCGATGCCGATGCCGGTGGCGTTCCCGGAGCGGGCGTGCCAGGCCGTGTCCTTCTCGCGGACCGTCTGGGTGATCTGGCCGTCCGAGGAGCGCACCACGTAGTGCGCGCTGACCTGCGCCGACGGGTTCTGGAACCAGCTGATGGTCCCGGCGTACGAGCCCTCGGTGACGTGGATGACGACCTTGCTGATCGCGGCCGTGCGGCCGACCGCGTAGTTGGCCGGGTCGGCCGGGACCCAGAGGGCGGAAGGGTAGTCGGGGCTCTGCGCGGCCGGGCCCACGGCCGACCCGTAGGCGCCGCGCTCGGGGGCGACCTTCCGGGCGGGGAGGGTCAGCTTTTCGCCGCCCTCGGCGCGGGCGGTGACGCCCTGGGCCAGGAAGGTGTAGACGGTGTTGGCGTAGAGCCGGGCGGTGGCGGGGTCGGTGGCGCCGCCGTACCGGGCGAGGAGCGGGTACCAGGTGTCGGTGTCGCGCCGCTCGGCCGTACTCAGTCCGGCGTGGTCGGCGTAGAAGCGCAGGACGGCGGCGCCGCCGCGGATGTTGGCGGCGGTGTCGGTGCGCAGCTCGCGGGCGGTGTCGCCGGTCAGCCGGGACGCCAGCTCCAGGGTGTGCTGGTCGGGGTTGCTGACCAGGTGCATCATGCCGTAGCCGCCCGCCTGGCTGGGCAGGCCGTGGTGGCCGTCGAGGTGGGTCTCGCTGTAGCCGAGGGCGATCAGGAGGTCGCGCGGGACGCCGTACTCGGCCGCGGCGCTGCTGAAGGCGTGGGCGACGGGGCCCTCGGCTCTCGCGGTACGGGGCGCGGCGCCAGCGGGCTACACGGCGGCGGCGACCATGGCCAGAGTGCCGAGGCCGGCGAGGGCCGCGCGGCCCAGGGACATGCGGGGCATGGGGTGTGACCTTCCGGGTGGGGGCGCTTCCGGGTGGGGGCGCGGGGGCCGGGGACCTCGTGCGGTCCCCGGCCCCGGGCTGCGGCGGCTCAGATGGTGCCGCTCTCCCACCACCAGGAGCGGCCGAGGTCGGCGCGGCTGTCGACGTGCTGGTGGTCCACGTCGTACCGCTCCAGGCCGGAGAAGCCGCAGGTCTCGGCCTTCTGGTAGACGGTGCGGTTGGCGACGCCGGGCACGTCGAGGTCGGCGGCGGTGCCGTAGAGGTGCATGCTGTCGCTGGCGCCGCCGATCTCGGCGTTGTGCGCGATGCTGCGGAAGCCGGAGTTGACGGTGATCGGCACGTTGCCGAGCTTCTTGCGCAGCGCCTCCAGCTTGTACATGGCCCGGCGGACGTTCTCCTTGACGGCGGCCGCGCTCACCTTGCCGCCGTTGAAGTTTCCGCTCGAACGGTCATAGAACTCGCTCCAGTTGAAGTGCACGGTCGAACCGTCCGACTGCTCAAGGGCGTTGAGCTGCGCCTGGGTCGCGGGCCCGGCGCTGCCGTCGACCGAGAGCCCGTACGCGGCCTGGAAGCGGCGTACTGCGGCGGCCGTACCGGGTCCGAAGTCGCCGTCGATGCTCACCCGCGACTGCGAGGCGGAATCCGCCGCCCAGCCGGCCACCCGGATCTGAAGCTCCGTCACATCGGCGCCGGTGGCGCCCTGGTTCATGGTGCGCGTCCAGTTGTACGCCTGCGCGCTGCCCGACAGCAGGACGGGCCCGGCGATGACGCCCGCGGTGACGGCGAGGGTGCCGCGCAGGACGGTGCGGCGGTCCGGAGAGAAGGTCATCGTGAACTCCCTTGTGCGAGCGGTCAGAAGGCGAGTTGGAACGGCACGACCTGGGCGTCGGTGTCGTAGGCGTGCACACGCAGCTTGAAGCGGGTGCCGTCCTTGACGTCGGTGGCGACGGTCGCCCACTGGGGGCCGAACGTCGAGTAGGTGTTGTCGTGGTTGCACAGCGAGGTGTGGTCCACGAAGACGACGCAGGCGTCCAGGAAGCCGGTGGCCGAGCTGCTGAGCTTGATGTTGATGTCGGAGCAGCGCGAGGTGGTGGTGTAGGTGCCGAACTCGACCGCGGCGGCGGAGTAGTGGTACGTGAGCGGCACGGCGCCGCCGTAGCAGGAGGCCGCTGTGTTCTGGGGCTGGGCGGCGGCGGGCGCGGTGGCGCCGGCGGCGAGGAGCGCGGTGGTGGCGGCGAGTACGGCCGCCGTTCTCCGGGTGCGGGTCATCGGAACTCCGAATCATTTGGGGGGAAGCGGGAGTTGGTGCCCTGGGCGGGTCAGAAGGCGATCTGGACGCGTGCGGAGGAGCCTTCGAGGTCCACGCCGAGGGGCACGGTGAACGTGCTGCCGTCCTTGACGTCGGTGGCGATGGTCTTCCAGCTCCGGCCGACCCGGGTCCAGTAGTTGCACTCGCCGACGCGGGTGAACTTCACACAGGCCCAGACGAATTCGGCGTCGCCGCTCACCATGCGGAGGTTGATGTCGGCACAGCGCGACGTCGTGGTGTAGGGCCCGAACTCGGCGGCGTCCCCGTAGTTCACGGTGACGGCGCCGCCGTAGCAACTGGTGGCCGTCGACGAGGTGTTGGCGGGGGCGGCCGACGCGGTGGCCGGTGCCGAGACGGCGAGGGCCGCAAGCAGGACCGCCGCGGCGGCCGGGTAGGTGAGGATCTTCGCCATCGGGTTCCTTCGGTGTCCGTTCGTTCCATGGGCGCGGGTTGCGGGCTCGTTCGGCGGGCCGGGGACATGCGGAAGGGCGCGGGTGGCGCCTCGGGGAACGGTGCGGCTGAGCGAGTTCATGCTCCGGTGTGCGCTGTCGGCTGTCATGCTCATTCGAACAGGGTGAAATGACAGCGGTGGAGAGGGTGTTGAGCGTGCTTCGCTTCCATTTCTCGGCTGAGGATCTGGCCCGGACCCGGGTTGCCGCCGCCCCGCATCCGCTGTGGGAGATCACCGCCAGCCTCCACCGCTTCCAGACCCCGGCCGGCCGCTGGGCCTACGCGCACTGGTACCGCACGGCCCGCGAGCGGTTACGGGAGGCGGGGCTGGAGAGCGCGGTACGGCAGCTCCTGCTCCCCCTCTTTCCCCGCGCGTCGTACTGGCCGGACTTCCTCACTCCGCTGGAGGGCGTGTCCGGCCTGGAGGCAGGACTGGGGGCGATTCTGGCGACGCCTCCGGAGCGGGTGACGGCGGAACTGGCCACCCTGGCACGGACCAGACGCGTCCCGCCGCACCTGGCCCGGCTGCCGGAGCGGGGGGCCCGCGCCGAGCTGGTGAGCGTGCTGCGGGCCTACCACCGCGCGGTGATCGAGCCCCACGAGGAGTGGATGCACGAGAGCGTCCACGCCGAACGCGTACGCCTGGGGCGGCATCTGCTCGACGGCGGCACCGAGGGCCTGCTCGGGGGACTCGGCCCGGCGGTGCGCTGGCACCATCCCCGACTGGAGATCGGTGCGTACCCGACGCGCCAGGACGTCCGTCTGGAGGGCCGGGGCCTGCTCCTCATCCCGTCCTACTTCTGCTGGAAGGGCCCGGTCTCCCTCGCCGATCCCGCCCTGCCTCCCGTGCTCGCCTACTCCGTCCACCACGAGCCACCCCGCCCGGCGCCCGGCTCCCCCTCCCTGGAGGTCC
Organism: Streptomyces nodosus; assembly: GCF_008704995.1. Taxonomy (NCBI): domain Bacteria; kingdom Bacillati; phylum Actinomycetota; class Actinomycetes; order Kitasatosporales; family Streptomycetaceae; genus Streptomyces; species Streptomyces nodosus. The sequence goes on from NZ_CP023747.1 coordinate 162,575, forward strand.
TCCTGGGCCGGGCCCGGGCCACGGTCCTGCGCGCCACCGCCGCGGGCGCCACCACCACCGAAGCCGCCCACCGCGCGGGCGTGACCCCGGCCACGGCCACGTACCACACCACAGCCCTGCGCGACGCGGGCCTCATCACCAGTCACCGCCACGGCAACACGGTCATCCACACGTTGACGCTGTTGGGGGCGACGATGGTGAGCCGGAACATGAAGGAGGCTCCGCCGGGCGCTGCCGGTGAAGCGGTGGCGCGCCCCGGGGGAACCCTCAACGAACAATGATGATCTTGCCTGGCGGGAGAGAGCTACCTGCGCTGACGGCGTCTCATTTAGGGTGTCCGGTGATCTGTACGCTGAGCGGGGGCTTACCGTACGCTCCCGGCATGAGCGAACGCGTCGGCTACGCGAGATGCAGTCTGGACAAGCAGGACCTCACCGCCCAGGGCGGGATCCTGCTCGGTCTGGACATCCCGGAGGACCGGATCTACCGGACCACGGTCTGACCGGAACGAACCGCGACCGGCCCGGCCTGGCCCAGGCCCTCGCGGCGGTCCGCGCCGGCGACACCCTCGTCGTCCCCAAGCTCGACCGCCTTGCGCGCTCGGTACCCGACGCCCGCGACATCGGCGACTCCCTCACCGCCCGCGGCGTCAAGCTCTCGCTCGGCGGCACGCTCTACGACCCCGCCGACCCGATGGGCAAGATGTTCTTCAACATCCTGGCCACCTTCGCCGAGTTCGAGGCCGATCTCCTGCGCATGTACACCCGTGAAGGCATGGCGGTGGCGCGGGCCAAGGGCAAGCTCAAGGGGAAGCAGCCCAAGCTCACCGCCCGCCAGCAGAGCCACCTGGTCCAGCAGCACCAATCCGGCGAACACACCATCGCCGACCTCGCCGAGCTCTTCTCCGTCAGCCGCGCCACGGTCTACCGCGTCCTTGAACGCCACCAGAACGCAGCCACGCCGTCGACTCCCGGTGGGCAGTGACGTGCTGCCCTACGTCTATCAGGTCACCAAGTACGACCCCGCCGACCGCGACCAGCACGGCCACTACGCCGGCACTGAGGACACGACCAGCGACCACGGGCCGGTCGAAACCGCCTACCTGCAGGCCGTCGCCGCCTTCGCCGAAGACAGCGGCGTCGACCAGCTGGCCATCCGCGAGCCGCAGCTCGGAGGCTTCGCCCACTTCGGCCTGGAACCACCAGTCGACGGCTACGGCCTGGCCGGCCTCTTCCCCGCCGGCCCTGCCGGGTTCCACGACGGGGCACTGGTGCCGATCGGTGTCGGCTTGGAACTCGTCCGAGCGATGCTCCGCGACAACGGCGCCTGGTGCCGCCTGGAAGCGGAGGGAGAGTTCACAGTGCACGTCGGCTGGGACCAGTACCTCTACCTCAGCAGCAGCCGGCCCTGCGAAGCCGCGCTGACCCGCACCCGAGTACTCGGCCTGTTCACGCAACGCCTGGACGCATCGCCGTACGACTTCGCCCCCGACGACCCCGCATACGTGCAGCGCCCTGCCGACGCCGACTTCTGGGCCCGCCTTGGCTGGACCGTCAGCGCCCACCGCGCCACGTTCCTGGAGGAGACCTTCGCCCTCAACGCCTCCCGATGGCACCGCCTGAGCCGCGACAACATCAAGACCGTGCGCTCCCAGCTGACCCCACGCGCACAGTTGTCCGTCTGGCCGGACCTGCTCACCGACGTCGACACGGCCGTGGCCGCCCTGCCCGACGAAGGGCTAGTGGAGATCATCTGGGAGAAGGAAGACGGGCAGATCACCAGCACAGTCGTGGACGAGACCCAGTTCGAGGACGTGACCTCCCAGCTTGCCAGCGCGAGTGCTGTCGGCGTCGTATCCATGTACGCCGATGAAGATCTCCCGCTGTTCACCGCTGTACTGCTCGACAGCGACGGGGTACTCCGCGCGCGCTGGCAGACCGAGCCGACACCCAGCGACCGGGACTGGGCGTTCCTGAAGACCCTGCGGCGCGGCCAGGTCGTCACCGGCACGGTGACGTCCATCGCCAGTTTCGGCGTCACCTTCGTGGACATCGGCGGCTTCACCGCGGTGATCAACATTCCGGAGCTGTCCTGGCGTCCGATCAACCACCCGTCCGACGTCGTCAGCGTCGGCCAGGAGGTGACAGCTGAGGTCCTCGACGTCGACATGGTCAGGGAGCGAGTGCCGCTGTCGCTTCGAGCAGTGCAGGAAGACCCATGGCCGCAGATAGCGCAGAGGATCGGCCAGGTGGTCACAGGGCCGGTCACCAAGATCGTGCCGTTCGGTGTCTTCGTCTGCATCGAAGACCGAGAGGACGGCTTCGAGGGGCTCGTGCACACCGACGAACTGGATCAATCGCCACAGGACGTCATCGAAGTCGGCGACGCTCTCACGGTGAAGATCATGGATGTCGATCTCGTACGGCGCCGCATTGCCCTGTCACAGAGGCAGGCTCAGCCGCGAGCATCACCCTGCGCTACATGTCCGTTTGCCGTAGCTATACGAGAACAGGGCCGTTTCGACGAGCCGCTGGGTGACGGCACCGGTGACGTCACCGCTGGTGGCGTCCGCTCGGCGGGCGAAGTCTGCGGCGTCGAATCCCCCTGTCTGGGCGGAGCCGTAGGAGCGTTCTTCAGTGTGGTCGGCGCGTTGGATGACCTCGCGGCGGATGCCGGGTGAGTCGGTGCGGCTGCCGGAGGGGTGGACGTAGGCGGTCTTGGCGAGGCGGACGGTGAAGGCGAGGCGAAGCCCGCGGCGGGCGGCTTCGGCGATCAGGGGTCGCAGGCGGGTCGAGCCGGACGTGATGGCCAGGGCGCCGACGCGGCCCGTTCCGGTGCCCGTGGGGGTGATCAGGACTGCTTTGGTGCGGACGCGGGCGCTGACACCGGAGGCTGTGGTGCGTCGGGTGATGTATCGGGCGGCGATGGCGGTGAGTTCGGGAAGGTCGGTGATGCCGCCGGTCTCGACGGCCGCGAGGGCTCCGCGGAGGGCGAGGACGAAGGCTGCGCCTTTGCCCTTGGTGTAGAACTGCGAGACCAGGGAGGGGTCGCAGTTGATGATCCGTGCGATGTCCCGTTTGTTGAAGTCGGCCGTCTGGAGTCGGTCGGCGAGCTGTGCTGCCTCGTTCGGCTGTCGCTCGTTTAGGCGGCGGGCGCGGCGGGCGCGGGGCGGCATCAGGCCTCCTGGGCGGTGCGGGCGAGTGTGGCGCGTCCGGCGTTCCGCAGAGTGAGCAGTTCTTCCTCGGTGGTGGGGGCCGCTCCGGAACGGCGTGGACATGGTCCTGGACCCGCTGGGCGCCGCACGGGCCCTTCCGAACCGCGCCTGTGCACGCCCGGCCGCCACGCCCTCTCGGTCTCCAGCGACCACCCCGAGGCAGTGGAACTCGTGGCCGTCACCGCCAAAGCAGGCCGAGGGCGTCGACGATGGCGTGGCGCTTGCGTGCCACTCGCGGACCTGTCCGCGCAGTCGGCCGTGGAGCTCCTTGACCAGACCATGGTCACGCCAGCGGTAGAAGCACGCACGGAACCGGTGGGTCATTTGGCCTGGTCGAGCAGGACGGCGTCGGGGCCGGCCGGGAAGCGCAGTTGGCCGGTCGTGTCGTGCACGGCTCGCCAGATCGTCTCGGCGACGTCGCTCTCCTTGGTCAGCATTTCCTGACCCATGAAGCTGTCGAGGATCTCCTTCGCCCAGGGTGCGTAGGGATCCGGGACCAGCTCGTCCGGCGAGTTGCCGTTCAACGCCCTTGCGCCGAAGTTCGTCGTCAGGCAGGCGCCCGGTTCGACCGTCTTGGCCTGTACGCCGAAGGGCGCGAGTTCGAGCGCGAGGGACGCGGTGAATCCTTCGATGGCCATCTTGCTCGCCTTGTAGACGGCCGTGAGCGGCATGTGACCCAGCACGACGCTGGATGTCACGTTGATCACCACACCGGAGCCGCGCTCGCGGAACTGGGGCAGCACCGCCTGCGTCGTCGCCATCACGCCGAACGTGTTGGTCTCGAAGACCTCCCGCACCTTGGACATCGGGGTGCCCTCGAACACGCCGATCGAGGGGACGCCCGCGTTGTTGACCAGGACGTCGACGGGCCCGGCGATGTCGAGGGCGGCGGTGATGGACTCGGGCTCGGTCACGTCGAGCGGCACCACGCGGAGCCGGTCCGACTCGGGCAGGATGTCCGTACGGGGAGTGCGCATCGTGGCGATGACGTTCCAACCCTGTGCGTGGAAGTGGAGGGCGGTCTCCTGCCCGTAGCCGGAGGAGGTGCCGGTGATCAGAATCGTCTTCATGCTGGGCCCCTTGCGAGATGGTGGGATCTGCGGATGAGCCGGCGTCTTCCTACACTGCGGAAGACGCGGTGATTCCATTGAATCGGCCTGACCTGCGGATTCAGTAGACGTATCCTCGCTTCCTCTTGCACGATCCTCCTCGGTTGCTGATGTGGTTCAGAGCACGAGGGCCGAAGCCTGCCGGAGCGCGGACGGACTTGTACAGGTATGGGCCGCACAGTGCGAGGTGGGAGGACCAACCCGTACCGCTGCCTGCGCGGTCGACGTGCGCGCCCGTGTCACGTGCGCGTTCGGGACCTCCCCCGTATCCGGGCCGGTCCGGCTCAGGGCAGGGCGCCCGCGGGAGTACGCAAGGTGGATTGCAGGCGGGCGGCGTCCCTGCTGGGGGGCGCGCCGAACTGGCGGCGGTACTCGCGGCTGAACTGGGACGGGTTGTCGTAGCCGACGCGGTGGCCGACTGCGGTGATGTCGCCCGGGTGGGTGGCGAGCAGCAGCCGGGCCTCCTGGAGCCGGATCTGCTTCTGGAACTGGATGGGGCTCATCGCGGTCACCGCCTGGAAGTTGCGGTAGAAGGCGGAGACGCTCATGCCGGACTGTCGTGCCACGTCCTCGACCCGGAAGGGCTGCGCATAGTGCTCGCGGATCCAGCGCACGGCACGGGAGACATGACTGAGGCTGCTGTCGGCGAGACCGAGCTGGCGCACCGTCGCTCCCTGCTCGCTGGTGATCAGCCGCCACAGGATCTCGCGTTTGAACAAGGGGGCGAGTACGGCGCGGTCGCGGGGTTCGTCGAGCAGGCGCAGCATCCGGACCACCGCGTCGAGCAGGGCAGGTGGGGCGTCACTGACGGCGATCCCCGAGGGCGTGCCCCCACCGGCGCGGGGGGTGTCGCCGGGGCCTGCCTGGAGCAGCAGTTCGGCGACGGCGGACGGTTCCAGCGTGAGGCCGAATCCCAGCGCCGGCTCCTCGGCTTCGGCCTGGGTGAACTGCCCGGTCACCGGCAGGTCGACGGATGCGACCAGGTACTGCCCGGGCCCGTACTCGAAGACCCTCTCCCCCAGGGCGAGGCGTTTGGCTCCCTGGGCGATCACCGCGAGGACCGTGCCGGACATGGAAGGCGCCGGCGGATCGGGGCGGTCGACCTTGGAGATGAGGACGCCGTCGATGGCGGTGGTCCAGTCGGGGCGGACGTGCCGGGCCAGCAGGGTGCGGAACTCGTCGAGGCTCATGCGTCCATTGCACCACCATCCGCACGGTGACTCCCGTGTCGGCGAGGATCGTGCAAGCACAAGCGAGCATTATTCTAGCATCTGCACAGGTCAGAGGGCTTGAATGGGTCAACGTCACTCCAGCAAACCGGATGAGGGAAACCATGATGGCAAAGTACGGCTTCAGTGCGACCCTGACCGCCAGGCCCGGAATGGGTGATCAGCTCGTCGACCTGCTGCTGACCGGCCTGGACGAGGGCAGCCCCGGCGCGAGCGAACACTGCCTGGTCTACCTCGTCTCCCGCTCCGCCTCGGACCCCGACATCGTCCACGTCATCGAGGGCTGGACCAGCGAGGAGGACCACCACCGCGTCTTCGCCAGTGAGGCCGCCCAGGCCATCGTGACGAGGATCGATCCGCTGCTGGGCAAGGACGCCGAGTACACCGACCACGTCCCGGTCCGCGGTAAGGCCGCCCTCTGACCACAGCACACCCCCACCCCCGGCATCCTGCCGCTGCGGCCATGCGCCGTGACGGCGCCGCCTCGCCGAAGGACAGCGAAAATGACCCTGACACGACCCGCCCTCGACCCCGAACTGCGCGAGCTGCTTGCCGGCATGGCCCTCATGTCCCAGCTCAGCGCGGAAGTCCTTGTGCACCTGCGCCAGATCCCCTCGACGCCCGTCGACACCTTCCTCGCCGACCGGCACGTCGACCGACGCGAGGTCACCGTGCCCGCCCAGGACGGCACCCCCCTCCCCCTGTCGGTTTTCACCCCCGCGCACCCCGACCGCACCGATGGCGCCCCCTGCATCTACTGGATGCACGGCGGCGGGATGCTCATGGGCGACCGCTTCTCGCAGATCGACATCCCGCTGGAATGGCTCGAAGAGTTCGGCGCCGTCGTGGTCACCGTCGACTACCGGCTCGCGCCCGAGGCCACCGGCACCGCCCTGGTCGACGACTGCTACCAGGGGCTGCTCTGGATCGCCGAACACGCCGTCGAACTCGGCATCGACCCCACCCGGATCGTCGTCGCCGGCGCCAGCGCGGGCGGCGGCCTCGCCGCCGGAGTCACCCTGCTGGCCCGCGACCTCGGCACCCCGGCGATCGCCGCACAGATGCTCGTCTGCCCGATGCTCGACCACCGCAACACCACCACTTCCAGCCGCCAGTACTCCGGCGAGCCGTGCGTGTGGACCCGCGAGATGAACGCGTTCGCATGGCACGCCGTGCTTGGCGACCTCACCGACGACGAGGTGTCCGCCTACGTCTCGCCCGCCGTCGCAGACGACCTCTCCGGCCTGCCGACCACCTACATCGACACCGGCTCCGCCGAGGTCTTCCGCGACGAGGACACCGACTACGCCACCCGTATCTGGGCGGCCGGCGGCCAAGCCGAACTCCATGTCTGGGCGGGCGGCTTCCACGGGTTCGACGCGCTCTACCCGCAGGCGAAGATCTCGGCCACAGCACGCCGGACCCGCACCGACTGGCTCGCCCGCACCCTCCAGCCCCACACACGGTCTCGAGAAGCCCTCTGACAAGTTGGTGCGTGATAGCGGGTTGGGGTTGGGTGTTTGTTGGTGGGTGGCATGATCCCGGCGTGGCGATCATGGTCAATCGGGCGATTCTCGCGCACCGGCCGTTCACGGGAATCTCGCGGCGTCATCTGGCCCGTCTGATCGAGGAGTTGGCTGTACCGTGGCGGGTCGGCGTCGAAGGCCGCCGCCATGCGGCACGTGGTGGGACCAGGAAGCGGGCCGAGGGTGCGGGCGCCCGCCATCAACTTGTCTTCGTCGACCGGCTGGTGGCCACACTGATCCACCTGCGGCATGACCTGCCGCGCTCGGTGCTGGGACTGCTGTTCGGTGTCGACCGCTCCACCGTCACCTGCGCGATCGGAGAGGTACGCAGGCTCCTGGCCGAGCAAGGATGCGCGGTCCCCGAGCGTCCGGGGCGTACTCCAGGACCACCACGGCAGTCCTGGGGTCGCGGTGGACGCGGAGATTGTCCGCGCTGCGCAGCTTCATGTAGTCGCCGTAGCCGCTGTAGAGGTCGATGATCTGCCGCCGCCCCTCGACCCGCCCCGGGTACCCCGGCACGGAGATCACGTACTCGAAGACGACGTCCTCGGCAAGGAGATCGAAGTAGTCCTCCCCGTCGACCAGCCCGTCCAGGCCCTCCTTGACGATGCGGAAGAACGGGCTGTTCGCCCCGAAGGAAGCGTTGTCGCCAACGGTCTTGCTCATGACGCCTCCAGCGCCCAGGCGCGGGCGTTGCGCTCGGCGAACTCGCGGAAAGTGGTGGCCGGGCGACCGGTGACCTTTTCGATGTCGCCGGTGGGCGTGGCGCCGTCGCCGGTGATGATGGCGTCGGTGAGCCAGCGCAGCATCACCGCGTAGTCGGCGGGCACGCCTGCCGCGAGCGCGCCGCTGATCCACGCTTCCTGGTCGATGTCGTTGTAGAAGACGGGGCGGCCGCTCACCGATGCGATGGTGTCCGCTGTATCCCGGAAGGTGAGGGCCTGCGGGCCGGCGAGCGAGTAGGTGGCCCCAGCGTGGGTCTTGGGATGCATCAGCGTCTCGGCCGCGACCGCCGCGATGTCCTGCGCATCGACGAATGCCTCCCTGCCGCCGTTGCTCGGGGCTGTGATCAACGAGTCGATGACCGGGAGGTGGTCGTCGGCGAAGTTCTGCATCACCCACGCGGGGCGCAGAACGGAATACGTCATGGCGCGTCGGGAGGCGAGGTCGGCCTCGACGGCCGCGATGTCGATCTCCCGCGGCGCCTGGTCGGCGTTATAGGTGCTCAGGAAGGTGACGTGGCGCACGCCGGCCGTCTCGGCGAGGTCAAAGAAGGCGGCGACCTGGCTTGCGTACCTGATGCGCATGACCGGTGTCACAAGGTAGAGGCGGTCGACTCCGGCCAGGGCGTCTGGGTGTGTGGCCGGGTCGTCCCAGTCGAACCGGACGTCGGCTCCGCGGCGCGAGGCGGTACGCGGGGTGATTCCTCGGCGAGCGAGTGCGCCGGCCAGCAGCGAGCCGGTCCGGCCGGTGCCGCCCAGGACGAGTGCGGTAGGTGCTTCCTTGTTCATGGCTCCATGATCGAAGCCAGAGTCGAGACGATCCATGTGTGCATCACTCGATTTTTTACGCAAGGCTCTCGCCCTGGCGCTCACCTGACCAACCATGATCTTCATGGACTTGCTGTCTGATCATCTGGTGCGGGCGCGCGCCACCGGCGCGGTGTTCGCGCGGACGGTCGCCGAACCACCGTGGGGACTTCGGCTGGGCGGCTCCATCCAACTCGCCGTGCACACCGTCGTATGCGGACGTGCCTACCTCTGGCTGGACACCCCCGGCCGGCCGGTGGAGCTCACACCGGGAACCGTTGCGCTGGTACGCGGCGGGCCGAACCACTACATCGGGCACGAGCCGGGGGCCGACTGCCTGGAACCGGAGGAGTTTCGGGCACGCCACACCCAGGCGGGCCCCGGCGACGATCCCCTGCGGGAGGTGATCACCCTGCTGTCTCGCGAGCTGGTCCAGACCGAACCCGCCCAGCAGATCGTGCTGGACCGCCTCCTGGACCTGCTGCTCGTGCTCGCCATCCGCAGGGACTTCCGCCGCAGCAGTACCGCACCGTGCTGGTACCGGGCCTCCGCGGACCCCCGATTCGGCGCCGCGCTGCACGCCATCCACGAAAACGCCGCCCACCCATGGACGGTCCCCGAACTCGCCGCGATCAGCGGACTGTCCCGCGCCGCATTCGCACGGCTGTTCAGGGAGGCACTCGGCCAAGCCCCCATGCAGTACCTGACCGAATGGCGCATGACCCTCGCCCGCGACCACCTGCGAACCGACGATCGCACCCTCGCCCAGATCGCCGACGCCGTCGGCTACGGCTCACCCTTCGCGTTCGCGGCCGCCTTCCGCCGCCACCACGGACAGCCGCCAGGAACCTGGCGCCAGCAGGAACGAACAGCAGCAGACACACCACCGCTCACCACCACACACCCCGGCTCGTGAGGCACTTCATACGCGACACGCGGGACGCCGAGGTCCGGGTGGCCGCCGTCGAGAAGAGCGCCGCCCAGCTCCGGGACGGCTGGACACCGAGCTGCGGGACGAACTGGACGAGGTCCGAGACAAGGTCCGCGAGGCGGAGGGCGGGCCCGTACGGCGGAGGAGGGAACGCCCGAGGCAGGAAGTAGCAGGACTCCCCTGCCAGTCGCCAATTGACGACTGGCCCCCGTACTGCAGAATGGGCCCACATGAGGGTCCATTTCTAGCGCCGGGTCAGGCGTCAGCCAGCCGCCATGCCCGCGTCGACCGGCAGGGCGTGCCCGGTGACGTGCTTCGACACGTCGGAGGCCAGGTAGAGGAACGTGTGGGCGATGTCCTCGGGGTTGATCAGCACACCGGTCGGGTGCAGCGTGGCCGCCTCCGCTTCGGTGAACATGCCGGCCTTGATCGCCTGGTCGAGCAGGGCGGTGCGGACGACACCCGGGCACACGGCGTTGATGCGGATGCTCTGCTTGACGTACTCGATGGCCGCCGTGCGCGTCAGCGCGACCACGCCCCCCTTCGCCGCCGAGTAGTCGGCGATGCCCAGCGGCAGGCCGACCATCCCGGCGATGGAGGCCATGTTCACGATCGTGCCCCCGCCCTGGGCCAGCATCTGGGTGATCTCGGCCTTCATGGACAGCCAGACGCCCTTGAGGTTCACCGAAACCAGCCTGTCCCAGGTCTCTTCGGTGAGCTCGTGCAGCGGCGCGCCGCCCTGTTCCTCGATGCCCGCATTGTTGATCGCGACGTCCAGCCTGCCGTACGCGGCAACGGTCGCCCGGACCGCCGCCTCAAGGTCGGCCGCCGAGGTGACATCGGCCCGAACGAACTGTGCCTTCCCGCCGCCCTTGGTGATGGTGGCGGCCGTCTCCTTCCCGCCGTCCTCGTTGATGTCGGCGACGACGACCTTCGCCCCCTGCGCGGCGAACAACTGCGCGATCGCGGCGCCGATGCCCTGCGCCGCGCCGGTGATGAGCGCGCTCTTGCCCGCCAGTAATGAATCCACCATGTGCCTTTCCCCTCCTTGTCGGGGATGAGGGGTACCTTGCACACCCCTCTGGAAGAGAGAGATTCCGGTCATCGAACCGGACGCGCCGCCGGCCGGGGGCGCGTATCCACGAAGGTAACCCCGCCACTGACAGTCCTGTGTCACCAAGCTCGGTCCGTGTCAACAGGGTTGGGGCTTTCGGTCAAGTCACCCCAGACCAGGTCGGGCCAGGAGGTGACAGCCACGCCGGGTAGAGCGTGAACGTCTCCCCGCGCTGAGTACGCACCACAGTGAAGTGGCGCCGGTCGAGCGTGGCGACGCGCAGCGTCTTGACCCGCTCGGCGACCGCGACAACCGAGGCGGCGGTGGCGCCCGGCGGCAGACTTGCGAATTGGCGGACCAGTTCCGTCCAGCATCAGGGCCGTGACCGGGCCGAACCCTCCGGCTGCCAGATCCTTGCATGCGCGCACAAGCTGCGCCGGCACGGGAGTACCCCTGCCGGCGCCGGAAACATTGCAGGCCGGCCCAACTCGGTTTTTCCGCGGCCACGTTCGGGCGAGCGGCGGGGTGCCGAGCGCTGCGCCGGCACCCTGCCCCGTCGACTCGGCTCCGGCGGGGCCGACCCGGAGCAGCCGGGCTCCCCGCTGCTCCCATGCATCGCCGAGGCTTGTCCGCCCAGCCGCCTTGCGTGGCGATGCCCGCGCGCTTGGAGTCGGCAGCCGCGGCCCGGCGTGGCGTACGCGGAGTCGGCGGAAGGCTCCAGGACCGGGAAGCGGCCATCCCCCGCGGCCCGAGGACGCGCGAAGGGACCGGCACCGCGCCCACCCCCGCTCTGGCTCGATCAGTGGGGATGCGATGAAGAGGTTGGACAGGCCCAAGGTCAGGAGTTCGTCGCGCCGAATCTCTCGTGCCGGTCACCGATGGGCAGGCCCGCCAGCAGAGCGCGCCGACTGGCCCTGACATGCTCACGCATCACATGCTCGGCGCTGTCGCCGTCCTTCGCCAGGATCAGCTCCAGGACGACGTGGTGCTCGCGGTCGGACTGGGTGGCGCGGCCCGGCTGGCTCAGCGAGGTGTTCACCAGCCGGGAGTACGCCAACTGATTCATCAACATCCGGTAGTGGGCCTGCAACTTGGTGTTGTCGGCGCCGGCTACGAGCAGGTCGTGGAACTCATGGACCAACTCTGCGTACCGCTCTCGGTCGTCCCGCTCCACCGCTTCATCGGCCTCGCGCAGGTTCCGTTCGAGCGAGTCGATCTCCGGGACACGGCCGCGCTGGGCGAGGAGGCGGGCGGCCGCGCCCTCGAGGAGTTCCTTCATCTCGAAGAGTTCCGTGATCTCACGGCGGGAGGGGATGGTGACGAACGTCCCGACGCGGGGCCGGATCTCGACCAGCCCTTCGGTCTGCAACTGTTTGAGGGCTTCGCGCACAGGCGTACGACTCACGCCGAACTCGTCCGCGAGGGCGAGCTCCGAGAGCGGAGCTCCGGGTTCGATGTCGCCCTTGATGATACGCCTGCGCATTTCGGCGATCACCGTGGCCTGCATCGATCCGTTCTTCGGTTCGCTCTTCGCGCGATTCACCGAGTACTCCTCCATCTCCCGTGCCGCCCGCTGGATCATCCCAGAGACGTGAGGGCGCCGCCGTCGAAGAACTTGCCCGCGCTGTAGACCATAGGATGCCGTTCGGCGACCGCAGCGTGGACTACTCGGCAGATGAAAATGGTGTGGGTGCTGGCCTGGAGCCGCTCACGGATCTGCACCTCCATCTGCACGCTGCTCCGAGCGATCAGCGGGCTGCCGAACGGTCCGCTCTCCCAGTCGAGTTCCTTGAACTTGTCAGCGGCTTTGCTTGCGAACGTGCCGACGACGTCGAGTTGGTCGGTGGACAGGATGTTGATCGCAAGGTGGTCCGCCCGGTACAGACAGTCATGGGTGTGCGAGGTGCGCTGGACGCACACCATGACGGTGGGCGGGTCGAGCGAGATGCTCGAGAACGCGTTGACGGCCAGCCCTTTGGGGGTCTCTTCATCCATCGCGGTCACAACCGTGACACCGGTGACGAACTGCCGGTTGACCCGCTTCATCACGTCGATGTCGGGAGTCGAGGCGAGCGCGGCCATGGAAGGGCTCCTTGTCATCTTGATCGTCAGTCCTGTCCCACGCTGATGATGCCTAGCGCCGAGAGCAGCGACCGGGGGTCCCACGTCACGTGCTCCTCGACGACCCGGTCCGACTCGAAGCGGGCGAACGTGGCACCGCTGACTTCGACGCGCCGCTTGGTGGGCGGTACACCGAGGAACGAGTTCACGTGGGTTCCGCTGCTGTGCCAGCGGACCGCGGCCCTGTCGCCTTCGACCACGATGTCGTCGATGGTGGTGGTCAGGTCCGGGAAAGCCGCTCGGGTGGAGAGGATGGCCGCCTTGAAGGCGTCCAGGTTCTGCGGGTGCGGGTCCGTCCCGTGGCGCAGGTAAGCCCGGCTCAGCAACGCGTCGAGGGCATCGACGTCGCCCTGCCCCCAGGCCTCGGCCCATACCTTCTCGATGAGATCTCGCCGGGCGTCACCGTGCGTCATCTCTTCTCCTTTCACTGTGATGACCTTCGGGGTGCGGTCGGCCCGCCGGCAGAGGCGGGGCGCCCGCGCGCTGCTGGAGATGCCGAGCGGGCGGAGGAAGCGGAACCGTGCTTGTCCCCTCGGCCGCGGCCTGCGGTAGTGCCGTTCCTGGTGGTTCTTCTCTGCTTCCCGATGGCTACGCGGGCGCCTTTTCCGCACCCGTTCAAAGGCGAACGGACACGAAGCCCCCTGCGCCCACCGGGCTGACGCCAGGCGGCATTGGCATACAAGAAGCAGTAAGGCATGTTCCAGATGGAGCGTCAAGAGGCCGGAGGCATCGGATCGCCGCGCAACCCCACCAGTCGCCAAAACAGGCAGTTCAGATGCGGTCTCATGACTGCCGGCGTAAGGATCTGGAAGGCACGCGAAGACCGTTTGACCGAGACCCTTGACCGGCCTGAGAGTGGGTGCTTATGGTCCTGTGCCATGCAAGAGAGCTTGGAACAATCTGACGAGAGCATCGGTCTCCGCAAGCTCGTGCTCTACCGTGAGGTCGTCTTCACCGAGGCGGGCGAGGCAGTCGTGCGGCCCGTGCAGCGAGCCAGCGTCGCTGCGGTCATACGGAATCCATGGGTGGGCTCCGGCCCTTCGGCTGATCTGTCGATGGAGCAGGCTCGCATCGCTCCGGTACTCGCGCAGCTGCTGACCGACCGGCTCATCACTTCCGTGGGCGGTGCGGACGAGATCGAAGCGTTCGGCAAGGCTGCCATCGTCGGTACGGCGGGCGAGATCGAGCACGCCGGGGCACTCATCCACACCCCGTACTTCGGGAACCTGGTGCGAGAGTTCCTCCAGGGCGAGTCCATCATCTGTTTCGCCGACACGCGTGCCGAGGCCGGAGAGACGCTGATCGTCCCCCTCTGGCACAAGACACATGCCGCAACGCGCAGTCACTACCAGACCATCAGCGCCCGCGTACCCGACGCGCCGCGTGCGGACGAGATCGTCGTCATCGCAGCCGCGTCGACGGGGCCACGACCGCACCCCCGTATCGGGGACCGCATGACCGACCCCGTTGTCACCACCGAAACTCTGGAGGTTGTTCCCTCATGAGCGTCCGTAAGATCGTGACCGTCGTCGAAGAGATCCGCACCGAGGGCGGCCGGGAGGTCAACCGCTCTGCCCGCGTTGCCGTCGTCGCAGCGGTGATTGAGAATCCCTGGGCCGGTCAGGGCTTCGTCGAGGACCTCAGCCCGGGCATCGACGCGCACGCCTCCGACCTCGGCGCGCTGCTGGCTCCGGCGGTCCTCGATGCCCTCGATGCCCCCGCCGAGGCATACGGCAAGGCCGCCATCGTCGGCCTGGACGGCGAGATCGAGCATGGCTCGGCGCTGATCCACACCCTCAGGTTCGGCGACCACTTCCGCAAGGCAGCCAATGCCACCACCTTGCTGCCGGCGGTCGAGAAGCGTGGGCCCGCGGGCGTGGCCTTCGACATCCCGTTGAAGCACATCACCGACGCCACCATCCGTTCGCACCACCAGACCGTCGAGGTCCGGATCAGCGACGCTCCGCACCCGAACGAGATCGTCATCGCGCTTGCCGCCGCCGCTCAGGGACGCCCCCAGCAGCGTCTGGCGCCGCTCTCGACCGAACAGTAGGTGCCCATGAGCAAGCCGACCGTGGTCCTGCTGCACGGCGTCGGCCTCGACCACTCCATGTGGGAGCCCACCGCCGCGCTCCTCGCCGGCCGCTTCACCGTGATCACCCCCGACCTGCCCGGCCACGGCATTCGCCCACCGGTGAGCGCCGAGGTGACACTCGCAGACCTCGCCGACGGGGTGGTCGGTGAGATCCCGGCCGACTCACACCTGGTCGGGTTCTCACTGGGTGCGCTGGTCGCCCAGCACGTGGCGCTGCACCGCCCCGAGTTGGTGGCCACGTTGACCTCGGTCAGCTCGGTGTGCGAGCGCACGGCCGAGGAACGGGCCCTGGTCCTCGACCGGCTGCGCACCGCGGAGGCCGACTTCATGACAAGCACGGCCGCATCCCTTCAGCGGTGGTACGCCGGCACGGACGTCGATCCGGTCTGGGTAACCCGCACCAAGGCCACCCTGCTGGCCAATGACCTCGGCTCGTTCCTCAACTGTTATCGCGTGTTCGCCACGGCGGATGCCGAACTCGGGCCGGACCTTGGCGCCATCGCCGTACGAGCACTGGCGGTGACGGGAGAGAGCGATCCTGGCTCCACCCCCGAGATGACCCATCGGCTCGCCGCGGCACTTCCAAACTGCCGTGCAGTGGTCGTCCCCCGGGCGCGTCACATGCTGCCCGTGGAGCGTCCCCAGGCGCTCGTCGACTCCCTCACCACCTTCCTTGGAGAGTGCTCCCATGTCTGACCTCCCCACACTGCAGCACTTCATCGGGGGCGCGCGGATGGAGCCCGCGTCGGGCGAGTACTTCCAGAGCACCAACCCTGCCACGCGCGAGGTCCTCTATCGGGCAGCGCGTGGAGGCGCCGCCGACATCGAGCGAGCGGTCGTCTCTGCGAAGAAGACCTTTGAGGACCCGCGCTGGCGCGACCTCAGCCAGACGCGGCGGGGCCACCTGCTGCGCCGCCTCGGTGACCTGATCGCCGAGAACGCCGAAGACCTCGCCCGCATGGAGACGCAGGACAACGGCAAGCTGCTGCGTGAGATGCGGGGGCAGCTGGCCACCTTGCCGGAGTACTACCACTACTACGCAGGACTCGCCGACAAGATCCACGGCGACGTCATCCCCACCTCCGACCGCCAGGTGCTGAACTACACGGCCCGGGAACCGCTGGGAGTCGTCGGAGCCATCACGCCCTGGAACTCCCCGCTGACGCTGACCAGCAGCAAGCTGGCCCCTGCGCTCTGCGCCGGCAACACCGTCGTGATCAAGCCCTCCGAACACACCTCGGCCAGCGTCCTCAAGCTCGCCGAGCTGGCGCTGGAGGCAGGGTTCCCGCCAGGGGCGGTGAACGTCGTCACCGGATTCGGGGCCGAAGCCGGACAGGCCCTGGTCGACCACCACGACCTGGCGAAGATCTCCTTCACCGGCAGCACCCGCACCGGCGCCCGCATCGCCGTGGCGACCGCGAGCCGGTTCATCGGCTCCACACTCGAACTCGGTGGTAAATCCCCCAACATCGTGTTCGAGGATGCGAACATCCCGAACGCAGCGATGGGAGTCGTCGCCGGCATCTTCGCCGCCGCCGGACAGACCTGTATCGCAGGCAGCCGCGTCTTCGCCCACCGGTCGGTCTACGACGAGCTGCTCGAGCGCGTCGCCGAACGCGCCAAGACCATCCGTATCGGCGACCCCCTGGACGAGCAGACCGAACTCGGCCCGCTGGCCTTCGCCGACCAGCGCGACAAGGTGGCCGGATATGTCGATCTCGGACGCAGCGAAGGCGCCCGGGTGCTGACCGGTGGACACTCCACCGACGGCGGACTCGGCGGCTACTTCTACGAGCCCACCATCCTCGTGGACGTCGACAACAGCATGCGCGTCGTACGTGAGGAAATCTTCGGCCCCGTCCTGGCCGTCATGCCGTTCGACACCGAGGACGAGGTCGTACGCCTGGCCAACGACACCGACTACGGACTCGCAGCCGGCGTCTGGACGACGAACCTCGCCCGGGCGCACCGCATGGCGGCACGCCTCGACGCCGGGACCGTCTGGGTCAACACCTACCGGGCCATGTCCCCCATGTCCCCCCGGCAGGGCTTCAAGACCAGCGGCGTCGGCGTCGAGCACGGCACCGAATCCATCAAGGAGTACACCCGGCTCAAGAGCGTGTGGATCAACACGAGCGAGGAGCCCGTGACCGACCCGTTCATCATGCGGAGCTGACATGCCACAGGTTGCCATCACCCTCGCCGAAGGCCGCACCCCGGCCCAGATCCGGGACTTGCTGCACGAAGTGCACGCCGCGGTCCTCCGCACCACGAACACCCGGCCCGAATACATCCGTGTCGTCGTCTCCGAGGTTCCCCGCTCGCACTGGGCCACCGGCGACGTCACCCTCACCGAGATGGACGCCGCCGGCACGGGACAGTCCGGCGCGACCACCGATGAGCGCAGCGACCAGGACAACACCCGACACCTGGTCACCCGAGCAGACGAGGAGCAGTCATGAGGTTTTCGTTGTTCGTGCACATGGAGCGCTGGGACGAGGAGGTCAGCCACCGCCAGCTCTTCGAGAATCTCACCGAGCTGGCCCTGATGGCCGAAGCCGGCGGGTTCGGCACCGTGTGGATCGGCGAGCACCACGCGATGGAGTACACCATCTCTCCCAGCCCGATGCCGCTGCTCGCCCACCTGGCCGCGAAGACCTCGACCGTCCGCCTCGGCGCCGGGACCATCATCGCGCCCTTCTGGAACCCGATCCGAGCCGCCGGTGAATGCGCGCTGCTCGACGTCATCAGTAACGGCCGGATGGAGGTGGGGCTCGCCAGGGGCGCCTACCAGTTCGAGTTCGACCGGCTGGCGGGCGGGCTGTCGGCTCGCGACGGCGGGAAGCACCTGCGTGAGCTTGTGCCCGCCGTCCGGGCGCTCTGGCAGGGGGACTACGCCCACGACGGCGAGATCTGGCAGTTCCCGACGTCGACCAGCGTGCCCAAGCCGGTACAGCAGCCCACCCCACCCATGTGGATCGCCGCCCGCGACCCCGATTCCCACGACTTCGCCGTCGCTCAGGGCTGTAACGTCATGGTCACCCCGCTGATGAAGGGAGACGAGGAAGTCGTCGATCTCAAGCGGAAGTTCGACACCGCGGTGGCCAACCACCCCGAGGTGCCGCGTCCCGAGCTGATGGTGCTGCGGCACACCCACGTCCACTCCCCCGACGAGCCCGACGGGTGGAGGCCGGCCGCGGAGGCAATCGGCCGGTTCTACCGGACCTTCGACGCCTGGTTCGGCAACAAGACCACCCCGCAGAACGGGTTCCTCGCCCCCAGCCCGGAGTCGAAGTTCGAAGACCGCCCCGAGTTCCAACCGGAGTCGTTGCACAAGACAGCGATGATCGGCACCCCTGTCGAAATCATCGAACGGCTGCGCACCTACGAGGAACTCGGCGTCGACGAGTACAGCTTCTGGATCGACACCAGCCTGCCGCACGCGGAGAAGCGCCAGTCGTTGGAGCTGTTCATCAAGGAAGTCGTCCCGGCGTTCCGGTAAGTCGATACCCCGTGTCGGAGCCGCGGCCCAGGAAGGCCGTCCAACAATGAGGCGCACGCTCTCAGTTCACCAGAGAGTGCACTGCAGCTCGTTCGACCTTGCCCCGGCCCGCCTCCTGGATGCGGGCGACCTCGGTCACAAAGGTGGCGAGGCCCCGTTTCCACATGGCCAACGAGTTCGCCCTCCGGCCTGAACAAGGCCACTTCCGCGCACACCTGACGAACGGGTCGTGCACCCGGCTCAAGATGAAGATCGTGAGCGGCTCCAGGCGTTCCAGCCCCGCTCACCGGCTGGGTCGTCACCAGCCGCCACCCCTCCCGCTGGTCTGCAGCATCGGTTTCATCCGGCATCTCACGCCCCCGACATGGTGAGAGCCCCGCAGTCGCCCCCCACCACCCACTGAAGCAGCCTCCTTCCTCGGTCTCCAGGAGCACGCCATGACCCACGACGCCTCGGCGCCGGTGTACGGCAGCGCGATAGCAAAAGTCGAACCCTTCGGGGTCGACCACATCCCCGACAGCGAGCGGCATGGCAAGCCCAGTTCGCAGTTCTTCGTCTGGTTCGCCGCCGGCTTGAACTTTCCCATCATCATGCTCGGTTTCAGTGCGGCCTGGTTCGGACTGAGCTTCCCGGCCGCTGTCACCGCCATCGTCATCGGAGCGGCCCTGGGCTCCCTGCTCATGGCCGTGATGTCCCGGATGGGCGTACGGCTCGGTGTGCCGCAGCAGATCCAGGCCCGCGGACCGCTCGGCTTCTTCGGCAACTTCCTGCCTGTCGCCTACATCAACGTCTTCGCCGGCATCGGCTGGGCGTCCGTGACCGTCATCCTCGGCGGCAAGGCGTTCGCGGGACTGACCCACCTGCCGTTCTGGCTGTGCGCAGGGGTGCTGACACTGGTCGAGATGGTCGTCGCGGTCTTCGGCTACAACATGATCAACTTCCTGCAGAAGGCGCTGACGTACGTCCTGACGCCCCTGTTCGCGCTGATCACCGTGGTAGCCGCCGTGCGCGGCGGAAGCGTCTTCCACGCCAACCCCCATGCACAGGGGTACATCGGCTCCACCGGCGGCCTGGTCACCTTCGGCGCCTGGTTCCTGTCCTTCCTGGTGGCCTGGGCGCCCTTCGCCTCGGACTACTCCCGCTACCTGCCGGACACCCCCGAAGTCGTCACGCGCACCGCCTGGTACACCGGCCTCGGCAATTTCGTCACCATCTGCTGGCTCGGCATCCTGGGCGTGGTCGTCGGCGGCAGCGCGACCAGTTCCGACTCGATCACCGCCCTGCACCAGCTCGCCGGCCCCTTCGCTCTTCCCGCCCTGCTCGCGGTCGGCCTCTCGGCACTGGCACAGAACTTCCTCAACGTCTACGGCGGCGCCATCTCCATCCAGACCCTGAAGGTGCCCGTCACCCGCGCCCAGGCCGTCATCGGCATCTGCGTCCTGGCATACGCCCTCAGCCTGTGGGGCGAGTCCGGCACCGAGGCCAAGTTCAAGGTCTTCCTCAACCTCACCGCGTACTTCATCGCCCCGTTCGTCGCCGTGCTGCTGCTCGACTACTACCTGGGCGGCCGCTCCGACCCGAGCCGCATCCCCGAACTCTACGATCGCTCACGCGTACTGGACTGGGGCTTCGTCGCGTGGGCGGGCGGGGTCGCGGCCTCCGTGCCGTTCTGGCAGTCCGACTTCTACACCGGACCGTTCTCGGTGGCCCATCCGGGCGCCGGCGACCTCAGCATGTTCGTCGCAACCGGAGCAGGCGCGGTCCTGTACTTGCTGACCTACCGGCTCAAACCGCTCTGGATGAGGGACGCGGGCGAAACACGCCACTCTTCAGGCGAACCCGATCGCTCCAGGGCGGTGGCTTCGCACCATCGGTGACGCGCTGCACATCGCGGGATCCCGGCACCTGAACAGAGACTTGAGGAGGCGGTACATGGCCATGGCCACCGATGCCGGACACGAGCACATACTGCGTGATAGCGCGCCTGAGTCAGGAGGCCGCGAGGCCGGCGCGCCCTGGCTGGTCGTCATCGACATGCAGGTGGCCTTCGCCGACCCAGGCAGTGCCTGGGCGGTGCCGCGCTACTCGGAGATCGAGCCCGTCGTCAAGCGGCTGTGCGACGGCTTCGAGGGGCGGGTCGTCGTCACCCGCTTCGTGCCCGACCCAGCCGAACCTGGCCAGTGGGCCCGCTACTACGCTCGGTGGCCCACCATGCGAGCTCCCGCCGACGATCCACTGTGGGACGTGACGTTCCCCGTCCCCGACAGCACCCCCGTGGTTTCGCTCCCCACCTTCGGTAAGTGGGGAGGCGAGCTGGACCGTATCACCGACGGTGCCCCGCTGGTGATGTGTGGAGTTGCCACGGATTGCTGCGTCCTGGCCACCGTGCTGGCCGCAGCGGACGCCGGTCGGGAAGTCACCGTTGTCGCCGACGCCTGTGCGGGCGTCGGCGACGACTACCACGAGGAAACCCTGCATGTACTCGGGCTCCTCTCCCCCATGGTCGAGGTCCGCATGGCCGGGGAACTCGGGTGAGAGGGCTTTCACGGACGTCGCCGAGCGACGCGATCGCGGTGATGAACCTTCGAGCTTGCTCGGCCTGGGATGAGGTGCTCGCCGAGGGCGCCGAGCGGGGACTCGCGGCCAGCCGCCTTTCGCCGTGCCCGTCACCGGAGGTACTTGTTGGTCCAATCGTCCGTGGTGACCCCAGTTCCCTTACGAAATCGGAGGTCTTTCTCCATGCCTCCACTTTCATGTCCATGGTGATCGGGGCGACGGCCGGCGGGATCCCGATGCCCAACACCCCGATGACGACAGCGGCTTCGCCCCGGCAGGCTGGTGAGCCCACCAGGGCGGCAGGCCACCCCGACGCAATCCGGCTGCTGATCACCACCGACTCCGGAGGAGCGAACCCCGCCTGTTCTCCGGCATCACCCAGAGCCTGCGCCGACGGCCCGCCGGCGCGGCTTCTGACGCGGAGACGCCGCGGAGGCCGACGTCAAGGAGCGCTTGTGCTCGTACCCGTGCCGCCGGACGCGTCCGGCAGGCGGGTGACGGCCATCAGGGCGGCATCGTCGTCCAGGCGTCCTTCGGTGTGCCGGGTCAGATCGGCGAGGAGAGCGTCCAGGATCGCACCGGGGTCCGTCGAGAGGGGACGGGACAGGACCGGCACGGGATCGTAGAAGGCGCCGTGGCGGTCGCGTGCCTCCACCAGGCCGTCGGTGAACAGCACCAGGGTCGCGTCGTGCGGCAGGGTGTACCGATCGACCGGTACCCGGGTGCGGCCCAGGTCGCCCAGACCCAGGGGCAGCGACGGGGCGGACGGCTCCAGCGGGCTCGCGCGGCCCCGGTGAACCAGGAGCGGCGCCGGATGTCCCAGATTGATCACGTATATGGCGGAGCCGTCGTCGGGGACGTCGATGAGGACGGCGGTGGCGAAGGACTCAGGGCCGTACTCCTCCTCGGCACCCGCCCACTGCATGAGCTCCTCCAGACGGTCGACCACGCCCGTCAGATCGGGGATGTGAGCCGCGGCCTCGTAGAAGGCGCCGAGCAGCCTGTTGACGGTTCGGACCGCGCCCAGTCCCTTCCCTCGCACATCGGCGATCATCATCCGCACACTGCCGGGTGTGGCATGGACGGCGTAGAGGTCACCACCGATGGCCGCCTCCTCGGCGGCGGCCCGGTACCGGGAGGCCACGGCCAGCGGACCGACCCGGGCGGGCGGGGCGGGGAGCACCGCCCGCTGGACGGCCTCAGCCACCTCGCGGGCGTCCTTCAACTGCTTCCGGTCTTTGGCCATCACCCGGTTGAGGATCGCGGCCAGCACGGTCAGGACCACGACGCTCGAGGACCGGACGAGGTGTTCGGTGGCGGTGACGTTCTCCTCCGTGTACGCCAGGGCCATCCCGACCGCTTCGGTCACCACGCCGGCGGCGATCGTGCCCGACAGTGAGTACACGGGGGCTGCCAGCACGGGAACGGCCGCCAGCAGCGGAAACACACTGAAGCTCGGCGGGGTGAGTACGGCGATGACGATGGCGACGAGGAGCACCGCGACAGGCAGGAGACGAGGCCATCGACTCCAGCGGACCAGAGATGTGCGGTCGCCTGTCATCAACGTGCTGTCCCTGTGCTCCTGGGCGGATCGTCATCGAGTCCCAGTCTCCGACGTGCCTCGCGTCACAGCGACAGGACCTGCGCACCCGGCGCCGACGGCTGTGGTCGGCGACCACCGTCGCGCGGTACGGGCGGCGCACGTCGAGCCGGCAGCCGGCCACCACCATGCGGACCGTGGGCCGAGGCCCGATGCCGCGCTCGACGTCATCCCTGCCGGGCCGTCGCCCGGTCCGACGCGGACGACATGGGCTTCGCGGCTGGATCGGCCGAGCCGGGCCGCGGTACCCCGGCCCGAAGGCCGATTGTGGTGATATCCGCCCGTCGCGTACGGTCGGCGAGGAGGAGGTTCCCATTGATCGACGATCTGGACCGCGCCATCATGAGCGCCCTCGCCCGGGACGGGCGCACTCCGTACACCACGCTGGCCCGTCAACTGGCCGTGTCGGAGGCGACCGTACGACAGCGGGTGTCGCGGTTGCAGGTGAGCGGTGCGCTGCGCATCGTCGCGCTGTGCAACCCCCTCACTCTGGGCCACCAGTCGGTGCGGCTGATGATCAGGGTGCGGGATCTCACGCCCCGCGCGGTCGCCAAGAGCCTGGCCGACATGCCGATGATCAACCATGTGGCGCTGGTCGCGGGCAGCCAAGACATCTTCCTGGAGGGCACCTGCCGCGATCAGGCGCAGCTGGTGCAGTTGCTGGACGAGATCCGTATGCTGCCCGGGGTTTCCCGGGTGCAGGTGCTGCTGCTTCTGGAGCTGTTCAAGGACTACTCGTGGAACGGCCTCAACAGCTCGGTCGGACAGGCCGTCGCGGACGGCTGAGTGTTCCGGACCTTGATCACGGGGGCAGGATCCGCTGCTCCGGCCCGGCCGGCACGTCCCGGAACCCTGCCCACAGATAGCTGTCTTTGACCACGTCGAGCACGGTGAACGCCTCGGCATGGGCCACGCCGTTGACCCGGCGGACCCGCTCGGTGAGCAGCTCCGACAGGTGTTCCAGGTCCCGGCAGCGGACGTCGAGGATCAGGTCGTAGGGGCCGACACAGGAGGCGACGTAGCGCACCTCGGGCATCCGGGACAGCTCCCGGGCCACCAGAACCACCGGGATGTGCTGCACCCGCACGGCGAGGTGAACCTCCATCTCGCCCACGCGTACGGCGTCCGTCATGCCCACGACCTGAATCGCGCCGCGCCGCTTGAGCCGCTGGAAGCGGGAGCGCACCGAGGCCTCGGACAGTCCGATGGAGCGTCCGACCTCGCCGAAGGACTTGCGTCCGTCGACCCGCAGCTGGTCGATGATCTGCCGGTCCAGGTCGTCGATCACACCGGCACCTCTCTTCCTTCTCTCCGCATCTTCACCTCGCGTCTTTTTGCGCCTGTTGCGAGATGAGTGGAATCCGGCCTCGGTTTCCACTGGATTCGATTTCAACAGCCCTGGTCAGGGGCCCGTCCGCGGCGGAAGCTAAGGACCACGGCACGAACGGACGATCTTCCGGACGTGCGCAGACCGATCCGGGGAGGCCCAGCACATGCATGCACCGTCATCGTCCGTCGGCCGGTGGCCGCAGTGACCGTCGCTGCCGCGCCACCGCCGACCGGCACGGTGTCGCCCGCCGCGCGCACCGACCGGATACGGCACCACGCGGTCACCGTGGCCCTGCTGGCCCCCGCAGGACTGACCGTCGTGGCGTTGGTGCTCGTGCCGCTGGTCCTCGTCGTGCGCAACAGCTTCGCACGGCCGGACCCCTACGGCGGCATCCGGGGTGGCTTCACCTTCTCCAACTATCACGAGCTGCTCGACCCCGTCTATCTGAAGGTCTTCGGCTACAGCCTCGGCATGGCGGCGCTCAACACGGCCGTCTGTCTGCTGCTCGGCTACGTGGTCTCGTACTACCTGGCCGGCCGTCCGCCGCAGCGACAGGGCCTGCTCCTGCTCCTGCTCATCGTGCCGTTCTGGACCGACTTCCTGGTGCGGACGTTCGCCTGGATCAACCTGCTCAGCCCGGGCGGCCCGGTCAACGCGCTCACCGACGCGGTGGGGCTCACCGACGGGCAGGTGCAGTGGATCCCGAGCCAGGGAGCGTCCTTCGTGGGCCTGGTCTACGCGTTCCTGCCGACCGCGATCTTCCCGATCTACGCGACGCTGCGCGGAGTGGACCCTTCGCTCGGGGAGGCGGCCCGGGACCTGGGCTGCGGCTGGTGGCGGGTGCACATCCGGGTGCTGCTGCCACTGGTGCGGCCGGGGCTGCTGGCCGCCGCGCTGCTCACCTTCGTCCCGACGCTCGGTGTGTTCGTGATCCCGGTGCTGCTCGGCGGTGGCAAGAACCAGCTGGTCGGAAACCTGATCGTCACGCTGTACACCGAGTTCCGCAATCAGCCGATGGGCGCGGCGGCCTCGGTCGCCCTGCTCGTCCTGATGATCGTGTCGGCGGCAGTGCTGGGCACTGCGGCGAGTCGGCTGAGGAGGAAGGCATCATGAGCGGCCGCACCCGGATACCCGGGCGTCTGCCCGACGCGGTCACCGCCTGGCTGGCCCGGGGCGTCATCGTCTTCCTCTACGTCCCGATCGTGGCCGTCGTGGTCCTGTCGTTCAACGACTCCGACGTCACCTACAAGTGGGCGGGGTTCAGCACCCGCTGGTACGGGACGCTCGCCCAGGACACCGATCTGCTGTCCGCGCTGCGGGTGAGCGCCGAGGCCGGGGTGATCTCGGCCACGCTGGCCACCTTCGGCGGGCTCTTCGCCGCGATGGGCATGGCACGGCTGGGTCCGCGCGGCCGGGCCCTGTTCTCCGGCGGGCTGTTCCTGCCTCTGGTGATCCCGGAGATCGTGCTCGGCGTGGCTCTGCTGTCGGTGTTCGGCATGCTGAAGGCGACCCTGGGCCTGGGGACGCTGGTCCTGGGCCATCTGGTGGTGACGCTGCCGTACGCGGCGCTGATCGTGCTCGGCGCGCACCGGGCGCTCGACCCCGCGCTGGACGAGGCCGCCGCCGACCTGGGCTGCGGGGTCTGGCAGCGGTTCAGGCTGGTGACCGTGCCGCTGCTCAAGCAGGCGCTGCTCGCCTCCTGGCTGCTGTGCTTCACCATCTCCTTCGGCAACATCGTGATGTCCACCTTCACCAGCGGGGTCGGCACCACCACCCTCCCGTTGCGCGTGTACTCGCTCCTCAAGACCGGGCTGACCCCCGAGATCAATGCTCTGGGCACCCTGCTGGTGCTGTTCACCTTCGTGATCATCCTGGGCGCCGGGCTGCGGCAGATGCGCCGGGTCCTGGTCGGCGACGACTCGGGCTGACCGTCGGCTCGGCCCCGTCTTTCCCTGCCTGCACCCACTGCGCCGTACGTCCGTCCTGCCCGTATGCCCTGGTACGTCCCCGAAAGGCCATGCCATGTCTCGTACCACCGTTTCCAGAACGCTTGTGACCACCTCGGTGCTGACCGTCACCGCGCTGGTCGCCACCGCCTGCGGCGGCTCCGGCTCCACCACGGCCGCCTCCTCCGGCGGCGGCAAGGAACTCCACGTCTACGCCTGGGCGGGAGAGGTCCCCGACTCCGTGGTCAAGGGCTTCGAGAAGGAGACCGGCATCAAGGTCACCGTCGACACTTTCGACAGCAACGAGACCATGACCGCCAAGCTCAACTCCGGATCGTCCGGCTACGACCTGGTGGAACCCAGCCAGTACACCGTGCAGCAGCTCATAGGTCAGCAGCTCATCGAACCGCTGGACCACACGAAGATCGAGGGCCTGGACAACCTGGCGGCGAAGTTCCGTGACCCGTCGTACGACAAGGGCAACAAGTACAGCGTGCCGTGGATCTGGGGCACCACCGGGTTCGCCTACAACGACACCTGCATGAAGTCGGCGACCAGCTGGAAGACCCTGTTCGACGGCAAGTACAAGGGCAAGCTGTACATGCTCGACAACATGCTGGCCGCCTACATCGCCGGCCTCCAGGTGACCGGGCACCGCGCCACCAGCACCGACAAGGACGAGATCGCCGAGGCGACCGCCGCCCTGCAGAAGCAGAAGAAGATCCTCGCCGGATACAACTCCACCAACTACCCGCAGCTGCTGTCGACCGGCCAGGCGTGCGCGGCGGAGGCGTGGAGCGGTACGGCGATGGCAAAGGTCGTGCAGTCGAACAAGCACGTCCACTATGTCATCCCCGAAGAGGGCGGCTCGATCTGGACCGACGGGCTGGCCATCCCCAAGGGCGCCAAGAATCTGACGTCGGCGTATAAGTTCATCAGCTACCTGCTGCGGCCCGAGGTGGCGGCGACGGCCACCGACGACGGCTCCTCCGCCAGCACCAACCAGGCAGCGCGCACGCACATCAAGGACAAGGACGCGCTGAACAACCCGGCGATCTACGCCCCCGACTCGGCCATCGAGAACGCCGACTTCCTGCTCGACCCGGGCACCGCGATGCAGTACTTCCAGCAGGGCTGGACCAAGGTGAAGGCGTCCTGACATGAGCACCGACCCAGCAGTCCCCGCCGTCCGGCTCAGCGGTGTCGGGAAGGTCTTCGGCGCCCAGCACGCGGTGCGTGACGTCACCCTCGACATCCGGCAGAACGAGTTCTTCTCGATCCTCGGCCCCTCGGGCTGCGGCAAGACCACCCTCATGCGGATGATCACCGGCTTCGAGGAGCCGTCCGAGGGCACGATCGAGCTCGGCGGTGTACCGACGGCCGGAGTGGCGGCCCACAAACGGGACCTCAACATGCTCTTCCAGAGCTACGCCCTCTTCCCGCACCTGAGTGTCGCCGACAACGTCGCCTTCGAGCTGAAGGTCCGCAAGCTGCGCCCGAAGGCGGAGATCAAGGGCGCGGTCGCAGAGGCGCTTGCCCTGGTCCGGCTGGAGGAGTACGGAGACCGTGCCGTCTCCCAGCTCTCGGGCGGCCAGCGGCAGCGCGTGGCGATCGCCCGCGCGTTGATCGCCCGGCCCTCGCTGCTGCTGCTCGACGAGCCGCTGGGCGCGCTGGACAAAAAGCTGCGCGCCGAGATGCAACTGGAGCTGAAGAAGATCCAGCGCGAGGTCGGGGTGACCTTTGTGACGGTTACCCACGACCAGGAGGAGGCGCTGACCATGTCGGACCGGATCGCCGTGATGAACGGTGGGCGGGTGGTACAGGTCGACACTCCCGAGGGTGTCTACGAGCGGCCGGGCAGCCGGTTCGTCGCCTCCTTCATCGGCACCTCGAACTTCCTCACCGGCACGTCCGACGGCCGTGTCATCGATGTCGGGGGGCTTGGCGTCCTGCCGGTCCCCGGCACGGACATCAGCGGGCAGGCCCATCTGTCGGTGCGTCCGGAGAACGTCGGGCTGTGTGCCGACGAGAACCTGCTGCCCACCGGTCATGCCGTCCTCCGGGGCACCCTCCGGCAGTCCGTGTACCTCGGCAACGCCGTGCGCCACCATCTCACGCTGGCCGACGGCACCGTTTTCGTCGCCGAGACCTCCGCCTCCGCCTCGGGAGGTCTGCATGCCGACGGCCCGGTGTGGGCCCACTGGCGGCCCGAGGCCTCCCGGGTGCTCGCCGAATAACCGTTCCCGGGCGGGTGCCCCTGACGCACCGCTGTCCCGTACCGACCCACCACCTCAGCAAGGAGATACGGCCGTGAAGGTCGCCGCTGCCCAGTACGCCCCCACCGCCGACGTCGGCGCCAACCTCGAGGTCATCGAGTCGATGACCGCTGAGGCGGCGGACGCCGGCGCCAAACTCGTCGTCTTCCCCGAGGAGGCGATGGTCCCCGCCGAGGCCGCGGGCAAGCCGCTGCACTCGGCGGCCGAGGCCCACTGGCCCGGCTTCCTCGCCGGGCTCTCCCGGATCGCCACCGAGCACGGTGCCGCGGTCGTCGCCGGCGGCTACGAGCCGAGCGGCGGCTCGCTTCCCTACAACACCATCGCGGCCGTCTCCGCGGACGGTGAACTTCTCGGCCGCTACCGCAAGATGCACCTGTACGACGCCTTCGACTACCGTGAGTCACGTGAAGTGCAGCGCGGTGACGAGGGCCCGGTCGTGGTCCGGATCGGCGAATTCAACGTCGGTCTGGTCAACTGCTACGACCTGCGCTTCCCCGAGTTCACACGGACGCTGGTCGAGATGGGTGCCGATCTACTGTCGGTGTCGGCGGCCTGGGTGCGCGGCCCGCTCAAGGAAGACCACTGGACGACTCTGCTGCGCACCCGTGCGATCGAGAACACCTGCTGGGTGGTGGCGTCGTCGCTGACGACGCCCGACTGCATCGGGATGAGCATGGCCGTCGACCCGCTGGGCGTGGTGCGTGCCGCGCTCGGCGAGGAGGAGCGGTCGCTGCTCGTCGTCGAGGCGGACAAGCAGCGTATCGACCGCGCCCGCACGGTGTTGCCCGTGCTCCGCAACCGTCGCATCATCATCGGCCCGAGGTGACCATCATGCCGCTGGACATCCGTGAACTGACCGAAGTGCCGCCCCTGGACGATGCGCTGGCGGCACGTCTGGCCAGGGTGGATTTCCCCACCCTCGGGCACTACCTGGAGGAGGGGTTCTGCGATCCGGCGCTGCGGCGCTTGGCTGGCGGCCGGCTCGTCGGCCGGGCGGTCACCGTGCGGATCACCGCCACCGACTCGACGCTGCTGCACCATGCGGCGGGGCTCGTCGGTCCGGGTGACGTGGTGGTCGTCGACTGCGGCGGCGACCGCAGGCACGCGCCGCTCGGTGAGGTCGTGGTGCACGCGCTGGCCGCCCGGGGGGCGGCCGGTGCCGTCGTGGACGGCGTGTGCACCGACATCGGCGCCCTGCGGGACGTGGGACTCCCCGTGTTCGCGTACGGCACCTCGCTGCTGACCACCAAGCTGCACGGCATCGCCGACGGCTCCCTCAACGCGCCCGTGCACTGCGGGGGCGTTCCGGTGCGGGCGGGTGACCTCGTCCTCGGCGACGAGAACGGTCTGCTGATCGCGCCCGCCGCGCACCTCGCCGCCGTCGTCGAGGAGGCACTGGCCGACGACGCCGAGGAACCCGACCTCATCGCCGAACTGCACGGGGGGCACCCCCTGGGCACCCTCACCGGGGCGACCCGCACGATAGCCGGGCTCCGCGGCCCCACCCCCACCACCGCGTGACCCGAGCCGTCCCGGCCACGCACGCACCCGACCCGCAAGGAAGCACATCCATGTTCCTCAAGGCAGCCGTCAACGGTGGCCGAACCCGCGCCGAGCACCCGGCAGTACCGGTCACGGCGCGGCAGATCGCCGCCGACACCAGGGCCGTTCTCACGGCCGGCGCCGATGTCGTCCATCTGCACGTCCGCACACCTGACGGGGGGCAGACCATCGCACCCGACGCTCTCGCGGAGGTGCTGCGCGCCGTGCGCTCGACGGCGCCGGGCGCGATCGTCGGGACGACCACGGGACTGTGGACCTGCTCGAACCCCGAGGAACGTTACGGCCTGGTCGAGTCCTGGGAATTCCTGCCGGACTTCGCGTCGGTCGCGTTCAGCGAGATCGGCGCGGCGGAGACGGCGGAGCTGGTTCTGGCCCGGGGCATGACGCTGGAGAGCGCGGTGTGGAGCGTCGATGACGTGCCCGCGCTGCTGGCCTCGCCCACCCTCGCGGACAACGTGCGGATCCTCATCGAGCCGATGGACGAGGACCCCGGCACGGCCGTGGACCACGCACGGGAGATGGCGGCGATGATCCGGGCCGCGGGTGTGGTGTGCCCGTTGCTGTACCACGGTGAGGCGGACTCCACCTGGCCGGTGCTGCGAGCCGCGCTCGCCGACGGCCACCAGGCCCGGATCGGCTTCGAGGACGGCACTCTGCTCCCGGACGGCACGACCGCCCGGGACAACGCCGAACTCGTCGCGGCAGCACGGGCGTTGGCCGACCGTACGCCGCCCGTCGCTTGATCTCCGGTCAAACGCATTCATCGACGGGCCGGCCGCGCTGCGCCGCGTCCGGCCCTGATGGCACCGTCTCCTGGTCTTCCCAGGTCATCCCGGCATTGCTGCTGGGCGGGTGCCGACCGTTCGAAGCCGCGCAGGTCACGCACCGTTGCGCGTCCAAAGCTGCTGCGGCACGGAAGCTGAGCCAGAACCCGCTGTCTTACCTGACCAGCGGGTCGGCGATCGGCAGCACCCTCTCAAGGGCGGCCACCCGTGCGTCGCGGACCTCCTGCCCCGTGCTGTCGGCGACGCAGCCCACGGTCTCGGGGCGCAGGTCGAGGCCGAGATCGGCGTACCCCACCTCGAGCTCGGGGCGCACCCGCGACGGCCGCCTTCAGCTCACGCGATGCACTGCTGCCCGGCCTGGCAGAAGCCGCAGCGTCTTGTGCACCGGTCACCGCCGATGAGAAAGGTTGCCTGGCCCGCCGAGCTGTCCCTCCGCACCCCACGGGGACACGGAATCGTCGCCGTCGGCACCGGGGACCCCGCCCACGCCGTCGCGGAAGCCGTGACCCGGCCGCGGCAGTGGACTCCTGGCACGCACGACCCCGGTCGTCGCCGCCACCGACGCTCCACTGCGCCCCGTACCCGACGAGGAAATCGACGAACTGCCCGACCTCGGACCGGCGTTCACATCGTCGCGATGTGTCGCCACCTCGTGGCCCGGGCGGAACACAAAGGCCCGGAAACGCCTTTGTACCCCTCAGATACGCCTTCGCTTCCCCTGCACGATCCACGCTCCCGGTCCGGCGCCCGCGCCGACCTCGTGGACGGGTGCACCGACGCGGTCGGCGACGCCGTCTGGGGAAACCGCCTGCGGCCCTGGCACACACAGGCTCTCCGGTGCACGGGTCCAGCAGAAGCACCTGACCGCGGAACACCCGGGCCACCTCCGGCCTCGCTCGACGCTGCGGGCGGCGCTCATCGGGAAGACTCGACGGAGCAGTACAGACGGACGATGGACGGAGATCGCCGTCTACCGGATGTGAGGGTCCTCGTCACCGACCCCGAGGGGTGGGCCGGCACCGGCTCGCTCCTCGCGGTACCGCCACGGCCCTCAGCGCATTGTCACAACTCCGCACGCCTCCACGCGGTCGACTGATTTCCGATCGATACCCAGCAACAATCCGCACATGCACAGCATCTTCATCGCCATGCTCCGGGTCGGCATCGCCGCGGCCATGCTGCTCGGACTCTTCGGCCAGATCGTGGTCATCCCGACGACGGCTACCGACGAGGTCGACCGCTTCCCGCCCTACGAACCCTTCGCGGCGCCCTATGTGACGGTCGCGATAGCCCTCGTCCTCTGTGTCCAGGTCGCGCTCGGCGCGGTGTGGATGCTGCTCACCATGGTCGAACGGGACGCGATCTTCACCTGGCGCGCCTTCCGCCTGGTCGACACCGTCATCGGCGCGGCGCTGGTGGCGACCCTGCTGATGGCCGGGGTGAGCGCGCATGTCGCGCTGGCCGACATCCCCTCCCCCGGCGATGGCATGGACGTGATCAGCGCGCTGGGCGCCGCGACGGTGGCGACGGCGGTGGGGGCCGCATTCATGATGCTGGTGGTCGTGATGCGTGGCCTGCTGCTCAAGGCGACCAACCTCCAGTCCGAGTCGGCGAAGGTCGCGTGATGGCGGTCGTCGTCGACCTGGACGCCGCGCGCGCCCGGCGCGGCCGTGGGTGTCCATATCGGTGCTGACCGCCCCGACACTACTGCGGGAACGCTTCGCCGAGGACCTCAGCATCGGTGAACTGGCGCAGGTTGCCGGATGCAGCCGCTATGTCCTGTACCGCTGTTTCCGCACCGCCTACGGCTTCGCACCGAGCGAGTACCAACGCGACTTGAGACTGCGTCGTGCCAGGGCTCTGCTGGCCGGCGGCACAGCACCGTCGTCGACGGCGGCCGAGACCGGCTTTGCCGACCAGGCCCACCTCACAAGCTACTTCACACATACATACGGCATGACACCCAGCGCCTACCGCACGGCGGCACACGGCGGACAAGCCCATGTCAGGCCTATTAGTGTGATCACCGGCGATCCACGTCCGACATCAGGAGCAACATGACAGAAGCCGACCGGTACGAAGCCCTCGAAGAATTCGTCGTCGCCTGGTAAAGGGCGGGCGAGGACGCTCTCGTGAGCGGCTGCTGGAGACCCACCGCGCTGGAGCGGAAGATCGTGGACGACGTCCTGAAGGTCACCATGGTGCCGGCCGTCGGTGAACCGCCTTACGACGACGAGCCGTTGTGGTGTCCCCTGACGTGTGTGACCCGGTGGGCGGCCGCATTCCGGCTGGCCGCACTCGCCGGCCGATGGGATCTTCCGCGGGACGCCGGTCCTCCCGCCGGGTACGAGAACGTCGACCTGGAGAAGCTGATGGGCGGGCTCTACCCGTTCCCGGTGGCGGGAACGCTCATCCAGTCCCTCAACGACAACGACTACGGCCTGTGGTCCACCGTGCTGCCCGGCCAGATTCCGGACTCCGACGGCCCGCAGACCGGCCAGTTCTTCGGCGGCGAGCCCTACGCCTTCCGCTTCTCCACCCCCAGCGGATCGGCCGTCACCGACGTGAGGGTCGGCGACGGCCTGGTGGAGCGCTCGGTGCGGGCCGTCTCGTCCGCGACGGAGACGATGCCGCTGATCCTCAAGGAGTCCGACCGGGTGGTCTTCTCCAACGGCACCATCGTGCCGTTGGGCGGCTCGGCCTCCGCCACCGCGACCGGCGTCGACCTGCACCGCGGCCCCGGCGTCGTACACATCCGCTGGGGCGAGCCCCATCCCGCCACCATCGCGGCGGCCTCGATCAAATACCTGGGCGGCACCCGAAGGATGCACATCCTGAAGGTCCCCCACGCCGGCACGATCGACGTGACCGTCCGACTCGCCTACTGACAACCGGTCTCTCGGCACTCCGCGACCTTGAGGAACACTTGGTCCTGGTGAGTGCGTTTGGTAGGTCGCGGCAGGTCAGAGGTTCAGTGGCCATGCGTGTGAGCGTGTCAGGATCCGCTCGTGGATGACGATGTGTTGAGAAGGCCGTCGCGGATGACCTATCTGGGACGGGTCGCGCACGGCGGCCCATCCCAGGTAGCTCTCGTCAGAGGGTGGTGGCGGCTTCCGTCGCCGCCGACCGGCCTTCGCGCAGCCGGAACTCCTGCCCCGCCAGCTCCTCGTACAGTCGCATGGGGCTCATCTCGCCGGCTAGCTCCCCGTGTTGGGACTTGGAGCGTCGGTAGATCTGCTCGACGAGCGCCGACAGTTCGGTGGAGACGCCGAGGTCGCGGCCGAGGTCGACGGCGAGCCCCAGGTCCTTGCAGGCGAGCGCCATGGCGAACGAGTCGTCGTAGTCACCGTCGTCGAGGACACACAGGATGTCGTGCTCCAAGAAGTTGGACGCGGCGGGGCTGGCGAGCAGTGCGTCGCGCAGCATCCCGAGGTCGACACCCGCCTTCACCCCCATGGCGAGCACCTCGGACGACGCCGTCAGGTGGCTGAACCAGAGCAGGTTGATCATGAGTTTGACGGTGTAGCCCGCGCCCAACGGGCCTACGTGCAGGATGCGTTCGGCGTCTCCCATGACCCGCAGCACAGGCAGGGCGGTGCGGAAGTCGTCGTCGCTGCCGCCGGCGAAGATCTGCAGCGTGCCGGCCTCGGCGCCACGCGCCATGCCGCTCACCGGGGCGTCGAGGCGGCGCACCCCGCGCCGGTCGAGTACTTCGGCGGCGACCCGGTCGGCGGCGGCCGGAGTGGACGTCGACATATCGATCCACAGGGCGCCGGGGGGCAGAGCCTCCGCGCCGCCGCCGCGCAGCAGCACGTCCTCGACGGTGCGCGGGTTCGGCAGCATCGTCACGAGGACCTCGGCGTCACTCGCGCACTGCGCGGGGGTCTCGGCCCAGACGGCGCCGAGCGTGACATGCTCGGCCGCGGCCTCCGGGCGGGAG
Source organism: Streptomyces nodosus (assembly GCF_008704995.1). Taxonomy (NCBI): domain Bacteria; kingdom Bacillati; phylum Actinomycetota; class Actinomycetes; order Kitasatosporales; family Streptomycetaceae; genus Streptomyces; species Streptomyces nodosus. The sequence goes on from NZ_CP023747.1 coordinate 196,881, forward strand.
TCGTGCACGGTCACCTGGTGCCCGGCCTGAATCAGATGACGGGCCATGTGGCGGCCCATGTTGCCCAGGCCGATGAAACCGATCCTCATGGTGGTCCTCGCTGCAACTGTGTAAGTGGTACGCATGGAAAGGGAGTTGGGGGATGGTTCAGGCCTGCGGTGTCGAGGCGGCGAGCTGCTCGTCGGACGGGGTGTAGAAGGGGTTCGTGACACCCTGCTTCGCCGCCTCGAGGACGTCGTCGGCCGTCGGTTTGCCCTCGACGGCGGCGCGCAGCGCCTGGTATGCGGCGGTCCGTTGATTACGGAAGGACTCGTCGAGGTCGTGCACCGCGGGGTTGACCCACACCGCGGCGATGATCAGTAGGTCGTCCGTGTCCTCCGCGGGGATCACCCCGTCGGCCACCGCATCGGCGACACCCTGCGCGAGCCCGGCCTGGGCCGAGCCCCAGGTGGCTCGCTCGTGCAACTCTCCATCGACAGGGGCCTTGTTGACGAACAAGGTGAGCGGCTTCACCGGCACGGACGGGCGCATCACCGCCATGAACGGGACGTGGCCCGCGCTGGGAGTGGCGAGTGCTGTCGCCCACGCGGTCTCGACCGGGCCGCCCTTGCGGCCGAGGACGACATTGGTGTGCGCGGCGTTCGCGCCGTCACCGACGAAGGACTCGCCGATGAGGGTGCTCACGGCACAAGGTGCAGAAGGGGCAGTAGAGGGCATGGAGATACTCCCGTGCGAGGGCTGGGGTGGACCAGACGTGGGTGGGAAGACGGCACGCGCGTTAGCGTGAAGGTGAAGGTGAAAGCGCAGGTGGGTGGGAGTCCAACAGCCTTATGTGATTCGGGCGTTGATGGGCGTGATGGATCCGTTCCCGGTGGCCGGCAGCGGGGCCGAGTTCCCGTCCGGCTGCGTCGGCTTGTCCCGGAACCTAAGGTGCCCGTCCCGGGGCGGGCAAGTCCGTCCCCGGAATCGAAACCGGTGTTGCTCTGCGCGCAACCGCATTCCTGACCAGGTGATTCTTCCGTAGTCATGGTGCGACGCGCTTACGATGCGGACGTGAACACCTCCGAAGACGCCCCGGTCGCCCGCACTCAGGGCCACGGTCTGCGCCGGGACATAGCCCTGCTCGAAGCCCTGGGCTCGCCCGAGGCACACCACTTTGGCGGCCTCGGCGTGAATCGCATTGCCCAGCTGGTGGGGCGGGAGAAGAGCCAGGTCTCCCGCGCGCTGAAGGCACTCGCGCAGGAGGGCCTGGTGGAGCGCGACCCCGACACGCTCGAGTATCGGCTGGGCTGGCGGCTGTTCTCGCTGGTCGCACGGACCTCGGAGAGTCGGCTCGTGCGCGTGGCGGGCGCCGTGATGCACCGGCTGTCCGTGGACCTGGAGGAGACCAGTCACCTGTGCGTTCTGCACGACCAGGAGGTGCGCACCCTGCTGTCGGTCTCAGGGCATTCCTACCGGCTGCGCGAGTGGGAGGGGCGCGGGGTGCCCGCATGGACCAGTTCGGCCGGGCCTGTGCTGCTGCAAGGGGCGACCCCCGACGAGTTGTACGTCCGCTTCGGTGCGACCGACGAGGTGTCCGTGCCCGCGCTGTGGGCCCGGGTCCGCCAGGCTCAGGTCGAGGGATTCGCACGGGAGATCGAGGAGTTCGAGCCGGGCCTGGTGGGCGTCTCCGCGCCGGTGCACGATTTCCGCGGCCGGGTGATCGCCGCATTGAACGTGACCGCCCCCGCCGACCGTTTCGAAACCCGCCTCGACCACGCGGGACGTACCACCGCGCAGGCCGCGGCGACGATCTCCGCCCAGCTCGGGTGGGACCCGGGCGGCTCTCGGTAGCCCGCGACAGGCCCGGCCGGGGTTGCCCTGAGCGCAACCCTTGTTGCGATCGCCTTTCGCGTCTTGTTCAGGCGCGTGAACGACTCGTACATTCCTCGCGTCCCGGCCCTGACGCGGCGCCAGAGACGCCAGAGAAGCCGCGCATCGATCCGCCGGGACCGGTTCCGCTTTTTTGGCGCACCCGTTCCCGTGCCCGTCCTTCGCCGGCCCACCCCCCGCCGGTCCTCGTCCCTCATCTGACGCCGCAGGCTGCCCGAATGCGTCCGCGGCACGGCTGAAAGAGCTTCTCGTGGTCAACGACAACACACTTGCCGTCTCTGTCGGCACCATTGCCAAATCCCCCTACGGAGAAGGTGACTTGTTGATCGGCGGCCAGTGGCGCCCGGCCGCCGACGGCCGTACGTACCCGGTGCACGACCCGGCCACCGGGCAGGTCGTGCGCGAGGTCGGCGCAGCCGGTGAACAGGACGCCCGGGACGCGGTCGACGCCGCACAGGCCGTGGCCGACGCCTGGCATCGCACCGCTCCGCGGGCCCGCGCCGATGTGCTGATGCGCGCCTTCGCGCTGATGCACCAGCACCAGGACGCCCTCGCTCGCCTCATCACCCTGGAGAACGGCAAGGCCTACCGTGACGCCGCCGCCGAAGTGGCTTACGCCGCCGAGTTCTTCCGCTGGTTCGCCGAGGAGGCCGTGCGCATCGGCTCATCCTTCGGACAGGCACCGGCGGGCGGCTACCGGCACGTCGTGATCAAGCAACCGGTCGGTGTGACCGCCTTCGTCACGCCGTGGAACTTCCCCGCGGCGATGGCCACGCGCAAGATCGCCCCTGCGCTCGCGGCCGGCTGCCCGGTCCTCCTCAAGCCCGCCCCCGAGACCCCGCTCACCGCGCTCGCCGTCGCCGCCCTCCTCCACGAGGCGGGCCTGCCGGCCGGCCTGCTCAACGTCCTGCCGACGGACCGCGCCCCCGAAACCGTGGCCCCCTGGCTGACCGACGAGCGGGTCCGCAAGTTCTCCTTCACCGGCTCCACCGCCACCGGTCGCGCTCTGCTCGCGCAGGCCGCCGGCAACGTCGTCAACGTGACCATGGAACTCGGCGGCAACGCGCCCTTCGTCGTCCTCGACGATGCCGACATCGACGCCGCCGTACGCGGAGCCATGGATGCCAAGATGCGCGGAGGTGGTGAGGTGTGCATCGCCGCCAACCGGTTCTACGTCCATGAGTCCGTCGCCGCAGAGTTCACCGAGAAGTTCGGCGCCGCGATGCGAGCCGTCAAAGCGGGCCCCGGTCTGGCCGAGGGTGTCACGCTCGGACCGATGATCAACCCGGCGGCCGTCGAGAAGATCTCCGCGCTCGTCGCCGACGCCGTCACCAAGGGCGCGAGGGTCACCGCTCAGGGCGAGATCCCGCAAGGCGGCGGCTGGTACTACCCGGCCACCGTCCTCACCGACGTCCCGGCCGACGCCGAGATGCTGCACACCGAGGTCTTCGGCCCGGTGGCGCCCCTCGTCACGTTCACCGACGAGAACGAGATGGTTGCCGCCGCCAACGCCACGGCGTACGGCCTCGCCTCGTACGTCTTCACCCGCGACCTGACCCGCGGCCTGCGCCTCGCCGAACGCCTGGAGGCGGGCATGGTCGGCCTCAACCGCGGTCTGATCTCCGACCCGGCGGCCCCGTTCGGCGGCGTCAAGCAGTCCGGCATCGGGCGTGAGGGCGGCCGCGAGGGCATCGAGGCGTTCCTGGAAACCAAGTACGTCGCCCTGGAGTGGCCCGCAGTCTGACCCGTGGGCCCCGCCAGGCCCGACGTCCCTGTCTGCCCCCGACCCTGTCCTGCCCCGCCCCCGGAAGGAACCCCCATGGCAATGACGCCAGTCACCGACGGTCCCGACGCGTCGCCCCAGGCGACCGCCGCCCGAGAGCGGGCCAGGCTGCACTTGCGGCTGAAAGCGGCGACCCAGATCGGTCAGGGCCTGGACGGGTACGTCATCGGCGGCATCGGCGTGGCGATGAGCGCGCTCACCGCCGACCTCGGCCTGAGTACGCTCGAGCAGGGGCTGGTCGGGGCGTCACCGCTGATCGGCATCTTCTTCGGCGGCCCGTTCTTCGGCTGGTGCGCGGACCGCTTCGGCCGCCGCCCGGTGTTCATGGTCGACATGCTGATCTTCCTCGTCGTCTCCATCCTGCAGTTCTTCGTCGCCGACGGCGCCCAACTCTTTGTGATCCGCCTGGTCATGGGCCTCGCGATCGGAGGTGAATACGCGGTCGGAGCGCCCCTGCTGTCCGAGTACGCCCCCAGCAAGGGCCGCGGCCGACTGCTGTCCACCCTGGAGATCAGCTGGTATGCGGGGTATGCCCTGGCCACCGTCGTCGGCGCCGTGTTCGCCTCCGTCGACGGCGGCTGGCGCTGGTCCCTGTCCAGCGGCGCCGTGCTCGCCCTCGTGTGCATCCTGCTCCGCGGCGGCGTCCCCGAGTCGGCCCGCTGGCTGCTCAGCAGGGGACGTACCAACGAGGCACAGGTACTCATAGACCGGTACGGGATCGAGGTCGACGCCGACGCCGAACTGGCCGACGGCGTCGCGAAGCCCGGATTCCGCGCCCTGTTCAGTCGCGCACACCTGCGGGCCACCGTCTTCGCCAGCGTCTTCTGGGCCGCGCTCGTCCTGCCGTACTTCGCGATCGGTTCCTTCTGGGGCGAGGTCTTCGAAGCCCTGCGCATGGGCGACAACGCGGTCGCCGCGCTCCTGCTGTACTCGTTCACGGCCGTCGCCGGAGTGAGCCTGGGCTGTCTGGTCGTCGACCGGATCGGTCGCCGCAAGCTGCTGATCCCGCCGTTCTGGATCACTGCCGCCGCGCTCGCCCTGGTCGCGCTGTTCCCCGACGTGACGCCGGTCGTGGTGGGCGGCTTCCTGTTCTTCATCTTCCTCAACGCCGCTTCCAGCGCCCTGACCGCCGTCTACCCCCTGGAGGTCTTCCCGACCTCGCTACGCACCACCGGCGTCGGCTTCGCCGCCGCGATGAGCCGTGTCGGCGCGGCCATCGGTACCTTCCTGCTGCCGATGGGCCTCGAGCACTTCGGCGCGAGCTTCGTGCTCCTGCTCGGCGCCGGCGTCCTCGCGATCGGCGGCGTGGTCTCGCACTTCCTCGCACCGGAGACCACCGATATGGACCTTGCGCATTCCGCACGCACGGTCCACTGACACCCGCCGTAGGCTGTGCGGAACAATCTGTACCGCACAGCCTCATGCCGTTCCTGGAGGTCCCCTTTGGCTCCTTTGGACACCCCGTCCCTGCCCGCGCTCCTGGAGGAGCACCCGGTCGCCGCCAGCGTGAAGAACGAGGCGGACCTTCAGGCCGTGCTGCGCGCGGACTGCAAGATTGTCTTCCTGCTGTACGGCACCGTCCTCGACCTGCCGGCGGTTGTGCACAGGCTGAAGGACGCAGGGCGGATCGTCCTGGTCAACGTCGATCTGCTGGAGGGGTTCGCCGGCAAGGAGATAGTCGTCCGTTACATCAAGGAGCGCACCGATGCCGACGGCATCCTCAGCTCCAAGGCGTTCATGGTGCGCGCCGCCCGCGAGCTGGGGCTCTTCGCGGTGCACCGGTTCTTCCTCATCGACTCGATGTCGTACCGCAATCTGGCCCCGCAGGTCAGGCAGTCGAAAGCGGACTGTGTCGAGATCCTGCCGGGCTGCATGCCCCGGGTGATCTCGTGGGTGGTCGCCGACATCGACGTACCACTGATCGCCGGGGGCCTGGTCTGCGACCGCGACGACGTGTTCGCCGCGCTGAAGGCGGGTGCGAGCGCCATCGCCTCGTCGAACCATGACGTGTGGGCCATGTAAACCCGGTATTGACAGTCGTGATCTTCCGGGCCTACTTTTGCTGAGCGGCGCGATGGTGACCGCACTCGATGGACAACCACATATCGGCCCGCGGGAGATGAGTGCTGCGCTCATATTCCCGGGCAGTTACTAGAGACCAGAGAACAGTAACCTTCCGAATTTTCACGGAAGTTTGCTGTTCTTTTTTTGCGCATCAATGTCCACTTTGCACGGATCGCCCGTTGCTCTACGAGGAGGTGGCAGGTGACCAAAAACCCGCAATGTTCGCCTTCCTGTCATGGCGTTGATCGGCTCGGTCCTCGCCATGCTCACCATCCGCGCCCGGGAGCGGGAACGGGAGTTCCGCAAGCCCGCCGCCGAGACCGTGCCCGCGCCGGCCGCCGCCCGACCTCGCTGCCGTACATCGTCGTACACGCAAGGAAAGAGTCCGCTCCCCATGGAAATCACCGAGTTCAACCGCGACTTCTTCTCCCTCGACGGGAAGAACGCCATCGTCACCGGAGGTAACACCGGCCTGGGCCAGGCCTTCGCGCTGGCCCTCGCCAAGGCGGGCGCCAATGTCTTCGTCCCTTCCATCGCCGACGACGACGGCACCACCCGCAAGCTCATCGAGGGCGAGGGCGTGCGATACGAGTTCCTCGAGACCGACCTGACCAAGCCCGGCGCGGCCAAGCAGGTCATCGACACCTGCGTGGAGCGTCTCGGCTCGCTCGACATCCTCGTGAACTCCGCCGGCATGTGCATCAACCGCGAGGTGCAGGAATTCGGCCGCGAACAGTGGGACCCGATGGTGGCCCTCAACCTCACAGCTGCGTTCGAGCTGAGCCGTGAGGCGATCCGCCATCTGATCCCGCAGCGCTCCGGCAAGATCATCAATATCGCGTCGATGTTCTCTTTTCTCGGTGGTCAGTGGTCCCCGGCCTACGCCGCCACCAAGCACGGCATCGCCGGCTTCACCAAGGCGTACTGCGACGAGCTCGCCCAGTACAACATCCAGGTCAACGCGATCGCACCCGGCTACTTCGCCACGAAGATCACCGAGCAGACGAGGGCCGACCCCGAGACCAACCAGCGCGTCCTGGACCACATCCCGGCGGGCCGCTGGGGCGACGTAGCCGAACTGATGGGCACGACGGTATTCCTCGCGTCCCGCGCATCGGAATACGTCAACGGCCACGTTCTCCCGGTCGACGGAGGCTATCTGGTCCGCTGACACCGAAGACCGCACCACCCACCCGACCACACGCACCACGCCGAAGGCAGAGGTAATTCCATGCCCAAGTCGCTCTCGAAGCTCGCCCGTCCGGACATCGTCGAGCAGCTGAAGGGGCTCGTGGCCGGCGACCAGATCGTCGTCGACGAGCAGCAGCTCAAGGAGGCGAGTGTCGACCGCTTCAAGAAGTACCAGTCGGTTCACGGCATCTTCGACGGCCCGATCCCGGCCGCGATCGTCAACGCTCGCTCCACCGAGGACGTACAGAAGGTTCTCGCCTTCGCCAACGACAACAAGATCAATGTCGTCGCCCGCACCGGCCGCACCGGCACCGAAGGCGGCCTGGAGACCGCCATCGAGGACACCATCGTGCTCGACGGCTCCGGCATCAACGAGATCTTCGAGATCGACATCGAGAACATGCAGGCCACGGTCGGCTGCGGTGTCCAGCTCCAGGTCCTTGAGGACGAGCTGCGCAAGCAGGGACTGACGACCGGTCACTCGCCGCAGTCCAAGCCGCTCGCCCAGTACGGCGGCCTGGTCTCCACCCGCTCGATCGGCCAGTTCTCCACCCTCTACGGAGCCATCGAGGACATGGTCGTCGGCCTGGAGGCGGTCTTCGCCGACGGTTCGGTCACCCGCATCAAGAGCGTCCCGCGCCGCTCGGCCGGCCCGGACATCCGCCACATCGTCATCGGCAACGAGGGTGCCCTCTGCTACATCACCGAGGTCACCGTCAAAATCTTCAAGTACATGCCGGGGAACAACGAGTTCCACGGCTTCCTCGTCGACGACATGACCACCGGTATCTCGGTGATTCGTGAGGTCGTCACCAACGGCTTCAATCCGTCCGTGGTCCGCGTGTACTCGCCCGAGGACGCCCGCCAGCACTTCGCCGACTTCTACGACAACAAGGTCGTCGTCGTCTTCGTCGCCGAGGGCCCCAAGAGCATCGTCAAAGCGACGTCCGAGGAGATCACGCGCGTCATCGACCAGTACCCGCATGTCAAGGTCGACCCGAAGCGCATCGAGAACTGGTTCGACAATCTCAACTGGGGCCAGGACAAGATCGAGGCCGAGAAGCAGGTCATGCTCGCCCAGGCCGAGCTCGGTTACACCACCGAGGTGTCGGTCGACTGGTCGCGCACGGTCGAGCTGTACGACAACGTCATGGGCCGGATCCGGAACGAATACCCGCACGCCGCCGACCTGACAATGCTCGGCGCCCACTCCTCGCACTCGTACCAGACGGGCACGAACCTGTACTTCGTCTACGGCTACAAGATCAACTGTGAGCCCCGCGAAGAGATCCACAAGTATCACATCCCGCTCAACGCGATCATCGTCGAGGAGGCCCTGAAGGCCCACGGCTCGATCGTCCACCACCACGGCATCGGCAAGTACCGCGCCCCGTGGGCCGCCGAGGAGCACGGCAGCGCGTACGCGATCCTGACCAAGCTCAAGGAGACGTTCGACCCCAACGGGATCATGAACAAGGGCACGATCTTCCCGATCGAAGGCTGATGCCTCTCCTTTAATTCCGCGCGGCCGGTCGGCCCTGAGTTGCCGACCGCGCCGGCACCCCCGACCTTCTTCGCCTCGCGACTTCTCCGGAGTGGGCATGACCAGCACCCGTCCCCGCTACTTCATCGGCATCGACAACGGCTCCCAGTCGTCGAAGGTGACCGTGTTCGATGCCCGAGGCCGAGCTGTGAGCGTGGGACGGGCCGAGCTGCGCCCGTACGACACTCCGCGCCCCGGTGTGGTGGAGCATCCCGACGACGACCTGTGGACGTCGATCGGCGAGGCGAGCCGCGCCGCGATGGCTGCCTTCGACGGGGACGTGGCGGACATCGTGGGTGTGGGTCTGTGCACGATCCGCTTCTGCCGAGCCGTCCTCAAGGCCGACGGCACCCTCGCCCAGCAGGTGATGAGCTGGATGGACGACCGGGTCGGCAGGCCGTACGCGCCGACCAACCCTGAGGCCGCGTACGTCACGACCTCCTCCGGCTACATCAGCCACCGCATGACCGGCAACTTCCGGGACACGGCTGCCAATTACGCGGGCATGTGGCCGCTCGACCCGAAGAACATGCACTGGACGGACGACGAGGCGGCGTACGCGAAGTGCGGCATCCCGCGCTCGATGCTCTTCGATCTCGTGCAGCCTGGCGACATCCTCGGCCCGGTGACGGAATCGGCGTCCGCGCACACCGGCATCCCGGCGGGTGTCCCCGTCGTAGCGACCGCCAACGACAAGGCAGTTGAGGCCCTGGGATGCGGCCTGCGCACCCCCGACACGCTGCTCGTCTCGCTCGGTACGTACGTCGCAGGCATGGCCACCGGCCCGCGCCACATCGCCAACCCCTCCGGCTTCTGGACCAATTACGCCTCTCAACCGTACGCCTACCTCTACGAGTCGGGCGGTGTGCGGCGCGGCATGTGGACGGTCAGCTGGTACCGGGACCTGCTCGGTGAGGAGGCGTCCGGGCACGCCCGGCAGCTCGACCTGTCCGCCGAGGACTACCTCAACGCCGAGGCGAGCAAAGTGCCGCCGGGCTCCGACGGCCTGATGACGGTGCTCGACTGGCTCGCCCCCGACGAGGCTCCGTTTCGCAAGGGCAGCCTGCTCGGCTTCGACGGACGCCACGGCCGCTTCCACATCTATCGCTCGATCCTCGAATCGCTCGCCATGACCATCCACGACACCGCGACGCGGATGACGGCGGAACTGGGCACCGAGTACCGGGAAGTCATCGTCTCCGGCGGTGGCGCGCATTCGGACCTGATGATGCAGATCCACGCGGACGTGCACGGCATCCCGGCCCGGCGAGCGGAGGCCTCGAGCGCGGCCGGACTGGGCTCGGCGATCTGCGCGGCCGTGGGCCTGGGCGCGTACGCCGACTTCGGCGAGGCGGTCGCGGCCATGGTTCGCCCCGGCGAGATCTTCCTGCCGAGCCAGGCCCACCACCATCTCTACCGGCGCCTGGAGAAGGTGCACCGTGAGGTGCACGGTCACACCGATGCCATCTACCGGCGCACCTACGACATCTTCGGCTGACCCGGGAGGGGAGTGGTGCGTCGTGCGTGTAGCCGCCCTGGATGGCGATCCTCGGGCCACGGTCGGGAGCCCGGCTGTCGGAAGGAAATTCTCCGGCACACCGAACCTCCCCCAGGCATTCCACATCTTCAGGTGCGTAGGCGCGCACTGACCTCGCGCGCTGATTCGTATTCGAGGAGAACCCGAAACTTCATGAAGAGCAAGCTGACTGCATTGGCCCTTGCGGCCGTCGTCGTCGCCGGCACTGCCGCTACCGCCGTCCCGGCCTCGGGCGCCCCGGCCAAGGCCAAGCCGACCCGCTGCCACACTGCTGACATGAAGGCCGGCTTCGCCATGGGGGATGACGCGAAGCCGGAGATGAAGCAGACCAAGAAGCAGACCCAGGCGTACATCTGGTTCACCAACAAGAGCAAGCGGACCTGCACCCTGTCCGGCTTCGCCGGTGTCGACATGATCGGCGCTCAGAAAACCGACGGCACCTGGTCGCTGGCCCGCTCCTCCAAGAAGCCCCCGAAGATGACACTGGACCAGGGGGACGCGGTGGACTTCAGCATCAAACTGCTCCCGGTCGCCAAGTCGACGCCTCAGAAAGAGAAGTTCGTTCCGGCGAAGTTCCTGGTCACCGCGCCGAACGAGAAGGAGCACTTCACCCTGAAGTGGCCGTTTGGCGGCCAGCTCCTCAAGCAGGACGGCGCCACCCACCCGGCCACCTACCTCAACCCGATCGGGCTGTAACCAACTGGGCAGCCTCTGAGCTTCCCTTCAGCGTCGCTTGTGGCCACCGCAGGACTCCCGGAGTGAGTTCCACAAGGCGAAGACCTTGTCGTACTCGCCGCGTCGTTCGGCGTAGCGCTGGAGCTTCACCTGTTCGACGAGGATCTCGTGCGCGTCCGGCTGGGTTTCGAACAGGGTGATGACGTTGTCGGCGAAGCCGTCGAGGGGGATGGCGCGCGGGTCGGCGGCGGTGTCGACGCGCCGGCATCGCCGCGCACCGTGATGTGCGCAGTCACAGCACTAGGGTCCGTCTTCAAACGGATCTTGCCCAGAGCAGGAATGAGGCGAGAGAGACCGCTGCTTCGTAGGAGGTGGCGGTCTTGTCGTATCGGGTGGCGATGCCGCGGAAGCTCTTGAGCCGGTTGAAGCAGCGTTCGACGGTGTTGCGCCGACGGTAGATCTCTCGGTCGAACCGCGGCGGGCGGCCGCCGTCACGGCCCCGGTTACGACGGTGGCGTTGCTGGTCCCGCTTCTCGGGAATGGTGTGGCCGATGCCGCGCTTGCGGAGGTAGGCGCGGGAGGCGTAGGCCTTGTCTGCGACCACGTGGTCCGGTCGGCAGCGCGGTCGGCCCCGACCGATGCGGGGCACTCGGATCCGTTCGAGGAGTGGGCGTGCGCAGATGCCGTCGTGGCGCTGGCCGGCCGTCAGCAGGACGGCCGGCCGGCGTTCCTCGCCGATGCCGGCTACCAAGGGCTGGGTGCCCAGACCGGCGGGCGGGTGGTGACACCACCGCACCGCAACTTCAAGAAGAACGCCCCCGACTGGTACGAGGAGATGTACGAACGGCAGCGCAAGGCACATTCCTCACGCCGTATCCGGGTCGAGCACGGCATCGCCCACCTGAAGAACTGGCGGGCCCTGGCCAGCCACCTCGGCCGCCGCGAGCACATCAGCGACACCGTCCAGGCCGTCGCCGTCCTGCTCTCCCACCAACAGACCGCGGACCTGATCCCGGCACGGCAGGTGTGAACACCGAGCCTCACCGAAGCCCTCGACGCCTCACTGCCTACCGTGCACGAACTCGTTAGAGATCGAGATGTCGGCTGAAGGAACCATGGCAGGCCAACACCCGTACCAGGTGTCGATCACATGATGACTCTGCACTTCGAACACTGCAGCTCAGAGCCTTGCCAATGTCGTAACTACATCGAAGACGGACACCCCTGAGTGGTCGGGTAGCCGGATCACGTTGCCGTGACCCGGCAGCCTCAGAATCGGACGTGCTTTCGTGTGGACGAGGCGATCGATCATCGCGGTCGCGACGGCGCTGTCGGCGAAGGGCTCCCCCCGGCGTCCGGAGAGGCCGGAAAGGCGGCTGCCGCAAGTGCCCCCGCGCGCAGCCGCTGCAGGGCCGACAATTGGTTCGTTCGGCCTTGCAACACGGTACGTTCCACGTCGGCCTGCACTGCGGAGACGGTGTGCCCGATCCCGATCTTCTGCTGGCAGTCAGCATCGGTTTTGGCCAGGCTGAGTTCCCGGCCGATCAGCCTGCGCGGTATCGCCGAGTTGTTCTCGATTCCTGCCAGTTCGCTGTTGATGGTCTGGGGTGGGCTGTCGAGTGCTTGCTCGGGTGACCCGGCGCTGCGCATGCACTCACGCCAGGCGTCCTGAGCCGACAGGTACCGGTTATCCTTCCTGACCTCGAGCACGACTTCGTTGGTCAGCACCTGAAAGGTGTTGTACAGACGCTCGTAGTCGGCGCCGTACAGCTGGATCTCAGCACGGGATACACACGAATCGGTGTTGTAGTAGTACTCCTGGTGCGCTGGCAGCGGGACATACACCCTATGGCTCGTGCTTCCGAGCAAGGCTGTGTGCCAACCCGGAACGGATGCGTCCTTCACGTTCCGGTCCGCTTGTCCTGCCGTCGCTTCGTTGAGCGCCGAACTGGTCAGGCCGAACCCGTCGGTTTTGGCCTGCGTTGGTGTGAGCAGACCATAGGGATTTGCGTCCAGTACGTGGGAACCCGACGCCAGCGGCTGAGGGCCGTAGTCGAACCCACGCGACCTCATGCACTGTGCAACGAATTGCTCCTCCGCTGTATGCAGAAGGGCCCGCTGCTGCGCGTTGAAATAGGTGACCCCACCGAACGGGCGGGATGGTGGCTCCGCTGGACCGGCGCCGCCGGATGCTTGGCATCCGGCGGCGCACAGTCCAAGGAGCAGCCCCGCCGTCGCGAGGCGTTTCCTGGGCCCCATCGCCGCGGTCAGTAGGTGCACCACTTGTTCGACTCGATGTGCGGCAGGTTCGAGCCGATAGTGGTCCAGCCCGTGCCCCGGTTCAAGTTGTACGCGGGGGCGCCGTAGTTCTTGGCACCGTACACCGTCACGTTGCAGCTGCCGCCGTTGTTGTACAGCGAGCCCCCCTGGGCGTTGTAGAAATTGGCGTACATCGTCAGGTCGGGGTTGTCCTCCCTGACTTTCTGGACCCCGTGGCCCGAGGCGTTGGTGTAGCTGGGCAGCCAGTAGGCGCACAGGTAGGTGGAGGGGCAGTCGGAGGGAGCGGCGCTTGCGGCGGTGGGCGCCACGACAGCACCCCCGAGGGCAGCGACCCCCAACAGTGCGGTAACTGCCATGCGCTTGAGTGTCATGATGGTCCATTCTGCGCGGAGGGGCCGCTGGCGGCAGGCTCCGCGCCTACTCGTCGGATGGTGTCGTTCTTCGTGGGCCGTACTTTGCTGGCACTGGTTGATCCAGCACCTGCCATTGAACGAGTGCCTGCGGCGCTCCCAAGCGGGAAGGTCATCGCCGCCAAGTTGGCTGCGGCTACCCGATCATCTCGGGAGGCCATCCGCAGTGCCTTAGCGAGGTGCGCCAGGTACTTGGCTTTGTGTGCCAGTCAGGGTGCTGTGGTGGTGCGCTTGGTCCCTGTACCCGCTGGGGGTGATGCCGTGCAGAGTACGGAAGGCGCGGGTGAAGTCCGCGGGGTGGGCAAATCCCCAGCGTGCTGCGATGGCCTGGATGGGTACGTGACGCTTCAAAGGGTCAGCAAGGTCTCGGCGGCAGCGTTCGAGGCGTTGGCCACGTATCCAGGAACGGACAGTCACACCGTGCTGCTGGAAAAGCCTGTGCAGTGAGCGAACCGAGATGTGGTGGGCGGCTGCTATCTCACCCGCAGTGAGGGTGGTGTCGCCCAGGTGACGCTCGATGAACGAGGTGATGCGCATGTACAGGACGCGTTGACGGGATTCGCAGGGAATGTCGTTCTCACGCTCCAGGAAGTGCGCCAGTGCAGCCGTGACCAAGTCCAGGCCGACGGTGCCGAGCCGCGCGGCGTCATGCGGCGTGTAGCTGGTGCTGCCGTCTGTCAGGTGGGTGAGGAAATTTGTCAGCAGGCGTCCGATGCCCTGATCTCCAGGAAGGGGACGGCAGATGAGGTGATCGACGTGGCGGGCTGCTAAGGGGAGCAACGTCCGGGGAAACTGAATGAGGATGTTGCCGCCGTCAGCGTAGGTATCGAAGGGGCGCGAGCTTTCGAAGAGCAGGAGTTCACCCGGTCGGAGCGCAGCGCGATTGCGACTCTGCTCGATCGCATGTGGGCCGGAGTTCGTGACGCCGAAGGCAAGGATTTCCGGGTCCGAGGCGCGGATCAGCTTCGGGGTCCTCCGTGTGAGGAAGGACGAGTACGCCATCGCTGACACCTGGACCGCTCCCAGCGGCATCGTGCTGAACCACCCGCAGAAGACATCTGTACCGATCAGCTTGAACGATGTCGGCATCAGCGCATCCGCGGTGACGTTCTCCCACGCTGAAAGAGCATCCCGCGCCGGGACGTCGTTGCTGTCGAAGACCTTCTCCACGGATCTCTCCCCCCAGCCCTGCGGCTTGGCACCGCGCTGAGCTTCCTCGTGCCAGGCCCTGGTCGGCCGTCCCTTCGTCTCCTCCCAGATGGTCCTCCCGGACCAGTTCAACCTGCGGGGCATCCCAATCACGTGACTCGAAGACGTTCGCCCGGTGGCGCATTTTCCGCGCAGTGGCGCCGCCGCACGACCTGACCTGCTGGCCCCGCTTCAAGATCATCCCGTGGCCCTTTTGGGCCCGCGACGACAGGAACTTACGCCGGAGTCCTATGTTGCAGGCCACCGAGTGACGGCGACTCGCGGCGTCGTTGAAAAGCGCAACTCCGCACACCAGGCCCCGGGGATGTCATGGCTGATCCCCGGGACTTCGTGGTCCCGTCGATGGGGAGCCTTCAACTACCGCCGACTCCGGCATGGTTGCCCGGTAGATGAGTGCCCGGAACGGGTGGCATGCATCGCGTATGCGGATTCCTGTAGAAGTGCGTCCCGACTTCATCGAGAAGGTTGCCCGCCGTACAGACCCACTGGGAGCCGTGGAGGAGCTGGTCTGTAACAGTCTGGATGCTAACGCCACCGAGGTCCGTGTCGAGTTGGAGCTCGATGACTTCGGTGGTGTCCAGGCGGTGATCGTCAGCGACAACGGGCACGGCATTTCCAGCAGCGACTGTGGAGTCCACCTTCAAGGGAATGGGCGGATCGTGGAAGCGGACCACGCCGGGCACCGAGAGCGGCCGGCAGCTGCATGGCCGCCACGGCTACGGACGCTTCCGCGCAGATGGTGCTGCTACGAGAGGCGCTGCGGCGCCAGCCCACCGCGATGCCGAAGGTCCTCGATGAGCTGTTCGGCCTGTCGGGACCGCAGAAGGAGCGGCTGGAGGACCTGGTCGATCGCACTCCGCTGGCGAACCTGATCGCCGCCAATGCGGAGACGGTCGACCGCATTGACGCCCTGAACACGTTGCGCGAGCTGCTGTTCGAGTTCGAGTCTCGGTACACCCTGCGAGAGAAGGACCAGCTGCATCGCATGCTGGAGAAAGAGCTGTGGATCTTCGGCGATGAGTACAGCCACGCCGTGTCCGAGATCGGGCTGGCGAAGGCGCTCAACCGGCACCTCCCCCGCCTGGAGGGCAGGACTGTGCCCCAGCAGAGAGACCAACTGCACAACGGAACGAGCGGGCGACTCGATCTCCTACTCTCCTCTGTGTCAGGTTCCGGCCGTACGAAGCAGCAACTGGTCGTTGAGCTCAAGCGACCGCGCACGGTGCTGTCCGAGGCAGAAGTGGCCCAGATCAACAGCTACGCCTACGCCGTCACTACAGACGAGCGCTACCGCCACGATGAAGAAACCTGTTGGGAGTTCTGGCTGGTCGGCAACTCCATCGATGACGTGGTGCAGTAGCAGTACCGCGACGGATACGTCAAGAACGACGTCCGGGTGACCATCCGTACCATCACCTGGCGAGCGATCACCGACGCGTGTGAAGAACGGCTGCGCAAGCAGCGGGAACGGCTGAGCTACGCCTCCGACCAGACACGCAGCATCGAGTATGCCCAACGTGTTCATGCGGACGCTGACGTCGTCCCCCTTCTCGCCACCCGTGAAGACGACAGCGCCTGAGCTCAGCGGCAGCCCGGGCGAGCGCCAGATTACGGATGAGGCCCTTGCCTTCGGCAGGATGGGCGCATGACCGAGATCCGCACACCCCGCCTCCTCCTCCGTACCTGGCACGAAGACGACCTCACGCCGATGGCGGACATCAACGCAGACCCAAGGGTCATGCGCTGGATCGACGACGGCTCGGTGCGCGACCTGGACCACACGGCCGAGGACATCGAGCGGTGGGAGGAGGAGTGGGACGAGGAGGGCTTCGGACTGTTCGCTGTCGAGCTGCTGGCCTCGGGCGAACTGATCGGCTTCACGGGACTGTCCGTGCCCGAGTTCCTGCCGGAGGTGATGCCCGCCGTGGCGATCAGCTGGCGGATCGGCTCACAGTTCTGGGGCCAGGGATACGCGTCCGAAGCCGCCCACGCCACACTGGAGTTCGCTCTCCAGGACCGAGGCCTGGGCCGCGTCATCAGCATCAACCGGGTGGGTGACAACGCCTCCGAGAACGTCATCCGCAAGCTCGGCATGACACCCGAGCGGGAGACGACACACCCGGTGTACGGCTACCCGATGCGCGTTCACGCCATCGACCTCACCGAGTTCCAGGCATGAACCGGCCGAGCCGTCGATCACCACAAAAC
This sequence comes from Streptomyces nodosus, assembly GCF_008704995.1. Lineage (NCBI taxonomy): Bacteria > Bacillati > Actinomycetota > Actinomycetes > Kitasatosporales > Streptomycetaceae > Streptomyces > Streptomyces nodosus. The sequence goes on from NZ_CP023747.1 coordinate 213,653, forward strand.
AGCCGACCACTGTTCCTACGTCCCCGAGCGCATTAATCGCGACGGTACGGACACCCAGGGACGGATGGCGTCTTCCCGTCGCTGACCTCCGCTTTCACGGAACTGCGGACAGAGCCAGATTCAAGAAGCCCCATCAGCAGTGGAAGCAGCACCCTCCCCCTGGTGTGCGGCGGGCGCCGACGGTGCCGCCGGCGCGAGCAGCCGGTCTCGGCGCCCTCGCCGGCCTCGGCTTCCGCGGCCTGGACAACGCGTACGTGACCCCGTGGTCGTCACCGGCTTCACAGCCAGCCGCGCTCACAAGCTCACCCCGGGCCAGAAGGATGCCAACCGCTTCCTCGCCGTCGGACGTGCACCGGTCGAGCACGGCTTCGCCCACCTCAAGAACTGGCGGATCCTCGCCAAGCTCCGCACCGACCCCGCCCGCGCCACCCATCTCCTGCGCGCCCTGCTCGTTCGATGCCTAGCATCCGATGTCGTGCCGTGCACCGGATGCAGAACAACGTGCGGTCCACTCGGTGGACGATGCCCGGCATCGTCACCACAGCCAGGCGGTGGAGTGCCGGCGCACGGCCGCATTGCCGATCCAGTTCTGCCGGGACCGGGGCCGGCGCGACTGCCCGGCGACGAAGCGGCGGTGACCGGCGTCTTGGAGCCGCCTGCGCTGCTTGCGCAGCTCCCGTTTCTTCGCCCGGTCGTTCTTCGGTATCCGGGGCCGCTTCCAGATCGGCTCCCACGGCGGAGGCTCGTCGAACACGGCAGCCCGCTCCTGGGCGGCTTCGCGTGCGCGAGCGGGGGCGTCCTCGCGGCTGGGTTCCGGTGTGCTCACGCGACTCCTCCTGTGGTCCGGCCCGGTGCGTGCTGGGCGCCGGGCTGCGAGATGCGCGGCGGCGGGGACATCGCCGGGGCGGGCTGTGGTCGGGGGCCGTGGGCGACGGCGCGGTCCGGATGCCGTCTGGAGCCTGGCGGCCATCTTGGCGGCGGCGGCCTCGAACATCCGGCAAGGCTGTTCCACCATGGCGACGTCGGTCCAGCGGGCGCAGCACGGCCTGGTCCTTGGTGTCGCGCGGGTACAGCGTGCGGAGGTCGGCGGTCATCATCCGTCGGCCGGCCGGGCGGGTGTAGTCGTCGACGGCGCTCTGCACGATCTGTTCGTCCAGGCCGGGCTGGTGGGGTCGGCCGCGCAGCGTGTAGGCGGGCGACGGCCGGCTTCCCGAAGTGGAAAACCCGGCCGTCGCCCCAGTTTCGGAGGCGCCGGTCGCTCTCTGCGGGAGCCTGGTCGCCGCTGCCCTGTCGGTCTGCTGGATGAGCGGTGCGGCGACGTCCGGCTGCGCTTGACCGCCCGCTGTGTCGCTGACCTTGTTCACCTTCTTCGCTGCCTCGTGGAGCGGTGCCGCAGTAGCTGGAGAGCTGGCAGGGGGTCAGCGGCTGATGCTCTCCTGGAGTGAGCAGTCCTCGTGCGAGTGGCGGGCGGGGAGGGTGTCGGAGACGTCGGGGCGGTTGGCGGCGGTGAGGACATCGCGGACGCGGCGGGCGAAGTCGGGGCCGGGCAGGGGCAGTTCCATGTCGGGTTCGCGAAGGTAGCCGATGGTCACGGCGGTGGGGATGTAGGCCATGAGACGGGTGACCGCTGTGGTGCGGGGGCGGACGGTGTCTTTGGCCAGGTGTCGCAGGAGCCGCAGGATCGTGGTGGTGGAGATGCTGTCGACCTGGTTGAAGCCCGGTGCCCACTCCGTGGTGGCGGGAGCTGGGCTGTCTGGTGCGGGCTGGACGTCGTCGGTCTGCTGGTGCCACCAGTTGGCGGTGGTGTTCTCTCCTTGAGCGAGGTGGTGGAGGTAGAGGCAGTAGGCGGCTGCGGCTTCGCCGCCGCCGGCGGCGTACTGCCACCAGAAACGCGCGCCGTCGTCGGTGTCGGTGAGTTGCAGGACGCAGGCGAGCACCAGGGCGCTGCGGGGTTCGGGGACTTGCTCGGTGACGAAGTCGACGACGTCGGTAGCTGGGGTGTGGGAGACGAACGTCTCGCACAGGGCCCGCAGGTCTTCGGCAGCCTCATTGACAGACCCGGTCGTGCCGTCGGTGTCGACAGGCGTGGTGGTGTCGGTGTCGTCGGTGGGGGACGGCGGCAGGTAGGGGGCGCCGGCGCCCATGGTGGAGACGATGTCGCGGGGCACTGTGCGGTCTCGGGCCAGTAGGGCCCTTGAGAGGATGCCTTCGATTCGGGTCACGGATGGTTCCCTTCGGAGTCGGGCTCGGTGGTCAGGGCGATGTCGAGGAAGCGGGTGGCATGCCGTTCGTCGGAGCGGACGGTGGCCAGCGGGGCGCCCATCAAGTCGGAGACGGTCTCGATGGGCATGCCGCACAGCCTGTGCAGGACGATGACGTCGAACTGGGGGTGGGGCAGCCGGCTCATCGCCTTGAGCAGGGCCAGCGTCTCGTGGAGTTGCTTCATGGCCGCGTCCTCGTCAGTGAGCTTCTGCAGGACCTCGGTCTCGAAGGCGGCGTGGAGGAACTCGGGGCGTCCGTCGACATGGGGCGTGCGGGACATGATGGTGGCGCGTACGACTTTCCAGGCGTAGCGGCGGGCGTCGGGGCTGGCGAGGGCGTTGGGCCAGGACAGCCAGAGCTGGTCGTAGGCGTGGTCGAGGGCTGTGTCGCACCCTTCGTAGGGGAGGAAGACGCTGGCGTACTCGCGGTAGCCGTCTTGGGTGAGGTCGCGAAAGGCCTTGTAGTCCAGGGGCGGGGCGGTGGGCCGGGTGGTCACGGTCACGCGTGCGGCGGAGCCCTCCACCCAGGCGGGGGACTTGTTGTGTGTCTCCAGCGCTGCGTTTGCCCACAGCCGGTACAGGGGCGAGTAGGGGATGCTCAGTTCGACGGCGAGGGGGTAGAGGACCTCCCAGCGCGGGTACATGCGGCCGCTCATCAGCTCGGAGATCTTGGATTTGGAGATGTGGAGCCGGCTCCCGAGCTGGCTCATGGTCAGTCCGGACTTCAGGTAGGCCTCGCGTACAGGCTGTAGCCAGGCCCGGTGGGTGCTGGTGCAGTCGGCGGTGATCTGCCCCAGGGGGCGGCCGGGGCGGCCCTTGCCGGAGGAGGCCGAGACGCGAGCCGGGCCAGCGGGCCGGGCCTGCCGTGTCTGCGGGGACGGCGGCGCCGGTTTGCTGGTGGAGCGGCGGCTGGACGGGTCGGGCTCGTCCGGCGGAACGGAGGGTGCGGTCACGGTATGTCGTCCTCCTTCTCGTGAGGGAGGACGGTCACGCGGTGGCCGGAGGCCGGGGCATTGTGGGAGCGGGCAGTACGCGTGATCTGCTGCACCGTCAGGCCAAGCGCGGGCGCGAGCACGACGATGGCCGTGACCTGCCCCATGGCGACCATGACCACGCTCCAGGTGAACACCGTGAGCGTGGCCGTGATCAGCCATATCTGCTTTCGTTCCATGGAACCTCCAAGTGGCCTTCTCAAGCCCGTCGGCCCATCCGGAGACCGGCGGGTCCCCGGGGAGGCGGGTGCCGACGCCGCCTGCCGAGGAGGTCAACCAGCATGGCCACACCAGGAGTTGTAACGCCACGTGATCATGAAATCACGGAACAATGTCGGACTCGTGATGGTCAACGACCGGCGCTCAGTGACTACTGACTACCGCTCAGTGAGCAGAAAACGGCACGTCGTACGCCGCATGCATGGAAGTTCCCGGTTTGCCTTGCAATCCGGGAGGCTAAGAACGTCAATGGAAGTAGGCGCCTCTGGTGTCGGCCTTCCCATCCGGAAGGGCTCGCTCCCGTGCCGAGAAGTTGGGGAGCGAGCAGCTCTGTTCTCGTCTGGCCGTCCTTACCGGCCAGACGAGAACAGCGCACTCCCCTCGGCACCCCGACCGTAGTGCAGCCCACTGACATCGCACCCTGATTGCGCCCAGACGCCCTGTGTCGCACAGTTCAGGGCGGCATTGGGTACTTCACTCCCCCGCCGATGTCCCCCGCCCTGACGTCGCCGTCGCGCTGACACGGCACGGGCGTGAGGACGACGCGCAAGCGGCTGAGCGGCGCCCCGATCCCCGGCCGCGGCCCATGCCGCCCATTCCTGGAGGGCGCCGCATTGGCCGGGACGACGAGACGGCCGGCTGGCCCCAGGGAGGCTGCAGGTTTTTTTGCGGGTTGCGACAACCTCAGGTGGGGCCGCACGTCTGGTGGCGTGAGAGGCGGTTTCCGGTACGGGATTTTCAGTACCGGCGCTGCCCGACCTGCCAGCATTGTCCTCACACTCTTTGGAGTCGTTTTCTATGCAGCACATCCGCGCCAAGAAGTCGAACCGTCCCCTGCGCACCTGGGTGCTGGGGTCGGCTGCCGGTCTCACCCTGGTGGTGGGCGGCGACATCGCGGCTCAGGCAGCCACCACTCTCGGCGACGGGTGAATCCTGGCCTCTGACGGCGGATCAAATCTGACCCTGTGGAGGACTGGGCAGAGATCCGCCGCCTGCACCGGCCCCCGACGGCCTGAAAAGACCCACGTGGGAGGCGGCCCTCAGCCTCATCCCATCTGGTGAGTCCGCGGTGGCACATGAGTTCAATGGCCGGACGGTCAGGGATCTGTCCCAGCGGTCGGCGGCCGTGGAGGTTCACGGTGCGGATGGCGGAAACCGGCGGTCCAAGAGTGGCAGCACGGCATCGACGCGGCACCCCACATGACGCTCGGGCCCCATTTCCCGGGCCGGACGGCGGTGCTGGGCCGGGGTGCGCAGCCGGACTCGGGCGGTGCGCGCCCGGCGGTGGCGCCACCCGTGCACCCGCATTCGTGTAACAGGCATGTATGAGGAGGCGGCGGGTGGAACGTTCCACAGGCCGAGTGGGTCTCGATGATCAGTAACGCTCGCTCGCAGCGAGCGCACGGCACCGACCGCAGAGGAAGAAACAATGCGCGTTCAGAGGTCACCGTTGCCGCCCTGACCCTCGCGGCGGGTCTCTCGCTCACCGCCTGCCAGGGGAACGAGGACTCCGCCGCGAACTCGAACGACTCCGCGGCCTCCCCCGTGTCCTCGAGCGCGTCCTCCTCGGCCGGCGCCTCCGGCGGCAGCGGCGCATCCGACGAGAACGCCACGGTCACCGGCGGCGGACCAGCCACCGCGCAGGGCAGCGGTAACGGAAAGATCATCACGGGCCCTGCAAGACGGCGGACCTCGACTTCAGCACCTCCCACGGCATGGCCGAGGGCGACCTCATAGTCAGCCTCAAGAACACCGGCGGCGACGCCTGCTCGGTCGTCATGCTGTTCCCCGCTACGTGTCCGCAGGACACGCATCACGGGGATTCAGACACCCACCCGTTCCCGACGCCTTTCCAGGACAGGGCGAAAACCACAGTGATGGAGCGGCTCGATCTTCTTCGGCCCGGTCCCCTTCGGACCGGTCTCCTTCGGAGCCCTGTTCACCACGAGGAGCACATTCATGACCAGTCGACCAGCTGACCGGATAGAACCGGAGCAGTCGCGAATAGCCATCAACACGACCCCCACGCGGTCGTTCGGGTCCGCTTTGAGAGCCGCACGACGCGACCGGGGGCTCTCACTCGGACAGCTGGCCCAGCTGGTCAACTACAGCAAGAGCCATCTCAGCAGGGTGGAGACCGAGGGCAAGGCGCCGACCGACATGCTCGCCCGGCGGTGTGACGAGGTACTGCGCACCGATGGCCTGCTGAGTGGTCTCGTCGACGCCGGCAGGTCCGGCCGCCGCGGCCCGTCGCTCAACCAGTTACCCAGGGCGGTGCCCGGCCTGGTCGGGCGGGCAGCAACCATGTCCGCATTGGACCGCACTCTTCATCTGCCGGGCGCGCGTCGCGACTCGGCAGAGTGCACCGTCGTCGTTGTCGACGGGCAGGCGGGAATCGGCAAGACCAGCACAGCGCTGAACTGGGCCCACAGTGTGGCGCGCCAGTTCCCCGACGGCGTCCTGTTCGCCGATCTGGGCGGCTTCGGCCCCGGCGCGCCGGCCGACACTGCCGATGTCCTGCGCCACTTCATGACGTCCCTCGGCGGACAGGTGGACGCGGAGGTGCCTGCCGAACACCTCGCAGCCCGGTACCGCAGCCTGATGACCGGCAGGCGCGTGCTGATCATGCTGGACAATGCGGCCGACCCGGGACAGGTCAGGCCACTGCTGCCGGCGGCCGGTGGGTGCCACGTGTTGGTGACAAGCCGGGACCGGCTGTCCGGGCTGGTCGTACGGGACGGCGCGGAGCGAGTCACGGTGCCACCGATGACCAAGGACGAGGCAGTACGGCTGCTCGAAGCCGTTGCTAGACCGTGGTTCGACCGATCAGCCGCGCCAGACATCGCGCAATCCTGTGGTTATGTCCCGCTGGCCTTGCGTGTCGCCGCCGAGAACATCGCCGGGTGGCATCAGTCGCCATTCGACGGCCTCGGCGGCGGGTCGGACGAGGCGACCACATTGCGGACTGTTCTGTCGTGGTCCTACCGCAAGTTGGCGCCTGCTGCGGCGAATGCGTTGCAACGCCTGGCGGTCACCGGCGGTGAGACCGTCTCACCGGCGACCGCGGCCGACCTGCTCGGCACCGGGGTGAACGAAGCCCACGCGCTGCTGGACGCTCTGGCGGAGATTCATCTGCTGCACCAGGTCGCGCCCGGCGCCTATCGTCTCGACCAGCTCACCGCGGCCTTCTCCGCCGAGCTGAACGAGACCCGACCGCTCCGGCCGGCGCCCGACGGCTTCCACTCCCAGGTGCGCCGCCTGCCGGACTCCCGTGCGCCGCAACCGCCTGTGCGCAACCAGGACGGGGTCCTCGGCGACACCGCCCTGACATTCCAGAACCAGCAGTAAGCGCCGAACCGGTCCAGGTAGGCGGGGCCGCTGAACCCGTTGAACTTGCGCTGGAAGCTGCCCGGATGCCGCGTTCGCCGATGGCACCGGGCAGTGCCGGCAGCGTCCTGCTCCGGGCGCGTCGCTTTTAACCACCTGTCACCGTGCCCGGAATGCCGCAGATCTCCGCCGCGGAGAGCAGCAGCGGGTCGAGCGCTGGGCTGGACCAGACCGGGTTCGTCACCCCGGGCGATGATGTCGCCGCCTGCGTCGACCGGTTCGAGTTGGTCGGCGCAGCGCGCCCCGGGCGTCCGGTCCACATGATCGAGGTCACCCACGCCCCGTGGACCGGGACGTGGGTCGAGAATCACGCCCTCACACAGGGGGCGCGGCAATCACGGGCGCCTGGTAGCCGCGCGACCTGGCCGGCGCCCACGCGGAGATCACATCACCAGAGCCGCCGGAGGCGACCGGCAGCGGTCTGGGCTTGGTCAGCAAGCCGCACTCTCGTCACACGTGTGCAGCACTGCGAGGGCCGACTCGAAGTCCTCTTCGGCCACCAGCTTGCCCGCCACCAACAGGTAGTCGCCCACGGGCGTGTGCAGCACTGCCTGGTCGCCGCTCCAGTGCGTGCGGGCCGTGGCCAGGTCGGTGCGGATCCGGCGGCGCAGCAGCAGGCCTTGCGCCGGCTGTCCACACCGGACCACGTCGCGGAGCTCGACGGGAGCGACGGCGGCCGGCAGGTTCTCCCGGCGGTCGAGTTCACGCCGAGCGGGCTCGGCCAGCACACGCATCAGCTCGGCGACGTCGCATTGCGGCAGCACGCGGGAGGTGTACCGGCCAAGTTCGAGCAGCTCGGGTGCCAGGTGGAACTCCTCGACGACCGCGGCGATGTCCGCGGCGGCCGGCAACCGCGGCTGCAGCACGTACAGGTCGAGGGCGTCTCTGGGGTGGAACGGACGCTGGAGCCCCTCCTCGGTGAGGCACACCAGCGCTGCCAGGACGGGATCGGTCGGCAGGGTCGTCCGCACCCTCACCCTGTCGAAGTCGCCGAGTAGCGCGGCGGTGGTCAGCTCGACCCGGTACTCGTGTTCCACGATCGGCTCGTCGGCTTGCCAGACCATGGTGACCAGCACGTTCCACGCTGGCTCCACGCCCATCACGGTCACCCAGATCTGGCTCGACTCGTCCGCGGCCAACCGGGTGACCGTCTGCCACAGCCGGCTCTCGTCCCGCGCGAGCAGATCGACATCGCCCTGCGAGCGCAACACTCCTGGCGGGTACAGCTGCGCCAGCGAGGGTCCCTTCAGCGGGACGACCTCGCCGTCGTCGGGCAGGTCGGCGAGCACACCGGCATACCTGGCGGCGCGGTGCCGGGCCCGGCGCAGCTCGGCGCCGGCGGTGATACCCAGGTCGACGCCCTCGTTCTCCAGCACCGAGAGCACCAGCGCGGGCAGCGTGTAGTGCGCCACCCGCGCGTTGTGCACCAGCTTGGCGAGGCCGTCGCTCGGATCGCAGTCCAGCAGCCCGAACAGCAGGTCCAGTGTGATCTCGGGTGCGGTGACGTGTGGGACCGTTACGGTGTCAGTACTCACCTGATCACCTTCCACCGCCGGTTCGGCACGGGCCAGCTGTTGTCCGTTGCCTGCTCAGCAGGAAACGCCGGCAGGTCCGCGCGCGACAGGGAGTACACCCGGAGTCGGTGCGGCCCGCGAACGGGCTCCCGCCCGACCGCGCGGTGCCCTCGGAGACGAAGCCGCGCTGTTCCGCCACCCGTTGCGAGGCGACATTCTCAGTCGCCGCGACCAGGACCATCCACGATCGGGGTGGCCGTCAGCGCCCATCGGGACAGCGTGCGACAGGCTGCTGTTGCGACACCGCGACCGGGTGCCGGCGGGCTCACCCAGTTCCGTTCGAACCGGACACCAGGGCTGGAACGTCCGTCGCGGGGCGCAATCATTCCGAATTCCGCACCCAACGGCATTCCCCCTGACGGCAGCGCTCATTCGGGAATCTCCGCTTTCCGGAGTTCCGACGCCATGTCGGCACCTATTGCTTGACCATGCGTTGCCGGGTTTCCTGCTGAGCAGACAACGGACAACGTCTGGCTCGCGGCGAGGTCGCCACGCCAGACTTGTCAAAGTCAGCAGCCAGCGGCCGACTACGTACAAGCCGTACGTGCGTTGGCCGCAAACTTGAAAGGAGTGACCCAATGCGCAAGCACGCCGCAGCCATGCGCCCGCGTCTCGACAAGATCAGCAAGATCAAGAAGCACTGACCGAACAGGTCGCACGGGTGGGCGTCACCGCTGTTCGGTGGCGCCCACTATTATGGAAATCTGGTCCAGGAGAATGCCGTGCTCGTACAGGAAGCGATTAATTCGGTTATTCGGAGCGATATGCGCACCGCCAGTATCTGCCTGGCCGTGGACATGGGCTCACGCGACGATCCCGGGGCAGCGTCCGGCGTCGCTCATCTGCTCGAACATCTGTTGATGGCTTCTCCGGTCCGGGACGAACCCTCGTTGGCCGAGTACGTGGAACGCACCGGCGGCCGGGCGAACGCGGAGACTGGGCTGGACCGGATGCTGTTCCAGTGCCAGGTGCTCGCGGAGGATCTCGCCGAGGTCGCCGATCTGCTGATCCGCGCCACGATTGCGCCCGAATACGACGACAACATCCTGGCAGCCGAACGCGCGGTGGTACTGCGTGAACTGGACGCCGCCGCGGCCGATCCCGCGGACACGGTGCAGGACGCATTCCTGGCCGCGCTCTTTCCCGACCATCCACTCGGCCGCCCGGTCGGCGGCACGCCGGACAGTGTGCGCAGCATCGACCCACAGGTCGTACGAGACCACCACACCCTGATGTTCGGCGGCCGCCGGCTGGCGCTCTCGGTCGTCGGGCCGAAGGCGCCCGACATCGACCAGGCCCGGTCCGCGCTCGCGGCCGATCTGCCGGTCGCGCGGCCGCTCGTCCCGCTCGGCGCGGTACAACACCAGGAGATCCGCTGGCCCGAGGAGTACTCCTGGGTCAGCATCGGCGGCCGATCGGCTGCGGCAGGCACGCCGGAGCGCAGCCGCTTCGAGATCCTGGCGGCACTGTGCGGTGCGAGTCCGTTCTCGCCGCTGTACCGCGCGCTGCGCAACGAGCATGGTCTGGCCTACTCATTCCAGTCCTGGCACCGCGGGTACGCGGAGGCCGGTGCCTGGCGGGTGCTGATCGGCACAGACCCCGATCGCGGCCCGGACGTCGTGCAGGTGGTGACCGCCATACTGCGCAACCTGGCGGAGCGCGGTCCGTCCGACGAGGACCTCGACGCGGCCCATCGACAGGTGTGCAGCGCGCTTGTGTTCGACACCGAGGACCCACTCGAACACGCCCGCCGGCTCGCCGCCGGCGCGGTGGCCGGTGCGCCGTTCTCCGCCGACGTGGACATGGCGCAGCTCCGCGCTGTCACCGCGGACGACGTCGCCCAGGCCGCTCAGCACATACTGCGGGATCTCGTGGTGACTGTACGTCCGGAGCCCATGCGATGACTGTGACGGACTACCTGGAGATGGCCGGTCAGGCCGACGTGCTGCGAGATTTCGAAGGCAGTCGGTTCGTGGCCGACGAGCAGACCGACCCAGTGAGCGGCGAGCGCCGCCTGCTGGTCACCTACTGCCCGGCTGCCCTGGCCACGAACGCGGACTGGTGGGCAGCGCTGCCAAGGATCGCCACCGACCTCGTCGACGCGCCGGACGCCATTCTCGTGCGCCTGCACCACACCGACGGCGCCCCGCCGCGGCCGTGGATCCGCCACACCAGCTACCTCCGCCACGCCGGCGGACCGGCCGCGGACACACCGTCCACATCGGACATGATCACGGTGCGGCGGGCGGTGCCGGAGGACGAGGCCACCCTGCGGCGCTGGGTCGGCCAAGCGCTGGTCAACGGGGCCGCCCACGGACCGGCCGGAACCCTCGGCGACACCGAGGAGATCGCGGCCGGACTGCTGGCCCTCCCCGGGCGACAGAGTTTCGTGGCCGAACGCGACGCAACCGCCATCGGCCACGCGACCCTGCTCTGCGCGGAGCGGGACGAGGTCACCGGTGAGGCGTACGTCGAACTGTTCGACGTGCTCGTCGAGGCCGACGACGAGGTTCGGCGCGCGGCCACCGACACGCTCACCCGTGCGTGCGTTCGGCAGGCCACCAAGGCCGGGGCTCCACTGATCGGCAATGTCGTACATTCCGTCACTGATGGCGGGGACGGGCACGGCGACCGCATCGTCGCGAAGCTGATCACTCAGGGATGGAATCCCGATCACGCGCTCTGGTACCGCCAGTGCGGGGTGACCGTGTCATGAACGCCGTCGTCACGGAAGCGCTGACCCGGTCGTATCCGGGCAAGCGTTCGGATGCGACGCCGTTCGTCGCCCTGGACCACGTCGACCTGAGGATCGACGAAGGCGAGGTGCACGGGCTGCTCGGGCCCAACGGCGCCGGCAAGACGACGCTGTGCCGCATCCTGTCCACGGTGCTGTGCCCGACCTCCGGCACCGCGCGAGTGTTCGGGCACGACGTGGACATCGCGCCCAACGAGGTCCGGCGGATCGTCGGTGTGGTGTTCGGCGGCGAGCGTGGGCTGTACGGGCGGCTCACCTGCAAGCAGAACCTGCGTTTCTGGGCGGCGCTGTACGGGCTGCACGGCTCCGCCCTGCGGGCGCGCGTCGACGAGCTGCTGGAGCGCACGGGACTGGCGAACCGGGCGGACGATCGCGTCGACACGATGTCCCGGGGCATGAAGCAGCGGCTGCACATCGCGCGCGGGATGGTCGCCGATCCGCCGCTGCTCATCTTCGACGAACCCACCGCCGGCCTAGACCCGATCTCCGCCCGCGACTTCCGCGCCCTGGTCACCGACCTGCGCGGCAGCGGCCACACCATCATCCTGGCCACGCACGACATGACCGAGGCGGAGGCCCTGTGCGACCGGGTCACCTTCATCGACCGCGGCCGGGTGATCGCTACCGAGAACACCATCGGAATACGAAATCTCGTCGCCCGTGTCGACGCCGTCGAAGCGCGGCAGGTGCCCCCCGACATCGTGGTCGGCCTCCGCGGAGTTTCCGGCGTGCGCGCTGTCGAACAGGCGGCGGACGACTCGATCCGGGTGCTGACCGACAGCGAGACAACGACCCGAGCGGTGCTGACCTTCCTGCTGGAGGCCGGCGTGAGCCAGCTGAACACCCCCGGCCCGACGCTGGCCGACGTGTACCTCAGCCTCATAGAGGACCGTGGGATGGCGGTCCGGTGACACGGCAGTTCTGGGCCGCGGTCACCCTCCAGCTCCGGCTGTCCGCCGCCACCCCCGATTCCTATCTGATCTGCGTCACCACCCCACTGTTCACCACGTTCATCGTCACCGTGGACCGGTGGACCGGGCACCAGACGCAGATCGGCAACGCCGTGGTCGCGCCCACGCTGATGGCACTGTGGATGCTCGCCCTGTCGGTGGCCGGCAACGCGATCACCGAGGACCGGCTCCTCGGCACGTTGGAGGCGCAGCTCGGCGCCCCGGCGCCGCTGGCCGTCACGCTGTTCGGGCGGATGTGCTCGGTCGCGCTCATCGGGCTGGTCGCGTTTGCCGAGGCCTGGACCACAGTCAGCCTGCTGGGCGGCACCGGCTGGATGCCGGTGCCGCACCCGGTGGTGCTGATCTGTTGCCTGGTCACCAGCAGCTTGGCCGCCGCAGGCACGACCACCCTGCTCGCGCCGCTCTACGTGCTGTTGCCTTCCGCCCGGGTCCTGCAGAACACCCTGAGCTATCCGCTCTACCTGCTCGGCGGCCTGGCGGTACCCCTGACCATGTTCCCCTGGTGGCTGCGGACCGTGACGCACTTGATCTTCCTGACCTGGTCCGCGGACCTGATGCGAGCCAGTCTCGCCCCGGCTGCCGTCACCGCCGCCCCCTTGCGGCTGCTGGCGATCGTGGCACTCGGCGCCGCGGGTTTCCTCATCGGAACGGTCCTGATGCGCCGGATGATCGACCGAGCATGCCGGGAGGGCACCGTGGTGCTGACATGAGCCGCACGTTGCGGGTGGTCACCTACAGCGCGGCCAACGCTGCGGCCGACATGCGTGCCATCTATACCTGGCGCATCTGGTTGTTCGGCTGGCTGGGCCGGATGCTGGCGCAGGCCGTCTTCTTCACTCTCCTGGGGCGCTCCGCCGGCAGCCTGTCCCATACCGAGTACCTCGCGGTCGGCAGCTGCCTCATGAGCAGTGTGATCGAGTGCATGGCTGTGATTCCGTCGACGACTTGGGAGCGCGCCGCCGGCACGCTGGAGTTCCTCGCCGCAGCCCCGAGCCGCCCGGTCTGGGTGTTCTTCGGGCGCAGCCTCCAGTGGCCGGCCAGCGCCAGCGTGACCACGCTCGTATCGATGTTCACCGTCGGCCCGCTGTTCGGCGTGGCCTGGCGGCCGAGCCAGGTCCCCGCGCTGGTTGGCCTCATCGTGCTGACCTCGCTGTCCACCTACTGCTTCGGCCTGCTGCTCGCGGCCCTCGTACTCAACGCGAATGGGGCCCGCAACCTGGTGGCGAACGGCGTGTCGCTCACCATGATGATCATCTGCGGCGTGCAGATCCCGGTGGAACGCTGGCCCGCGGTCGTGCGCGTCGTCGCGCTCGCGCTACCGCCCACTTGGACCCTGCGGGCGGTGCGCGCGGTTCTGGCCAACGACGGAACCACCGCCCTGGCCGCCGCCGGCGCGGCCGCCGTGCTGGGCGTCGGCTGGCTTGTCGCGGCGGACGTGATGTTCACGATGTTCCTGAACCGCAGCAGACGCACTGGTCGGACCGACCACTTCTAGCGCGTGTCGTGTCGTGATGTGGTCGCGGGTGGGGTCCAGCGTGCCGTCCACGATCAGCACGGTGTCCTTACGGAACCGCTTGCGGGGCTGCAGTGCCAGCGACGGCCCGAGGTGGTCGATGATCCGGTCAGCCGCGGACTTCGAGACTCCGAACAGCGGCGCCGGCTGCCGCAGGGTCAGGTTCGTCCGCCAGTACGCGGCGACCAGCAGGACACGGTCCTCCAGAGGCAGGCTCCACGGTCTGCCCCTGCGCGCCAGGTCTGCCCCTGCGCGCCAGGTCCGCGCCTTCACGCCGCAGCGCGGTGACCAGCTTGTCGAACTGTCGCGGGCTCAGCCCAGCAAACGGGGCTATCCATGACGACTCCGACGCCGTGATCACACCAGCCATGCGGCAGATCATTTCAGTTGCCGACACGTCTCCCTGCGGCTGATCCTGGGCCCCGGGTAAGCAAGGAGGAACAGGATGGGGCTCATGCTCTTCCCAGGAGACGGCGACGTGACCAGCCCGGACGTCTCCTGGTCCTACACCGGCTTCAACATGTTCAAGGAGTGGCCGGCCCACACGGAGGGACTCACCCTTGCTGAGATGAATGGATTCGGTGGCGACCGCATGTGGAGCAGCATCTCCACCACGCTGGCACCGCTGCTCGACCATCCAGACGATGACGGCTCTCTCACGCCCGTTCATTGCGCAGCCATGCTGCCCAGGCTGGAGGCGATCATCGATCAGCTCCAACACGAGGACGGCTACCCCGTTCGCCAGCGACGCGTCGACGACGCCCGTCAACTGGTCACCGTCATGAAGTACTGCTTGGACAAGGACGTCGAGCTCATCTTCGGATGACCGCCGCAGGCAGTCTCCCGTCGGAGATGACCAGCAGTCACGGGACAGCCCTTAGACCGTGTCCTACGTGGTGAGGCGGATCAGTCGCCTGTAGCAGCAAAGGGCTGCGGCGAGTCCGAGAAATGCCAGGTTGTTGCGGGGATTGCGCTCGTAGCGGGGGCTCAGCCGACGGTAGCCGGACAGCCACGACATGGTCCGTTCGATGACCCAGCGGCGCCGCCCTAAGCGTTCACTGGACTCGATGCCTTTGCGTGCGATACGCACCCCGATGCGTTTCCATCGCAGCCATCTGTGCAGGTCCGCGCGGTCGTACGCTTTGTCCGCGTGGAGGCGCCGGGGCTTGAAACGGCGGCCGCGGTGAGGATCGTGTCTCGTTTGGTGGCCCTCGACCATCGGCTTCAGCCCTTCGCTGTCGTGGGTGTTGCCGGCGGAGACGCCGACGAGGAGGGGCAGGCCGTTGGCGTCCGACAGGACGTGCATCCTGGAACCCGGCTTGCCCCGGTCCACGGGACTCGGACCTGTGTGTTCGCCCCCTTTTTAGCGCGGACATGGGCGGTGTCCAGGACGACGCGGGTGACGTCGATGAGGCCGGCGTCGTCCAGTCGGTGCAGCACGGCCTCGTGCAGACGGCCCCAGACCCCGGCTCTCGACCAGATCAGGAACCTGCGGTGCGCGGTCGACTTCGATATGCCGAAACAGGGCGGCAAAGCCCGCCAGGCGCAGCCGCTGACCAGCACGTAGACGATCGCCGCGAACAGCGTCTCATCAGGTGTGTCCTGCTCCCTCCGCCCTGCGGCCGCACCTTCGACGGAGGGATCAGCGGCTTCGCGATCTCCCACAGCCCGTCCGGAACAATCCAACTCCACATGCCCCGCCCCATGGACGGACCAACGACCGCCTCACCACGCAGAACACGGTCTTAGCGCCCCGACAGCCGACGTTCGCCCCGTCGCGACGCCCGGCACGCTCCCCCACTGCCTCAAGGGCCTGGGAGGTGCCCCCACTCGCCGCACCGGGCACCAGCCCAAGTACATCCAGTACGAGGGCTTGCGCTCAACACCCTCCAGGCGCTGCACCGTACCAGGCTGGTGGCACTGGGAACCTTTTCCAACCTGCTGACTGGATCCGGCAGTTGGCGTGGGGATCGCCACCCCGCGCGTGGTGCCCTCCGCCGGCGCCTGCTCCAAGCGGTCCAGCGACGTACAGTGCTTGGTCTGGAGAGCGGTGATGAACTCTCCGGCGTCCGGTGGCTGGCCCAGCGCGGCGTGCACGTCCCCATTGCCCTCGAGATCCGCGGGCAGGTCGTCCTCCCGGTCACGCCATCGGTTCGCCCCCACCACTCAGATCTGCCGCCTGCGCACGGCGTCCCGCGAGTCGCCGCGTTGAGTGCGGTGTTCCACGTCGCCCGGATCCACCCGCCGGCTCCTGACCGCACCGGGCGTGTCTGCGGACGATGTCGCGCGTACGCTGCGGCACGGCGAGAGGAATGGCCGGCGCAAGACGGTCGGCGAGCCGGTCCTGTTCAGCCGCCTGGCCGACAAGACCGAACGCAACGCCTTCGTGGGCAACCTCCTGGCGCCCCTTCACAAGACCTCGGGCTGGTGAATCCGCGGCAACGAGAAAGTCCTGGTCTACCTGTGCGACGCCGCGTTCGCGCCGCGAACCCGGACCAGGCCCACGCTGGAGTACGGCAGTTCGTCGACCTCCTCCACAGGCACGTCGCGCTGCTTGGCGAGCAGCCGCACAAGGTCGAGGTCGGCGCTCGCCCCGCGCCGGACCAGGATCCGCCACGGGACGCGGCGCAGCAGTACGCGGATGGTCTCGCTGACGCCGGGCTTGACGAACCTGGTGTTGTGGATGCCGTACTCCTCGCTGATCCGCTCGACGGCTGCCCACCCCCACCATGTGGGCGTACGGTCGGCGGCGGCCAGTTCCTTGGCGTCGGCGGCGACGTCGGCCTCGACGTCCGGGAAACGGGCGGAGACCGTGTCGAGGAATTCGCGGGAGACGTCGGCGTCGGCGAGCTCACGGTAGAACTTGGCTCCGTGGAAATCGTGCGGGCCGACGAGGTCGGCACGGAGAACACTCCGCGATATCAGCCCGGCAACGGTGGAGTTGAGACAGGCGGAGGGGATGAGGATGTCGTCGCGCGAGCCATAGGTCTCCACGCACGAGCCGGGGTCGGCGAGGACCGTGAGGCGCGGGTCGAAGGGGGTGCCGCGCAGTTCCTCGGCCAGTTGGCGGGTGACGGAGCCCTTACCGGTCCAGCCGTCGACGAAGACGACATCGGCCGGGTCGTGGTGGTCGGCCAGCCACTGCAGGGCGGTGGTGTCGATGCCGCGGCCGAAGATCATGGAGAGCGCGTAGTGCGGCAGGTCGAGACCGTGCGCATGCCGTGCCCAATGGCGCATCAGCACGCCTACGGGGGTGCCGGCGCGGAGGAGCGAAACGAGGACGGGGCGGGGTGACCGCTCGCTGAGCACGGTCTCGGTGACGACACCGATGGCACGGGCGGTACGGACCGCGGAATCCTCGAGCGCGGCCCGGTAGAGGTCCAGGTACGACGCATCCGGCTGGTACTCGATGGGCAGCGCCTCGCGGTAGCGGGCGCCGCCGCCCAGGACGGCTTCCTCGCGCTCCTCCGTGGGGGTGGTCTCAAGGGCCACTCCAGAGAGGTCCTTAAGCAGCCAGCCGACATCCTCGGGGGCGTACGAGGAAAACGCGGGGCCGCGCAAGGGAGTACCGGAAGCACGCCTCTGACAGCCCGTCAGTAAAGGTGCACTGCGTTCGGCTTCAGTGGCCATAGCCCGGCCTTTCTACAAGGACAACACCGGCTGCGTACGCGGGAATCGGGGCCTCGTTCAGGATGGACATTTCGTTCACTGCTCCGCGAGACGCGCCAGCGTGCGGTCCCGAACCGTGGGATCGAGCATGTCCGCGTTTATATAGAAGCGCCGTGCTCCTCCGACAAGGTCGCTCATGCGCCGCTTCATTTCTGTGAAGGCGGCACTGTATCGGTAGAAGTCGTTGTCCAGATGGGCGAACATGTCGTCCTTCAATCCGTAGGCACCGGGCGCGCAGGCAAAGAGGTCCAAGAACGCCGTGAAAGGCTCCGCGTCAATTTCATCGAAGCAGGGGGGCCGGTCCGGGTTGTAATCGATGATGCACAGGTTGCGGACCGTGGCTTCGGCGATCGCCTCGCTACCGAAGATGAGATCGGGATCAAGCCGATATTCAGATGCTTCCAGGTGTTTCTCCAGCTGGCCCGAACCAATGAGCTGGTCGAAGCCCGGGCCCTTCCGGACCCGCATCGCGGAAGGTACGCCATGCACGGTTTCTCCGTCTGTCAGCACATGCGTATTGCTCAAGAACCGCGCACCCGCGGCACAGGCCTGTGTAAGGAAGACGGTCTTCCCGGCTTTCTGGCGGCCGAACAGCAGGGTGGCACCCTGCGGCTGGACTAAAGCTGCGGCTTTGAGGTGCACGAGACCATGATCGATAGCAAAGTCGGTGAGCAGACGTTTGGTGAAGTACGGCCAGAGGGTGCGCTCCAGCTCGCGACCGAAGACATAGATTCGATCACCACGAGTCACCAGATAGGCGGGCGGACCGAAATGGTGGGTGATGTAGGAGCCTCCGCGAAACCGGTCGGCGCGGTATCCCTGGTCCACAAGGGGCTCGATCAGCGCCGCATCGATCGGGTCTCGGTTCAGATCTACAAAGACGAGTTCGTATGCGCAGGCCGTCTCGGGAGAGGCGTACCGAGTGTAGAAGGCGTACCCGGCGAAGTCCGCGACGTTGCTGGAGACGCGAACCTTGAACAAGTTGAGATCGATCACCCGGGACGACCTGATTGTGTAGTGCTGACCGAGAGCGTCACGCACGTCATCACGTGTGTCCGGTTCGACCGAGACCGGAGCGATCTGCGAAGTCATGCTGTCCTGCCTTTCAAGAGTTCCTACGGCTTCCAGAGTGAACGGCCATGGCTACCTCACCGCCGCGATCGGCCCGATGGGCGGAACAGCCGATCCGGTAAGTAAATCCGATCGATTGTCATGATGCGGCTGCCTTCGCCGGCCGGCTGAGGTCAGTCGGAAACTGCCGCGAGATCGCCGCGAACAACGACACCACCCTGGACCTGCGCATACTGGTCCCCTCTCTGTTTCCTGCACTGCCTGTCACAGCCGTTACCCGATCCCCCCTGGGAGATCAGGAGTCGACCGACCAAGCGGACCGGCTCACGTCAGGAATTACTGGTTCGGCCGCCAGATGCCGGGCGCCCAGTTGGGCTGCCACTGATATCCGGTCCCAACGCGACCACTGCATCCCAAACCTGTCCGCCAAGGCGAGAAGCGACTGCCAGTCCTTGCTCCGGCCGGATCGCACCTGTTGGAGCAGCACGGCCAATTCCGCGCTGTTCGGATGGCTGGACAGCTGCGCGTCCAGTCTGTCCAACGCTGGTTTCCAGAACAGGTCGGACGCTTCGGTGCATGCCTCGACTTCCGTCAGGGCCGCCAGCACCTGCTGCGTAACATCCCGACGGCTGTCGAGGACAGCGAGGAGGCGCTTCCGCTCCGACCTCTCGAAGAAGACTCCCAACTCCCTCAGAATGTCGGCGGGTTCGTCCGCGACATGAATGTACGTGAGCGCCGAGGCCTGGGCTGCTCCCGCGATCCGCCTCAGGTGGTATGCCTCCCGATCCTCAGGGCGAGTCGGTCCCTTCATGTCGCTCAGTCTGGCGGTAGCCGGTATCTCTGATTCCGTCGTGTCTCGGAGCAGGATGTACAGCGACTCCCCTATCGGCATGATCATGTCCATCAAATCGATGCGCTCGCGGGTCGCGACGTTCAACTGGTATCGCCACAGTTCGCGACTGGTATGACGGTCGAACCGGACTTTTCTCCATGCAACTGGAACAAAGCCCGCGGCGCGGACCGCGGTCAGTAGCCTCGCTCCGCCCCGGACGGCAACAACGTCCGGCTTCAGAACCATTGGGGCGACGCGATGGAGCTGATCGGCTACAGTCCGTTCGGTGCCGAGGAGGTCGGCCAGGTCGTCCCAGGCGTCTCGGTAGTAGGGGTCGACCGCGTAGGTTTCCCGCTTGCGCCCCTCCCGACTCAGCCATTCCGGTACGACACACGCTCTTTCGGGTTGATCCATGCTCAATGCCCCTCCCATAGCATGACGTTGGGTTGCTGCACCGGCAGCGATGACCGCCCTACCCAGAAAACCGTTCACCTGCCGGTTCTGCGGCGTAAAGACATCTGTCGGGTCACCACCCAGGACGAACTGACCGATTCCACAGGCGTGGGCAGAGAGGTCGTCACCTCGAAAGCCGAGACCGACCCGGAAGTCGTCAATGCTGTCCGGGCGCTTGGCGAGTCGATCCGTTACCGTCCCGGCTTCGGCAACGTCGCCGGCGCACCAGGCAGCCCACCTTGACGGCCACCGTGCCCTGCACGTCCTCGGTGATGTGCTGCACGCTCGCCGCCAAGGATCCCAGCGACTCGGCGTCCGCGGTCAGGCCGTCTGAAATCACTGTGCCCGGAAAGGTCGCCCGGGTACGCGATTCTCCGCCTTGTAATGCTCCCTCCCCGTTCGAGGGGCGTGGGAGAGGTCCCTTGCACCGGACGCCGCGGGCTTCCGGTGAACCTCTCCGGCTACAGCGTCAGTAAGGGGTACGTCTTCCCTCGGCAACGCCCACCGGGGCAGCAGAGGCCGGGGGGAACTGGCGTAACCGGTGTCACGGCAGGGTGCAAAGTCATGAAGCAACTGTGGTAGCTAGCAGCTCTTCGTCTCAAGACGTTGTCCGTTGCCCACCATAGAAGCAACGGGTAACACCAGATTGGCCTTGCCGATCGTCCGCATCTACGCCTACTGGCCTTGAATGCGTGATGTCGTCATGGTGGGGCGGGCACCAGTCCGGTTCCGGTGAAGCAGCCGTCGAGAACGTCGCGGCGGTACTGGAGTTGACGTAAGCCCCCGCCGGGCGGCGTTGATCAGGTCTTGTGGGTCGGCGAAAGCACGGTTGGCCGTGGTGGTGCGCCGCAGTACCGACCAGATGCCCTCGGCCGGGTTGAGGTCCGGAGCGTAGGGCGGGAGTTGGTAGACGGTGAGCCAGTCCCGTTCGGCGATGTAGCGGCGCATCCCGGCCGTCAGGTGGGTGTTCAAGTTGTCCCAGATCGGCACGATCGGGCCGCCGAGCTGCTGGTGCGCGGTCTGGATCAGATCGCGGTAGTCCTTCCAGAAGAAGCTTTTGCGTCCGTCGGGTCGGGCGTCCGGGCAGGGCCGGCAGATCAGCCGGGAGCGTTCGCCGGGTTTGTAGCAGACCAGGGCGGCGACGGACAGCCGGCGGCGGGAGCGTCCCCGCACGCGCACGACGGGAGTGTGGCCGCGGCGGGACCAGGTGCAGGTGGTCGGCGGCGTCATCGAGAAGCCGGCCTCGTCCTCGAAGACGAGCCAGGCACCGAGCACCGCCACGGTCCTTCCACCTGGGGCCAGGTCTCCTTCACCCAGCCAGCCACCGCCGCCTCGTCGCACTCCGCCGCTCGGCGGGCCGGTACCTGGCAGCTCCAGCCATGCCGCTTGAGCAGCGCGGCAACGCCCTGCACCGTGTAGCTCTTGTGAAACCGACGTCCAATGAGCGTCTTGATCCGTGACAGGGTCCAGGTCTGGTCCGGCCAGCCGTGTGCCACCGGCCCCTTGGTCAGCTCCTGCTCCAGCACGGTGAACAGCTCGTCACTGAGCAGCGGTAATGATGCCGGCCCTTTGGAGGCCAGGGCTCTCGGCCCGCCCTGGGACCAGGCCTTGCGCCATCGTTGTACCGACCGGACGCTGACCCGCAGAGTGTGCGCTATGACCGCGTTCTCGTCACCCTGGATGAACCGCGCGGCCGCCTCCAGCCTCAGCGTCTCGCGGAAGACCCGCCGCTCGTCGGTCAGTCCGCCCCCTTGCACATACCGCACGCAGTTGGCATACCGCAGGGATCATGGGCCGTCAGCCCCTGCCGACACCACGCTTTGAAGGTCAGTAACGGCCTTCTCCCGCGCGACGGCGACGGTCGCCAGCGGGCAGCCGGTCCGGGCAGGGCCGCAGCCACAGCACCTCGTCGCTGGTCGCAGGCTCCGGGCGGCACTTGGCGAGCAGGTCCAGGCAAGCGTTGGTAGCTATCCAGCACGGTCAGGCCCGGAACGTCGACTGCCCCTCGAAGGTCTCCCGCCGCCGCCAGGCACGGAGCCTCGGCTGGATCATGCTTCACCGCCGCCTGGCCCGCGACTACGAGACCACACCCACCCGGCGAGAAACCCACTAGGGCATAAGGGGTGATCTTCCTCAATCGAATGCTCACTCGAAGACCCTGCTTTGGCGGCGCCGTAGGTGTGGGCGCCGCACTATGGAACAGTCTCCTGCCAAAGAGGCAACGGACAACGCCTGGTCCGGAAGCCGAGCGCCAGTCATGCTGCGGAAGTGAGTACTGATGTTGCGCCCCCGAATACGCTGGGCCTGCTGTTCGGAGCTGGACAGTGACCCGAGCGACGGTCTCGCGAAGCTATCGCACAGGGCACGAGTAACGCACTGCACGCCGCCCGCCCTGATGCTGTCGGTACTCGAGAATGAAGGCGTCGACCTGGGCCACGAGCGAGTGGCTGCGGAAGAAGCGCGCCTGGCAGAGGAAGAAGCACGCAGCTCGAGTCTCCCGGAAAGGCCCTTTCATGGCATCGCGCATCCTGCTGGCCCGGCATGGACAGACGGAATGGTCGCTGTTCGGCAAACACACCGGCAGGTCCGACATCCCGCTGCTGGACGAGGGACGACTCGGCGCGAAACTGCTCGGCGAGCGCCTGCACCGCGCGCCGATGGACGGCCTCCCCGGGGTGGAGATCCGTACGAGTCCGCTCGCACGCGCGCGTGAGACGTGCGAGATCGCCGGCTTCGGCGACCGGGCGACCCCGTGGGACGCGCTCACGGAGTGGGACTTCGGAGCGTACGAGGGGATGACCTCCGACGAGATCCGGGCCGAACGTCCGGACTGGCTGATCTGGCGGGACGGTGTGCCCGGGGGCGAGAGCCGCGCCGAGGTCTCCGCGCGCGCGGACGCGGTGGTCGAGTGGGTCCGCTCCGAGGAGCGTGACGTGCTGGTCTTCGCCCACAACTACATCCTGCGCACGATCGGCGCCCGCTGGTTCGGCCTGGACATCGACTTCGCGGCCCACGGGCGCCTCAATCCCACGTCCCTCTCGGTCCTGGGGTGGTCCTCCTACGGAGAGCCCACGATCGAGACCTGGAACGACTGCGGCCACCTGAGCGCGTAACCGTTCCCGGCCGGGGACCCGATTGCCAGCCGTCGTCGGGCTCAGACCGACCGGGGCAGCGCACCGTGCCGTTCCAGGAAGTCCGACACCCCCGAGGCGCGGCGGTGCGGCAGCAGGACCCGGGCCATGCCCGCCGGCATCCTCCGCACCCGGGACGACTGGACCTCGTCCAGCAGGTCCAGGACGCGCAGCCCGGCCGCGGCGGCCTCGTCGGGGTGCCCGGCGCGGGCCCGGTCGTCGGCGAGTTCGGCCGTGTGGAGGGGATGGACCGGGAAGGCTTGCGGCACGGAAGGATCCGGTCAACAGCAGTGCGATCCAGCCCCGCGCGACCACCTCAAGGGCCAGGTATCTGCTCTGGTCAGAGCCCCTGGAGCCTGTCCAAGCGTCATCGCTTCCCAAGCCGAGAGCGCGAGTTCGATTCTCGTCACCCGCTCCAGAATGAAGGCCCACGTCAAAGGCCCAGGCCTTGTTGCCGCACCTGGTGATCACTCGTCGCGTGCCGGAAGGCCTGCCGGGTCCCTCCCCCTCTCAGCCTTCTCGGCCCGAGCCTTCCGAACTGTGGCGTCGAGGGCTGCGGCGACCTCTCGCTGCCGCGCGTCGTCGGAGTGCTGATAGATCAGCGCGGCCTTCTCCGACGACTGGCCGGCTCGCACCATGGTGTCCTCGAGCGTGGCGCCGGACTCTTGGCGACGGGTGAATCCTGACCCTCTGACGGCGGATCAAATCTGATTCTCTGTGGTGGTCCCTCCTGATCTTGATCAAGGTCAGGAGGAGAGAGGGTGATTCAGGCGAGCAGGTTGCCGTCGGGGGCGGTGACGTACCGGGTGACGTCGGTGCCGTCGGTGTCCCAGCTGGGCGTGGCTCGCAGGCCGTTGTAGTGGCTGGTGAGCGTAGAAGTGGTCGTCCAGGTGCCGCTGGCGCTGGAGGCCGTCGTGGCGGTGCCGATGCGGTGCTCGGCGTCCAGTGTCCAGGTCTCGCGATCGGTTCCGCTGGTGATCTGCCGCGGTGCGCCGTCGGCGTAGTGGTCGTATGCGGTTCCGTCCGCCGTGGCGGTGGTGTCGCCGAAGGCGTCGTATGAGTAACCGCTGGTGGTGATGCGGTTGTGTGCGTCGTAGGTGTAGGTGGTCGTTGTGGTGCCGTTGCAGTCTCCGCTTGTGGTCAGGTCAGGGCGGTGCGGTTGCCGGCCGAGTCTAGGGTGCAGGCGCGGATTGCGCACAGGTTGTCGCCGTCGGTGGTCTTTGACAGATCTGTGGAGGGCGCCGCATTGGCCGGGACGACGAGACGGCCGGCTGGCCCCAGGGAGGCTGCAGGTTTTTTTGCGGGTTGCGACAACCTCAGGTGGGGCCGCACGTCTGGTGGGGTGAAAGGCGGTTTCCGGTACGGGATTTTCAGTACCGGCGCTGCCCGACCTGTCAGCGTTGTCCCCACACTCTTTGGAGTCGTTACCTATGCGGCACATCCGCGCCAAGAAGTCGAACCGTTCCCTACGTACCTGGGTACTGGGATCGGCTGCCGGTCTCACCCTGGTGGTGGGCGGCGGCATCGCCGCTCAGGCGGCCACCGCCGGCCACGCGCACCCGGTCGTCAAGTCGGACACGTCGACCGAGGCCGACCCGAAGCCCGTGCCCTCCACCCCGGCGAAGCAGACCTCCGCCGACACCGACCCGACTCCCGTCCCGGGCGACTCGAACGGCAAGCCCTACCCGAGCGCCGTGCCCTCCACCCCGGGGAAGCAGACTTCCACCCACACTGACCCGACTCCCGTCCCGGGCGACTCGAACGGCAAGCCCTACCCGTCCGCGGTCCCGGGCGACGCGAACGGTCAGCCCTACCCGTCCGCGGTCCCCGGTGACGCCAACGGCAAGCCCTACCGCCACTGAGTCACCGACCATGCGTGTGGCGGGGTCGGACCAGAGCCGACCCCGCCACACCCCTGATGTGAACGAGACCGATGCAGCTCACCCCTGCCCTGCCCTGGTGGGCCCGGCTACTGCGCCGCGCCCGGACCACCACCCCCACCCCGGCGGGAGCCGCGCCCCACCCCGGCCGACGATTCCGGCACCTGCATCCGACGGCCGACCGGGACGGTGAAGAAACCTCCCCCACACTCGCCGACCTGTACCGCACCCGGCGGCTCGACATGGTCCGCCTGGCGGCCTTCCTGGTGGACGACCTGCACACCGCCGAAGACGTCGTCCAGGACGCCTTCGCCGCCGTCTGCCGTCGGCACGGCGAACGGCTGGACGACCTCCAGGACGCACACGCCTACCTCCACACCGCGGTCGTCAACGCCGCCCGCTCGGTGCTCCGCCGACGGCGCACCGCACGCGCGTACACCCCGCCGTACCAGGGCCCCGGGGCGCCGGTCGACGAACTGCTGCTGCTCGCCGAGGAGCACCGGCAGGTCTTCGACGCGCTGGCGCAACTCACCGCGCGCCAGCGCGAGGTACTGGTCCTGCGCTACTGGTCCGACCTGACCGAGGCGCAGATCGCCGAGACCCTCGGCGTGTCCCGTGGCACCGTCAAGTCGACAGCGAGCCGCGCGCTCGCCACGCTGGAAAAACTCCTGGAGACGGACCGATGACCACCCCGCCGCCGCTCGAGGAGAGGCTGCGCGCCGCACTTGAAGCGCGAGGACAGCTCATCAGCGCCCACGACCTGTCACCTGCCCACCCGCCCACCGGAAATACCTGGGGCACACGTCGGATTCGGCGGGTCGTGTCCCTCGCCGCCGCCACCGCGGCGGCCGCGGCCGCCGTCGTCCTCCTGCTGTCCCCCAACACCCCGGACCGCCCCCGCCCGACACCGCCCGCACGACATACCAGCCCCACCGTCACCCCTCCCACCACCGTGCCGCACCCGTCCGGCGTCCCCGGTGACACCAACGGCAAGCCCAACCCGTCTGGGGTCCCCGGTGACGCGAACGGCAAGCCCTACCGCCACTGAGCCGCCGACCATGGGTGCGGCAAAGCCGGACCGGACGTTCGCCCTCACCGCCGGACTGCCCACCCGTCGTCCTCGTACCGCCGGGGACCGCGTCAATCGTCCTTTGAGCTTCCGCTGACATCAATTGGATCCCATGTGTTCGATTCCCCTGACTTCGATCTGGCGCCGTATGCCGGCATTGATGAGACGCAGTATGTGCAACGCGGCTACTGCAGTTGGAGCGATGCGGGTTGGCGGTCGCTGCTGGTGCAGAGTTTTGTGCATGCTCGCCAAGTCGAAGACTTGCTGCTGCCTGGAACGTCTGACCTGCATCTCGTGCTGTGCACTGGGGGAGAAGCGATAATGCGGGTCAGCTCTGGAGGGCCACCGACCAGACGTCGTTGGAGGTCTGGCCGGCTCGAACTCATGGTGCCTGGCCAGGCTACTGTGCGCAGCTACGCAACGACGTCGGTCCTGTCCACCGTCCAGGTGCATATCCGACGGGCTGATATCGAGCAGGCCGCCCACGGGCTGAGGCAGCGCGGTCCGGACTTCGAGGCGTTGTCCGCCGGACTGGGCGCGGGCGACCCGGTCGTCGAACACATCGTCCGTTCGCTGCCGGCCAGCCGAGATGCGGGGGACTTGTACGCCGAGTCGGCTGCGGCGTTCCTCGCGGTGCATCTCCTGTCCCGGGGCCGGATACCGCCCGCGCACGGGCACGAGCACGCCGCAGTACGCAACGGCATTTCCCTCATGCAGGACCGCCTGGCCGAACCGCTCACCCTCGCCGAGATCGCGGCCGAAGTACACCTCAGCGTGTACCATTTCGTCCGAATTTTCAGGGATGCCACTAGTCTAACGCCATATCGATATCTCACACGGCTTCGTATCGAGTTGGCCCAACGGCTGTTGTCGGAAACCGACCTCACCATCGAGGAGATCACCCGGCGGTGCGGCTTCACTGCACCTAGCGCCTTGTCGTCGGCATTCCTGCGCCAAGTCGGCGCCCGTCCCTCCGCCTACCGTAAGGCCACCGCCGGGTAGCTCTCTGACGCGGCTCTCGTGAGATCCTCGGCAAGACACGCCCAAGAGTGGTCAACCCTTTTCAGCGTGACCACTGGTCTGGGACCGGTCCAGAAACCTGTTACGTCCCCTCCCCCTGTCATTGCAGAGCGCCATCCAGTGTGCCGTATCCAGGGCAGGGTGGCCTGCGGTCAGGGCCGTCCTCAGCCGAGTTACGGCACTACTGACCTTGAATGCGTGATGTCGTCAGGGTGGCGTGCGTAGGCCGGTGCCGGTGAGGCAGCCATCCAGGACGTCGTGGCGGTACTGGAGTTGGCGCAGACCCTTCCGGACTGTGGTGACGAGGTCGTCGGGGTTGGCGAAGGCCCGGTTCGCCAGGCTGGTGCGCCGGAGTATGGACCAGATGGTCTCGACGGGGTTCAGGTCGGGTGCGTAGGGCGGGAGTTGGAAGACGGTGAGCCAGTCGCGGTCGGCGATGTAGCGGCGCATCCCGGCGGTGAGGTGGGTGTTGAGATTGTCCCAGACCAGCACGATCGGGCCGCCGAGCTGGTGGTGGGCATTCTGGATGAGGTCGCGGTAGTCCTTCCAGGAGAAACTCTTGCGCCCGTCCGGTCGGGCGTCGGGGCAGGGCCGGTAGACCAGCCGGGATGGTTCACCCGCCTTGTAGCAGAGAAGGGCAGCCACCGATAAGCGGCGGCGGGAGCGTCCTCTGACGCGGATGACGGGGGTGTGGCCGCGGCGCGACCAGGTTCGGGTGGTCGGCGGCGTCATCGAGAAGCCGGCCTCGTCCTCGAAGACGAGCCAGGCGTCGAGCGCCGCCACGGTCCTTCCACCTGGGGCCACGTCTCCTTCACCCAGCCAGCCACCGCCGCCTCGTCCCGCTCGATCGCCCGGCGAGCGGGGACCTGGCAACTCCAGCCATGCCGCTTGACCAGCGCGGCGACACCTTGGACGGTGTAGCTCTTGTGGAACCGGCGCCCGATCAGCGTCCTGATCCGCGACAGAGTCCACGTCTGGTCCGGCCAACCGTGCGCTACCGGGCCCTTGAGCAGCTCACGCTCCAGCACGGCGAAGAGCTCGTCGCTCAGCAACGGCAGCGACGCCGGCCCCTTCGATGCCAGAGCTCTCGGCCCACCCTGCGACCAGGCCTTCCTCCAGCGTTGCACCGATCGGATGCTGACCCGCAGGTCATGGGCGATGACTGCGGTCTCGTCCCCGTGCCCAAACCGCTCGGCCGCCTCCAACCGCAATCTCTCCCGAAAGGCCCGTCGTTCATCGGTCAGTCCACCGCCCTGCGCGTACCTCATGCAGGCGGCATACCGCGGGGATCATGAGACGTCAGCCCCTACGCCACCGCCCTTTGAAGGTCAGTAATCGCCTCCTCTCCCAGCACCAGATCAACCGACGCAACCTCGGTTCGCCTTCGCATCGCCGTCATCGAACGGGCGGTTAGCCTCGCGCGTTCACGAGGCGGGCTGTCCGAGTGGTGAAAGCGCGAGACTAACCATCAACCAGATCGCTGAGTGGTGTCGATTCACCGGCCCCAACTCCTTTTCAGCGACGTTCCTTCGTCAGATCGGGGTGCGGCCATCGGACTGGCAAAGGGAGACCTTTTAGTAGAGGGAATCTGTAGCCGTTGAATCTGTGTATCGAGACGGCCTTTGACATCGTGGCGGCAGGAGTCTTTTCATCACTGTAGATGCGGCCGGTCAGCGCGCGCTACCGGAAGATTCGACGAGAAGGAGCGCCGCCTTTCCCACGTTTTCGTCAACCTGCTTCTGATAGACGTTCAGGGCAACGGAGTTGGCCGATATCAACTGCCGCTGATACCCGGTGAGTACAGCGAAGTAGACTGCGGCCAGATGCGAGTAGGCAGTGCAGGATTCAGCGGCTGTGGCCGCGGCTATCTCATCGGCGGTCGGCTGAGCTGTGTCCCAGGGGCCTGCTGCCAGTTCCTCGGGATCGCGGGCGGGATGTCCGGCTGCGGCCATGCAAGTGGCCCAGCGGTTGCGGGCGCTGACCACTCGCTTGTCCGCAGCCGTCTGCTGGAATGACTGATTGAACAAGGCCTGGGTGAGCTTCCAGCCGTCAGTTTCTGCCAGAGTGGGTAGTAGCTTGTTTGTCTCGACAGAGCAGGCTTGGAAGTCCTTCTGCGAATACCCGCTTCCGCCCCCTACACGGTCTGGAGCTGCAATCGCAGTGTGAAAGCCTTTATGCTCGGCTGTTCCGCGACCGATGTAACCCCAGGCTCCGGCCGGCCTCAACGCCTCTTTGCTGCCCTTCACGGCGACACGGATAATGTTCTGACCCGAGTAGGCTTCGTTTCCTCGGCCTTTCATGCAGCGGATGATCAGAGCTTTTCGCGTCTCGAATAGCAGGTCGCTGTCTTGCTCGGAGGTGCCATAGGAGGACAGTGGGGCTCGTGACAGTCCGTCATACCCGCTGACGGGCGCTGTTGGCGAGACTGTAAGGGCCGGCGGCGTGACGTCGTCGCTGATCGCGTGATTCGAAGAGCAGGCGGTGGCCAGCAGACCGAAGCCCGCAATCGTCGCCGTAACGGCAAGCCCTCTTCCTCCTCGCTGTGCGATGGCCAAATCTCGGTTGGATAGCATGCGGAAATACCTCTTCGGGGAGTGCAACAGGTTGACCGGGCTCGCATTTGCTCACAGACAGCCATAACGCCCGGCCCGCATTCCGTATTGATGGCGGGAAACCCCGTGACGCTTAAAAGCACAAAAAGGAGAATCTTTCGCAACGAACCGCGCGGTAAATCAAACACCGTAAACGGTAACGCCGAAAGATCAATCGTATCCGCAAATCGCCGGACTGGGCGTCCGGATGTCCGAGCAGATACTTCTGGACTCGGATATTGAAAATAGGCTGGCCGAGACCCACGCGAAGGGTCGCAGCCAGCCAAATCTTCATCGAATGCTGGCCGGCAAGGGGCGACAGCGTGATTGCTTAGATTCACGCGGCTCCGGCGAGGTCACCCCATGGCGGAAATATTCCCTTGGTCGCCCTTGTTCAGATGATTATCACGTAGTGAACCAGAGGCGGACGGTTCGGGAATACGGTCCAGGTCCACCTTGGAAATTGCAGAAGCTCCTCGTAGCCCGCGGCCGGTCCGGTGCCGGTCCACTTTCCGCCCCAAGTTTCGCAGTCGTTGTTTCCGGTGGAGATTTCGTCCAGCCAGCCCTCCACCCTTCCGACTGTCTGCGGGCCCGCAAAACAGCGTGTACCATTCCAGTCATCAGACGAGGCATTGTGAACTTGGATCTTCAGATAGTCAGTGTGATTGCCGCAGGGAAGTTCACCGGCGGAGGCGTTCGTCACCGGTCCGAATAGTGTCATGATGGCGGCCCCTGCAAGCGCGGCAGCGCCGCCTGCTTTCAGTCGCTTCTTCGCTGAGAACACATTCCCCTCCTGAAGGTGGTCCAAGCCCGTGTTCCTAATGACCGGCGGGCATCGGAGTATGAACTCGAAATTACGTCCCTGCGGTAGCGCAAGGCCATGCTTCAGATTGCTGTCACAGCTGCGTGATCTTGTGATGGGTCAGCGACTGAACTTGATTGGGTGATGTCGGTGCCGTTCGCCTGACAGTTGGTGGTCGGCACCGGTAGCCCTGGGGTGTGAGGTACGCACAGGGTGGCGGGCTGACCGACGCCGAGAGGACCACGCGGGAGCAGTTACGGCTGCAGGCCGCGGGGCGTTTCGAGGGCGGGCAGACGAACGTGGAGATTGCCGCTGTCCTGCGGATCAGCGTGCGGTTGGTCGAGCGGTGGCGCCGGGCCTGGCGCGAGCTGGGCGAAGCGGGAGTCCTGTCAAAGGGGTCGCCAGGACGTTCCCGGCTCAGTGAAGCCCAGATTGCCAGGTTGGAAAGGGAGTTGGAGCGTGGTCCACTGGCTCATGGCTGGGCGGACCAGCGGTGGACGCTGGCGCGGATCAGGACGCTGATCGGCCGGCTGTTCCATGTCTCCTACACGGTCGAGGGCACCTGGCGGCTGCTGAAGCACGGCTGGAGCTGGCAGCAGCCCACTCGGCGGGCGATCGAGCGCGACGACTCGGCGGTCGAGGTGTGGAAGAAGGAGACCTGGCCACGGGTAAGAGCACCGCGGCGGAGCGCAACACCTGGATCGTCTTCGAGGACGAAGCCGGCCAGTCGATGACTCCGCCGCGCGCCAGGACCTGGGGCCGGATCGGCCGCACTCCCGGTCGTGAGGGTGAGGGGCCGGGGCTCCGGACGGGTGTCGATGGCGGGCATGGCCTGCTACAAGCCCGGCGAGCGGTCCCGGCTTATCTACGCGATCCGCGAGTACCGCGACCTGATCATCCGTGCCCGCACTCAGCTCGGCGGCCCGATCGTGCTCGTCTGGGACAACGTCCGCCTGCACCTCACAGCGAGCATGCGGGAGTTCATCGACGCGAACACCGAGTGGCTCACCGTGTTCCAGCTGCCCACCTATGCCCCGGGCCTCAACCCGACCGAGGGCGTCTGGTCGCTGGTCAAGCGCGACATCGGCAACTTCGCCGCAGCCGACCTCGGCCAGATCACCCGCGCAGTGAAGCGCAAGCTGAAGATGCTGCAGTACCGACCGGAGGGCCCAAAGCTGCTGGTCAGCTACGGTGGTGGTGTGACTGACAGCCTGCCGGATGACGTAGCCGACGTGCTTGACCTCGTCCTGAACCCGGACGAGCCCCTTCACGTCGCCCTCCGACGGCAGGTTCCCCAACTCAGGGTGCAATCTCGCTGTAAGTGCGGGTGCGGGACCACCTATTTCGAACTCGACACCGACCAGGTGGAGCCCGCGGCGACCGGCCTCGGCACCGTCGTGGCTGCCGACATCCAGCTCCTCACCGAAGCCGGCGAGTGCCCTGGCGAGGTCCTGGTCTTCGCGCAAGGTGGCTACCTCTCATGGCTGGAGGTCTGCTCTTGGAGCGATGACATCGAGGTGAATCTTGCCGCGGCGCGGCGCTGGCTGCAGCCACCCTCGTGAACCTGCCGGCAGCCTCCAGCGGTCTCGCACCGTGACGCCGCCGCGATCCGACCGACATCACGAGTTCAACTTCAGATGCAATCCCAATCTCAGTCACGCCGGGGCGGCGACCGGCCGTCGACAGAGGTACTGCTCCGCTTCCTCGGCATCCGGCGTGGTGCACAGGAGTTGGCCTGCCTGGCACCCCGCGGGCGGCGGCCTCACCCGCTGGAGGGCGTGCGCCGTCCAGTACCCGCAGTCACCCGATCAACTTCCATCCCGTATGAGGACGCCAAGGACCAGCCGTGAAGGACCACACCGTGACCGACAGCCCCAACGGCCTGCTGACCCTCGTCGCCGACGACGGCGACCTTTGCGGCCTATACGCCGAACGTCTTCTTGAATGTGACGGCTGCCCCGGTCTTCGGACGGGGCAGCGGCGAACGACGTCGTCGTCACCAGGGCCGGCCGATCGCCCCAACGAGCTACCCCTCATAAGCACCAGCTCGCCACACGGGCCGGGTCACGGAAAATCGGCCGACGTCCCCTGCACAGCATCACCCCACAAGACCGAGGCATCCCACTCTCCTCGGCTAGAGTGGAATTACGTATCTGCAGGTCAGATCCCGTTTCCCTATGGTCTTCTCACTTGAGTGCGCTCTCCTCCAGCCGTTCCGGCTTCTTGGCGCCGATCACGACACGGGACGGCACCTGAGCGATCCGCACCGCCCGCTGCGCACGTCCTTCCGCATCTCGGTCGGGATCGGCGTACTCGGCGTTGAACAGGGCGCACCTTGACTTCGGTCCGCAAGACCAAGCGTCCGCAGTCGGCTTCGGCCGGCGTCATCAGCGCCGCAGGGCGGGACAGCGGCGGGGACACCGTGGAACTCGACGAGGAGGTCCCCGAGTCCCCGCTCGCCCGCATGACCCGCCTGCGCACGGAACTGGCCTCCATGGTGGCCAGCAGCACGGTGAGCGCCACCGCCGCGGTGGGCTGAGGCTGGTCAGGGCCAAAGCCCGAGTGTCGCCTCGGGGTGGCGCCGGGTTCCACTGTTCCGGGTGTTGAGGTGCTGTCGTAGGGACGGGGAATCCGTCGGTCAGTCGGAGTCCGGCAGCTGGGTGAGCCGGTCGAGGGCGGCGGTGATGTAGTTGGTCCAGGGCCGGTGCCGGGCCAGGCGGAGGACCCGACGGCGGCCGGTGGTTACGAGCTGTCCGGCCGCGGTGAGCAGGCGGAGCCGCAGGCGGCGGGGCTCCCAGAGTCTGTCCTTCCCGGTCAGCGCGAGCATCGGCATCCAGGCCAGCAGGTCCAGCGCGATCTGCACGATCTCCAGCCAGATGCAGTTCTGGGCAGTGTGGGTGCAGGGGCAGGTTCCGCAGCCCGGTGGCCCGGGCGGCCCGGATGCGGTCCTCGGCCCGGGCCCGCAGCTGGTGACGAAGCTTAAGCTCGGCGATTGGCCAGCCGGGGCTGTTGGTGGCGAAGCAGGTCAGTCGCATGCAGTCCGCGTCGGGGAGTCTCAACTGGGCCCCGGGGTGAGGCCTTTCCTTCCGAACGATCAGCCGCATCCCCTGTGGCCAACTCTCCAGGACGTCGCCAGTGAGTTCAGCGACCCAAACGCCGTCGCGGATCTCGCCGTCCGCCTCGACGGCCGGCGTCCAGGCGGATGCCGGGACCTTCAGCACGTGCCCATGGATCGGCATCGGTGATCACCATGCCGACCGAGTAGGACAGCCACCGTCCCCGCCGGGCATGCCAGGCGACGACGTCATGGGTGCCACCCGCGGAGTCGGTGCGGATCAGGGTCTGTCGCCCGCGCCGGTACTCCTTCGGGTGCTGGGCCAAGGCCAGGCGGCTCCTCACCCACAGCAGAAAGAGCCGGAGATGAATGACAAAGGCAAAACGGCGGGCGCTGTTTCGCGGCGCGGGATCCTGAGAGGCGTCGCCGTCGGCGGCGGCGCGGTCGCGGCCCTTCTACGGCTGGCAGGCCATCCATGACCTGTTCGCCCAGTACATGCCCCGGTGGCCGAAGGACGGCACGTCCTCCCCGGTCCGGATCCTGGGGGACGCCACCAGCGCCGTCGTGTTCTTCACCAACACGACGGGGCTGTTCGGCCCGTCGGAGATGCGTGCCGCCGGTGTCGTCAACTTCCAGCGCGGCAAGATCGCCCGCTGGGTCGACTACTGGGGCGGCCGCCACTTCGGGACCGACAACCTCGACGCGGAACGCCTGCCGGCCGACCAGTTCCCGACGGACTGGATGGAGTCCACGGTCGGCGAGACCGCATCGCCGGTGATCCGGAAGGTCTCCGAGCAGCTCTCGGCAGCCCTGCAGGCGGGTGAGGGCGAGCGCGCGGCGGCGCTGTTCGCCTCGGACGCCGTATTCGAGGACATGACCGCGCACCTCCAGATCCTGGGCCCCCGCAGCATCGGCGCCTACCTCACCACCGCCTCCGACGTCCTGCCCTACACAGGCAAGGGCACCAGGGTGCGGCACGTCGTGGGCAGCGCCCGCGGTGGCGGCTACGAGTGGGCCGCCGCGGGGCCCGTTCCACGCGGTCTTCACACCCTCGAACTCGATGCCCAGGGCCGGATCGAGCAATAGTCAAGAGTTGTGGGTGAGGCCCTCCGACTCGGCTGCGGTGATCTCGGCTGTTGCGAGCCGGGCTTCTTCGCGCACCTCTGGGTCGGGGTGGTGGAGGAAGGGCTCGATCAGCGGCCGGGCCTGCGAGGCGTGGGTGGCGCCGAGGATGTAGAGGGCGTGTTCGAGGAGTTCGCGCTCCATCGTCGGCATGGCGGCGGTCAGTGGTTCGACGAGGTCCAGGGGCAGGAAGTGGTGGTTGAACGCCTCGCTGATCGAGTTCAGGACGGATTCGCGCACCTTGGTCACCGGTTCGTTGACGGCCAGGCTGACCAGGCGTCCGACGACCAGGCGGGCCGAGTCCGCGTCGAGAGCGGTGCCGCGCAGGAGGTCCCCGAGGATGTCGGCGGCGACATCCCGACGGTCCGGCTCGCGGTCAGTCAGCGCTTCAAGTGCCGCAAACATGGCGTTCATGCCGTCACCTCGGACTGCTTGACCAGGACGCCGTTCTCGAAGCGTGTGTCGGCGCGGACCAGGGGCACCAGGTGGGCGCCGGTGATCGCGCGCCATCGTACCTGGGCGGACTCGACGAGCTTGAACACCATGGCCAGGGCCGCGGCCGGGCTGCCCGCACCGCGGGGGACCTTGGTGCGGAGCTTGACGGTGGAAAAGGTCGACTCGATGGGGTTCGTGGTCCGCAGGCGGATCCAGTGCTCGGCCGGGAAGTCGTAGAACGCGAGCAGTTCGTCCCGATCCCCGGTGATCTTCGCGACGGCCTTCGGGAACTTGGCGCCGTAGGCGCGCGCGAAGGCCTCGATCGCCTTCTCGGCGTGGCCGCGGTCCTCCGCGTTGTAGATCTCCTGCATCGCCTTCGTCGCCCCGGGCTGGGCGGGCTTCGGCAGGCAGTTGGTGACGTAGCGGGCTTTGTGGACTCAGCACCTTTGATGACGTGCGGCCGGCAACACCTCAGCGAGCGCGCGCCACAGGCCCATGGCGCCGTCTCCGACCACCAGCTTGGGGTCGCACATGCCGCCCCGACGGCAGTCTCGAAGCAGGTCGACCCACGACTCGGTGGATTCCCGCAGGCCCTCGGCGAGCGCGACGAGCTCCTTGGTCCCGTCCAGGCGGACGCCGAGCAGGACCAGGACGCACGAGTGGGCCTGGCCGAGACGGACCTTGGGATGCACGCCGTCGGCCCACACGTGGACGTAGTCGCGGTCGGACAGGTCCCGGGACTGGAAGACGGTATGGTCGTCGCTCCACTGCTCGGTCAGCCGGGTGACGGTGGCCAGGGACAGGCCGACGGTGCCGCCGAGGAACTGCTCCAGGGCTGGTACGAAGTCCCCGGACGACAGTCCGTGCAGGCAGAGCAGCGGCAGCACCTCGGAGATCTTCGGCGACTTACGGCACCACGGCGCCAGGATCCTCAAGGAGAACCGCTTGCGCTCGCCGGTCTCTTCGTCCGCCCGCCGGTCGTTCACCCGCGGGGCCCTGACCTCCACCGGGCCGGCCTCGATGACCACCGAACGTGGCCGGTGGTGGCCGTTGCGGACCACCAGGCGACGCCCGTTCTCGTCCTTCTCCACAGTCAACTCGGATATGTATTGGTTGACTTCCGCTTCCAGCGCGGCGGCAAGCATGCGTCGGGCTCCTTCGCGGACGATCTCGTCGATCAGGGAGCCGGACTGGGTGGAGCCGTCGTCGGTGACTACGCTGAACACGGGCGTGCCTTCCCGACTCGCGCTGCAACGCGGGCCTACTCGGAGACCATCAAAGCATCGTTCGGGAAGGTACGCCTTCCGCATTCCTTCCGGAACCGATCCACAGGTCTCCCAACATTGCTCAAAGAAAGCCCGTTTGAGCTGCTTGTTCCCCCTCGGGGAAGGCTGTTCGCCGCGGATCGAGGAGCCCGAGCTCCGGGTCGCCGGGACGAGACCCGCGTAGGCGGCCAGGTGGCCGACGTCCTCCCGACCACACGACCAACCCTGCACTCCCTACGTGTAGCGCGCTCGTCGCCGCCCCGCTGACAGTGGCCGGGCACAGCGGCCCCGGCCGACGCGCAACCGGCTGAGCACGCCCCCGTCCCCGGCCGCGGCCAGCTTCTTCAGTCAGGCGGCGGAGGGTCGCGTCTCGGTCCAGTCGACCAGCAGTCTGCGTTCGGCGAACAGCCACCCGCCGTCCTGCTTGACGAGTTCGTCGAGATAGCGGATAGCGGCGATCATCAGCGTGCGCTGCCCGTCCTCACCCACCGACAGGTGATGCGCCAGGCAATAGCTCTCGGCCGTCGCCCGGGCTCCGTCCAGCGAGACCGTGCTCTGCCCGTTGAAGTGAGTGGTGGTCTCGTACGTGTTCAGATTGTCGAAGACCGGGGCCAGCGAGTCGCAGCCGTGCAGGACCTCGTCCGCGGCCTCGTGAGCGCCGCCCACCGGCCGCATCGGCTCGATCTCCAGGCCCATGTCGCCGAGTTTGAACTGGAAGCCGGTGAGCTGATCGACCAGCTCGCGGGCCTGCTTGACGATCTGCTCGTAACGTTCGAGAGTGTCGTTCCCGATCCGGTCCGACACGCTGACCACCCGCCTTTCAGCCTGAGCAGAACGGGCCACGCGGTACTGGCCGAACGAGGTTTCCGGCCCAGGCCACCACCCACGGTGGCGCGAGCAGTGGGGGCAGAGCGCGAGCCGGGGGCGCTCGAAGCACCTCTCAGTCCGTGAGGTGTGGGAAGACCTTGCTGAACAGTCTGCTGTGCATGGTGGTAGACCCATCGCTGCTGTTGCCGCATGGAGCTCTCGGGTGTGTCAGTGGCGGCTGCGATTCTGTGCCGCATGGACGAGAAGACCTTCTGGGCGCTCATGGACGAATTGAGCCGCCGCCCCGGCGACCGGAGCGAGCGGCTGGATTGGCTGCGCGGGGAGTTGCTGCGCTGGACGGCTGCGGCGGGCGTGGAGTTCCAGGCGCACCTGGAGGCCGCGTGCGAGGCCGTCGCCACAGGCGCGCTGTGGCGGGCGGTGAGCCGGATCGAGGGCGGCTCGTGTTCCGACGACGGCTTCGACTATTTCGCGCTCTGGCTGGTGGCGCAGGGGCGAGGGACGTACGAGGCAGTGCTCGCTGATCCGGATGCGCTCGCCGACGTTTCCCAGGTGCGGGCCCTGGCGGGGCGGCACCTTCGAGAGTGGCACGACGACGACTGGCCGGAATGGGAGGATCTCGACTACGTGGCGCAGGATGTCTTCGACGAGCTGACCGGCCAGGAGGACGACTGCGGGGACGCGTTCTACGAGGCCCTGGACGCCGTCCAGGAGGCGCGGTCGGAGTATGAAGAAGGGGACGAGACCGTGAGGGCCACGACGAGGGGTGCGATACCCCGGCGCGCCGCGGGGGCGGGGACACCTCGGCTCGACGCCCTCTTCCCGGTGGAGGCACGCGCGCCTAGTCAGTGACCCGGCGCCGCGTCAGAAGGACACTGCCCGCGTCGAAGGCGGCCGGGGGGCGGCGTCCGCGAGAGGGGGACTCGACACGGTGTTGACGGACAGGCGACTGAGCAGGTTCACCGGCTCTGGCGCTGATCTTGTGACGCTCCGGGACCCACCTGGGCCAGGTTCTATGGTCGCCAATTCTCCCGGTAGTCGGGGTGCTCGGCGTACGACTGTGCCAGCACGCGAAGAGCATGTCCGAGACCGGCGAAGCGCGCGTCGGACGGATCCATTGCCGCGTAATCCCGGGCCAGCATGTCGACGAGGTCGAGCATCGGCAGGTGGCTGTCGAGGAGGGCGTTGGCCCCGGAACGGTAGGCCACATCGGCATAGGCGTGGTTGTCCGCCTCATAGCGGGCGTGGAGGAATTTCAGGAGGTCGTCCATGAAGAGATCTTTGCCCACCTGCGGCGATGTGGGGAAGGATTCCTACCCGTCTCAAAGCCGGAGGAGAATGCGGGTGCGGAGGAGATCGAGCTTGGCCCGGCCGTAGCCTGCGCGTTTGATCAGCTTCACCCTCGTGACCTGGCCTTCGACCTGGCCGGAGCTCCAGGTGCTTGACAGGCCGGCGACGACCGCATCTCGGTCATGGAGGAGGCCGTTGGCGAACTGCCGCAGGGCGGGTAGATCGTGCTGTCTGACCTGTTCGATCCATTCGTTGAGGTCTTCGCCGCGGTGCTCGTGCATGAGCACGGCGAAGGCTCGGACGTGGCCGACGGCGGCGTCGAGTTCGGGGCAGGCCGCCCGGATCTCCTTCAGGCCTACGGCCTCCTTGGAGCGAAGGCGCTCGGGGCGGGTCATGATCCAGCGCAGGGCTCTTCTGGGTTTCGGCAGTGCCGGGGGCGGCGGCGCTGTGATGGTGCCCTGCTTGAGCAGGCGGACGTGGGAGTTGACCACGCTCCTGTCTCCGGAAAAGCCCTGGTCGCGTACATAGTCGTCCAGCAGTGTCCGGCGCTGGGTGACCTTCACCAGTAGCTCGTCGACGTTCGCGGTCCGGGAGTATCGGCGGACGGCGTAGTAATCCAGGTCCAGGTCACGGCTGATTCCGCGAAGGGATCGGCCCTGGGTGAGGAGTTCCTGGGGGCCGCGGTGGCGTTCGCGGATCGTGGCAACGATCTGGCGGGGCCGGCCGCGGACGTCGAGCATGCCGTCCGGTTCCGCCGGTGGCTGCGGGTCTCCGGGCTGGTGCTTGGCCTGGTGGGTGGTGCGGAGGCAGTCGTCGTGGCTGGTGACGGTTTTCTCCACGGCCTTGGCGAGGTTGTTCCACAGGTGCCAGGCGTCGGCGACCTGGACGGCCTGAGGGGCGGCCGTTCTGGCGGCTTCCGCGTAGGCGGAGGCGCGATCTCGGCAGATGATCTGAACCTCGGGGTGGCCGGCCAGCCAGCGGGCCACCGGTGCGGCCTCGCGGCCGATCGGTCGACGGGTCTCCAGATCGACCAGCAGCGTGGCATAGGTGTGGCCCTTGAGTAGGGCGAAGTCGTCGATGCCCAGGACCCGGACGGGCCCCGGTCCGGTCAGCACGGTGGTCCGCAGCAGCCTCAGCAGGATGTCCTTCGCCGCGGTCATGCCTAGCCTTCGGGCGAGCCGTGCGCCGGGCCGTCCGGCCAGCGCCTGAGCAACGCTGCCGAGGAGGTCTCGCAGGACGGGCGTGTACCGTGCGTGCGGCCGGGTCAGTCCCGGAATCTGCTCGGCGAAGGTGACCGACGAACACTCGGCCGTCAGACACTTGAACCGCCGTGTCAGCACCACGATCACCACCGGCAGCCGGCCCAACGGCACGTCCGCGAGCCGCCGTTCGTACCGACCGTGTATTCGGCCGGACCGCCTTCCGCACCCCGGACACCGCGCCGAACGTGTACGAGATTGTGCACGTAGCACGACCACGCCAGCGTCCCTGTGCACCGACTCAGCTGGAGTACTAAGCAGTGAACGCGCTGGCCCTTTGCCGCAGAAGAATCTGCAGCAAGCGGCTCTGGCGACAGGGGCACCCGTGCTACACGCTGCCGAGGTCCCCCGATCGGTTGGCAGACCACCACGAAAGATGGACACCAGGGCACCTGCAGAGCGGTCCGTGTCAGGCGGGATCGCTGGGGCGGGCGAGTCCGAGGTCGTAGGCGAGGATCACGGCCTGGATCCGGTCCCGGGCTCCGATCTTGGCGAGGACTTTTCCAACGTGGGTTTTGACGGTGGACTCGGACAGGGACAGGGCTTCGGCTATCTCGGTGTTGGTCCAGCCTCGGCCGATGGAGAGAAGCACCTCATGCTCTCGTTCGGTCAGGGAGCGGATCCTCGGATCGCTTTCGGCTTGCCCGTCCTGCGGGTGCCTGGGGAGTCGGTGGGCATAGGTGTCCAGGAGACGGCGGGTCAGGCTGGGGGCGATGACCGCGTCGCCCGAGGCGACGGCTCGGATTCCGGCGAGCAGCTCTTCGGGCAGGGCGTCCTTGAGCAGGAAGCCGCTGGCTCCGGCGCGTAGTGCGGAGTGTGCGTATTCGTCCAGGTCGAAGGTGGTGAGGACCAGGATGTGGGAGCGGCCGCCGGTGGCGGCGATGCGGCGGGTGGCCTCGATTCCGTCCATGCCGGGCATCCGCACGTCCATGAGGACCACGTCCGGGCGCAGTTCGGCGACTCGGCGCACCGCCTCGGCGCCATGGGCGGCCTCGCCGATGACCTGGAAGCCAGGTGTGGTTTCCAGGAGCATCCGGAAGGCCAGGCGTTGCAGTGGTTGATCGTCGGCGATCAGTACAGTCGTCATGCCGTTTCGGCCGTTCGTCCTCGCGACGTGAGAGCGGGGGGCACGCGGAGCGCGGCGTGTACGGTCCAACCACCACCCGGGCGTGGCCCAGCGGTGACCGTCCCCTCGTACACGGCGGCGCGTTCCTTCATGCCCACAATGCCGTGCCCAGCGCCACTGGCCTCTTTCTCACGCGATGGCTGGGACTGAGTGGAAGCGGTGGGGGGTCCTGTGTCCTCGATACGGATGTGCAGGGCGTCGGCGTCCCGTGACACGGTGACCGATGCCTGGGTCTTCTTGCCCGCGTGTTTCA
The DNA here is from genome assembly GCF_008704995.1 of Streptomyces nodosus. NCBI lineage: Bacteria > Bacillati > Actinomycetota > Actinomycetes > Kitasatosporales > Streptomycetaceae > Streptomyces > Streptomyces nodosus. The sequence continues at coordinate 254,473 of NZ_CP023747.1, forward strand.
GCATGTTGGTGAGCGCCTCCTGCACGATCCGGTAGGCGGCGAGTTGGGTTCCGGTGTCCAGTGTCACCAGTCCTCCGGTGGTGGTGAGGGTGATCTCCGGGCCGGCGGCGCGGACGCGGTCACACAGGGAGGCAAGGTCCGAGAGGCCCGGCTGGGGGTGGAGGGCCGGCTGCTCTGCGGCGTCCTGGTCTTGTTCGTCGTGCAGTACGGTCAGCGTGCGGCGCAGTTCGCTGAGGGCCTGGCGGCCGCTGCCGCTGATCAGCTGCAGGGCCTGTCTGCTGCGTTCCGGGGCCGCCCCGATCGCCTGGGCGCCTCCGTCGGCGAGTCCGATCATGACGGAGAGGTGGTGACCCACAATGTCGTGCATGTCGCGGGCGATGCGGGTGCGTTCCGCGGCGACGGCCAGTCGGTCGCGCTGTTCGCGTTCGATCTCCAGCTGTGCTGCGCTCCGTCGTAGTGCCGCCAGATAGTCCTGGTTGACCCGTAGGCCCAGTCCCAATGCCATGGCAGCGGTGGCGGTGCTCCAGAGGAAGAACAGTGCGCCGATCGGGGAAATGGCGTCGGGGACCCGCAGCGCCGCCTGTACGAGGGCGGCGAGCACCCACGCGCCGCCGACTGCGAGGTGCCGCAGGCGACCGTGCCGGGCCAGGCTGTAGAGGGCGACGAACACTGCGATGTCCGTGTTCAGCAGGACGTCGAGTGGCCACTGGATCAGGAAGACCGCCAGCACGGCGGCGAGGGCGGCGGAGGGCTTCTTGCGCCGCCACAGCAAAGGAAGCGTGAGGCCCAGTTGCAGGCCAATGATCCCGGTCGTGGGCAGCCCCGCCTTCCTGGCGAAGGCAGCCTCGGAGATCAGGTCCGGGATGCCGATGGCCAGCAGGACGACCAGCACGACGCAGACGTCCAGCACCCACGGCCGTCTTCGGTCGGCGTGCCGCAGTCGTCGTCCGGCACCGACCCACCGTTCGGCCTGTGGATGGCTCCACATCGGGCTCTGCGTCGTCACACTCACTCCTCCATCATCGGCGGCCAGCGCGGGCGACGCCCCAGGCCCGTGCCTGGTGACGCCCCCCCTGCGTTCCCCGTCCCGCCTGCGTCAGGCGTCGCTGCGCTTCAGACGGATGGCGGCGCCGACGAGCGCCAGCGCGGTCCATCCCAGCAGCACGGCGAGCCCGCCGCCGGGGGACAGCGCGTCGTGGGTCAGTGCCAGTGTGTACATGGACGCCCCTGCATTACTGGGCAGATACGGGCTGATGTGCTGGTCCCAGGACGCGGGCAGCAGCGTGGTCAGCCCCCGGACGGTGAGCAGCAGCACGACCAGGACCGTGATGCCTCCGGCCACCGAGCGCAGCAGGGCGCCCAGGGAAATGCCGATCACGCCAACCAGGGCAAGGTAGAGCCCGCTCCCCAGCAGGCTGCGCAGCACCCCCGCGTCTGATGGCGACAGCGCCGCGGGCGTCCCGGACAGCAAAGGCCTGCCGATCAGGAACGCTGCGAGCGCCCCGGCGCTGCCCACGGCGAAGGAGACCGTCGCGTAGATCGCGGCCTTGGACCACAGGACGGGCAAGCGCCGTGGAACCGCCGCCAGCGTGGACGAGATCATGCCCGTCGAGTACTCGGCGGCCATGACCAGGACGCCCACCGTGCCCATGATCAGTTGGCCGAGGTTGATCCCGAAGACGGACAGGCTCACGGCGCTTGCGTCCGAGAAGGCACCGGAGAAAGGCCCCGACGCCGACTGCCCCGCGTCGACCTGCGAGCGGTAGCGGACCGCGGCGAACACGCCGAAACCCACAAGCAGCAGCAGCGCCAGCCCCAGCATGATCCAGGTGGAGCGCAACGACCAGAGCTTGGTCCACTCCGAGCGCAGGACCCCTCGAACGGTCACCCTGTAGGTGGGGCGCGCTGGCTTCGTGGGGGCGGCGACCGGGGACTCAGTCGTCATTGTGCTCATGCCGCGCTCCCGATCTTTTCCTCGGAGGCCGCATCAGCCGTCTCAGGGCTGGTACGACCGTGGTACTCGACGGAGTCGCCGGTCAGTGCCATGAACGCCTCCTCCAGCGACACACTCGCAGAGGTCAGCTCGAAGAGTGCGATCCCGGCCTCCGCGGCCTTGACCCCGATGGCGCGCGCCGACAGGCCGGTGACCTGCAGCTCCTCTGATCCCGCACGTCCGGTAATCTCGACTCCCGGACCCACCAGGAGGTCACGCAGGCGGGCCGGGCTCGCCGTGGCCACCTTCACGGTGTCGCCGCCGGCCTGGCGGACCAGATCCTGCACGGAGGTGTCGGCCAGCAGTCGGCCCCGCCCGACGATGATCAGGTGGTCGGCGACGAGTGCCATCTCGCTCATCAGGTGCGAGGAGACGAAGACAGTGCGGCCCTCGGCGGCCAAGCCGATGAGCAGGTTGCGGATCCACAGCACCCCCTCCGGGTCCAGGCCGTTGACCGGCTCGTCCAGCATGACCGTCGCAGGGTCGCCAAGCAGGGCCGAAGCGATGCCCAGGCGCTGGCCCATACCGAGCGAAAAGGCCCCCGCGCGCTTCTTCGCGACGGCCTGCAGGCCCGTCATCTCGATAACCTCCTCCACCCGGCGGCGCGGGATGCCATGCGTGTGCGCCTGCGCCATCAGGTGGTGGAAGGCGGAGCGGCCTGGGTGCATCGACTTCGCCTCCAGCAGCGCGCCGACCTCCTGCAGCGGCGCGGAGTGCCTGGCGTAGCGGCGGCCGGCGACGGTGACCGACCCGCTGGTCGGGGCGTCCAGGCCGACGATCATCCGCATCGTCGTCGACTTGCCCGCGCCGTTCGGGCCCAGGAAGCCAGTGACCGTACCGGGACTGACCGTGAAGTCCAGCCGGTCCACAGCCGTCTTGTCCCCATACCGTTTGGTCAGGTGCTGTACGTCGATCATCGAGCTTCCTCACGTCCGATAGGCCGGATCCGAACTGGCCTGTGTCCTCACCAAGGTAGGGATCCGGGGCAGTCCGCCACTGGTACCCGAGTACTGTCCTGGTCCTCTGGGCCGGTACTGCGGTACCGGGTGTCCTGGCACCGTGGTACCCAGGCCAGAAGGGCTGGCCGGGTTCCGATCAGGCAGGGCTGTCGGCGAAGGCTGGAAAGTGGGCCGGTAGCGAAGAACTATCCGGCGAGGGCGAGGTTGTGTATCCGTGCGATCCCGAGCATGGCGTGGTGGACGCCGTCGCCTTTGAGGCGGCAGTCGCGGAGGATCTTCCAGGTCTTCATGCGGGCGAAGACGTGCTCGACGCGGGCGCGAACCTGCTTGTGGGAATTGTTGTGGGCCTGCTTCCAGCCGGGCAGCTCCTCGCCCTTGCGGCGCCGGTGGGGCATCACGAACCCGGTGTCCGGATAGCCGCCATCGGCGATGGTTATGGTCGTGCCGACAGCGTCCTTCGCGCCGGACTCCTCCCATGCCTTGCAGTCATTTCAGTTGTCGGGCAGGGGCCGGCCGACGGCCACGAAGAGGCGGGTGTCGGCGTCGATGACGACCTGGTGGTTGGTGGAGTACTGGTAGTTCATCGACTGCTCGGCAACAGCGTGATCCCGGGTGGGCGCCAGGGTGCCGTCGACAATCGGCACGGTGTCCTTCGCGAACCGCTTGCGGGGCTGGAGGGCGAGCATCGGCCCGAGGTGATCGAGATTCTATCCGCCGCCGATTTGGAAACCCCGAAGAGCGGCGCCAGTTGGCGCATGGTCAAGTTTGTGCGCCAATACGTCGCGACCAGCGGGGCCCGGTCCTCCAACGACAGGCTCCACGGCCGGCCCCTGCGGACCGCGTCCGCACCCTCGCGCCGCAGAACCGTCACCAGTTCGGCAAAGGCACGCGGGCTCAGCCCGGTGAACGGGGCTATCCACGAGGACTCCGACGCCGTGATCACACCAGCCATACGACAGATCATTTCAGTTGCCGACACGTCTCCCCGCGGCTGATCCTGGGCCCCGGGTAAGCAAGGAGGAACAGGATGGGGCTCATGCTCTCCCCCGGAGACGACGACGTGACCAGCCCAGACGTCTCCTGGTCCTACACCGGCTTCAACATGTTCAGGCAGTGGCTGGCTCAGGCAGAGGGGTTCACCCTTGCGGAGATGGACGGACTCGGTGGCGACCGCATGTGGAGCAGCATCTCCACCACGCTGGCGCCGCTCCTCGACCATCCAGACGACGAGGGCTCTCTCGCGCCCGCTCAATGCGCGGCCATGCTGCCCAGGCTGGAAGCAATCACCGACCAGCGGGAACACCAGGATGGGGACCCCGTCCTTGAGCGACGCATCGACGACGTGCGCCAACTGGTCACCGTCATGAAGTACTGCTTGGAGAAGGAGGTCGAGCTCATCTTCTGTTGACTGCCGCGGGCTGTCGCCCGTTGGAGGTGAACAGCACTTGCGGGACAGCCCTTAGAGGTCCTAACAAAGGCGTTGGACGTGTCGGTGGGTGATCAGGCAGGTGGCGAGGCCGAGGAAGGCCTCGTGGATGTCGTCGCGTCGTTCCCATCGGATGCGTAGACGACGGAAGCCGTGGAGCCAGGCGATCGTTCTTTCGACCACGTACCGGAAGGCGCCAAGGCCGGAGCCGTGTTCCTGTCCTCGTTGGGCGATGACCGGGCGGATGCCGCGCTGCCAGAGCAGGCGACGGTATTTGTCGTGGTCGTAGCCGCGGTCGGCGAGCAGGGCGTCCGGCCGCCGACGTGGTCTGCCGACGGCACCGGCGACGGACGGGACTTTGTCGATCAGGGGCAGCAGTTGGGTGACGTCGTTGCGGTTGCCTCCGGTCAGCGACACGGCGAGCGGGATGCCCTGGCCGTCGGTCAGGACGTGGTGCCTGCTGCCCGGCCGTGCTCGGTCGACCGGGCTGGGCCCGCTTTTGGGCCCCGCCGGGCCGCCCGGACGTGGGACGAGTCGATCACCGCCCGCGACCAGTCCAGCTTCTTCGCCGTCCGCAGCTTCTTCAGCAGCAGCACATGCAACCGGTCCCAGACGCCGGCCTCGTTCCATGCCGCCAGGCGCCGCCAGCAGGTCATACCCGAGCCGAAGCCCAACTCCTGCGGCAGGTACTCCCACTGGATCCCGGTATGCAGCACGAACAGGATCCCGCACAACGCCTGCCGGTCCGGCACCCGAGGCCGACCCGACACCACTACACCCGCGACAGCGACGGCGAGGCCATCGCCGCCGACGCCACCCAGCAGAGCGTCCACGGCCAGACCATCCGTGACACCGGCACCACCGGCGGCACGCGCGACCAGGCCTACACCTACGACGCCAACACCAACCGCACCGCCCTGGCCACGTCGACCGGTGATGTGGGCGCGCCCTGCACCAGCACGGGCGCGACGACGACGTCGTACTCGTACGACAGCGCCGACCGGCTTGTCGTCACCGGCACGGTCGACGACGCTCTAGGCCGCACCACCACCCAGGCGCCCGGCACAACCATCGGCTACTACGCCAACGACCTCGTCCGCCAGTAGACCTCCGGCACCAGCAGGCAGACCTGGAGCCTGGACGCGGCCGGCCGCCTCGCCGCCTGGACCACCGAAACCCAGGGCAGCGACGGCGCCTGGACCCAGACCGAATCCAAGACCAACCACTACGACTCCGACGGGGACAGCCCCGACTGGATCCAGGAGACCAACTCCACGATCAGCCGCAACGTCCAGGACATCGGCGGGGACCTCGACGCCGTCACCAGCGCCACGGGCGACACCGTGCTCCAGCTGACGGACATCCACGGCGACGTCACCGTGGAGCTCCCCCTGGACACCAGCCAGACCCCGACCGCACTCGCCTACGACGAGTACGGCAACCCGCAGGGCGACATCAGGGCCACTCGCTACGGCTGGCTCGGCGGTAAGCAGCGCTCCAGCGAATCCCCCCGAGATGCGACCAACGGCGGGCGAGCCTCCCGGCCGGCGCACACATCCGGAGTCCAAAAGGGCAGAGGCACGGGGCGGCTTGAGGAACGGCCTTGCCGACAGGACCCGTTCGTGTCGGGTACCGCCAACACCAAGAGTCACACACGCCACCGGCGTGGCCGGTTCCGAGACGAGTCCCACCTCACGGACAGCGATGACAGCACACGCCTCGTCCGGCTCAAGCACTCCCGCGCCGTGTCCACGCGTCAGGACAAGCGCGCCTATGTCTTCCATGGCACCATCGTCGTAGCCTCGATCCGCCTCTGACTCAAACCGTGACATGACCAACCTCCCCGAGGCGTCCTCCTTCTCGTCTGAGCGGGGCTGCGTCCGGTCGCCGCACGAGCATCTGCTGGCAGGCCAGGCTGAATTCCGAGACCGGCCGACGGCAGTTGGTCATGTGAGGGCGCGGCTCGTGCGGTCCGTGTGGATCGAGTCCGCTTCGGGCGGAGGATCGATCCTCGGGCGGCTTCAGGATCGTGGCAGGAAGCGGGCGATCTCCGCTGCCACGGTGTCCGGAATCGCCGACGGTGCGAAGTGCATTTGGCCGGGGAACGTCGTGAGTGTGACGTGGGGCAGTACGCTCGCGAGCCGGTCCAGGGTTTGCGGCATCGGCGGCCAGGTGTCGGCCCCTCGCATCAGCAGCGTCGGGACGGTGGCGGCGGACCACCGCTCCACATCCGCCGTGTCCGCGGCCATCGATTCGAGATCGCGGCACCAGCCGTGCGCATCGTCGGGCTCCTCGCCGGCTGGCTTGCCTGCGTCCATGAGGTTCAGCAGTACAGCCGGAACGCGGGCCACGACCTCCGCCAGGAGGCGGTCGGCCTGCCTCCGGTCACCGCGCGCGGTCAGCTCCTCGAACCGGGCCAGGACGGGTGCCAGTTCCTCGCCCGCCGCATACAACGGCGGCTCCCACAGCACCAGCGAGCGGACCGGAAGCCCGGCTGCTGCAGCGTGCAGAGCCACGGTGGCGCCGTAGGACATGCCGGCCAGGTGCACGGGGCGGCCGATCTTGTCGATCAGCGCCCCTAGATCCCCCACCTCATCGGCAAAGTGTTTCGGCGACCGGCCTGGCCCGCTGGGGGCATACCCGCGCCGGGCCGGTGTCCACAGCTCGAACCGGTCGGCCAACCGTTCAGCCACTGGCTGCCAGGAATGCAACCCACCACCGGAACCATGAACCATGACGACCGGCGCTCCGGATCCGATCCGTCGGCACGTGACGGCAGTCCCATCAAAAGACTCGAACGACATAAAGGACTCTGACAACTCCACCGCGCTTGACATACTGGGACCGTTGCACTGTCTGCCCGGATAGCTCCACCGATTTTCTGCGGCTGGAGCAGTCCCTCGGGCATGCTGGTGATCCGCCGGACAGAACCCAGTGCACTGTCTTCGGTGAGGCCGTTCAGCTCGAGACCGCCGGGCCCATCAACAACCCGAGGGCCTCGTCTGTCGCGCACCCTCAGCCATCCCCGGATCAGTGGCCAGACTGAAGAAGCTCACTGAAAGATGGCCTGGTCGAAGTCCCGCCATGCCCCGTGCCGTCGCTCGACTCGGCCTTCGCGTCGTCGTACGAGTCCGCAACGGAGCCGACCGAAGCGGCGGCACCGATGCCGACGAGCCGGTCGGTGGACTGGTTGCAAGCGCCTTGCGAGCCGCGGTCGTTGGGAACGGATAAGGCCGGAATCGGTCCTGATCTGTCTCCGCCAGAGCGTTATCTCCGGCGGAGCTCGAATCCGCATGCGGTTCAGTGCCTACCAGCTGACATTCGTCCGGGAGACGACGTCCAGGACAGAACGCGACGTGGCCCCAGCCCTCCAAGTGCGGACGTAAGTCATGTTCGCCGCCCAGAGCGGTCGGGTGGCGGTCGCCGGTGCCACCGACCGGTGTCCGTCCCGAAGAACTCAAGGCGGAACAGTGGCCATATCCGTCGACCTCATCGCCACTGCGGAACCGGCGAGATGCCGCGTTCATCACGCAGCACCCCGTGCGGTGTTCGAGACATGCTCGCCTGACTGACGCACCGGCTGGTTGCGCTGCGGGGAGGCGCCCGCATCGAGAAGATCCTGATCCCGTATGACTGCACCGACCGATTCGGTGCCGCCTACTGGCGCCGACCCGAGGCATACCTCGGCCCGGAGGCACGGGGCCTCCAGAGCAACCGCGGCCAAGCCCCCGCCCGGTAGACAGTGGGCGGCCTTCGCCGCTGCCACCAGTTCTCATGGACGGACGTGAAACGACCCGCAGCACGGGCCTGCCCCAGCGAGGTCACCCCCGGAATCCGAGCAGAAGATCCGCCGGCGCTGCCGGGTGACTGGCAGCAGCTGGCGGTGTCCTGTGGTCAGAAGTGGGTGAACCCGCGGCGCCGACATCAGGGTGGCGGACACTGATGCTGGCGGGGTTGGGCACGGCCACGGACCTACCGGTGTCCGTGAGTCGGCCGGACCTCGGGTGGACGCGGAAGAGGTTGACGGTGCTGCTCGCCTCGTTCGCCACGAACAGCCACCGACCGCTGGAGTGCAGGCACATGCTCCATGGGGTGACACCCCCGCAGGGGACGCGCTGGACCTCCGTGAGCAGGCCGGTCCTCCGGGCGGCCGAGAAGACGACCAGGGCGTTGTCGCCACGGTTGGAGGTGTAGACGTACCCGCCGTCGCGGGCGATGACCAGTTCGGCTGCACTGGTGGAGCCGGTGTGATCCGGTGCGTTCGTCGTCAGGAGCTGGCGGCTCGTCAGCATCCCATGGCGTACGTCCCAGTCAAGGACCTGGAGTTCTGCGGTCAGCTCGCTCAGCAGGTAGACCGTTCGCCCGTCCGGATGGAAGGCCAGGCGTCGCGGGCCCGACCCCGGTGCGGTGGCGAAGGAGCCGGGCCCGGCGGATCCGGCGGACAACTGGTGTGCGGCCCGGTCGTAGTCGTAGACGAACGCCCGGTCGGCGCCGAAGTCCACGACCAGGGCGAACCTGCCGCTCGGGTCGATGACCACATGGTGCGGATGCGGCCCGGCTTGCCGCGGGTCGGGGCCGGAGCCCGCGTCCTGCACGCTGGAGGCCACAGCGCCGAGTCCGCCGTCCCCGGTGAGGGAGACGGTCACCGCGGAGCCCGCCGCGAAGTCGGCGACCAGCAGGGCGCCGGCGTCCGCGGTGGGTGCGATGTACGACAGTCCGCCGCTGCCGGTCGGGGCGGGCTCTGTCTCGATCTCCCCGGTCTGCCGCACTGCTCCCGTGCTGTCGTCGATGCGGAAGGAGCGGATGAACCCGCCCTGTTCGGCGCCGGCGACGTAGAGGACCGGGCGGTGGGGGTGTACCGCGACCCAGCTGGAGCTGATCTCCGCGACCCGCCCGAGCGGGGTCATGGTGCCGCCGACGGGGTCGAACCTGACCGCGTGCACCTGGTTCTGGCCCCAGGTGCCGATGTACAGCAGATCGTGGCCCCGGGAGCCGGGAGCGGCGGCGGACGGGACGGCCGACAGCAGCGGTAGGGCCGAGGCGGCGGTGACGGCGGTGAGCACGGCTCTTCGTGAAGGCCGCAGCGGTGACCGGTCACCGCGGCCGGCGTACGGTGGCGGAGGCGGGGATTCGTTCATCAGGATGGTCCCTTTTCTTGTGCTGAGGCCTGGAGGTCAGCTCCTGGGCCGCGGCCGACGGCGGGCCGCGAGGCCCAGGCGTTTGAGGGCGTAGGCGTCCAAGGCGGTCAGTACGCCGTTGAGGGCGAGGGTCAGCGCGACGAGGACGATCAGGCCGGCGAACTCGGCGGCGGCGTCGAGGTTCTGGGCCGCGGTGAACAGTTCGTGGCCCACGCCCTCGGAGGAGGCGATGAACTCACCGCCGATGACGCCGAGGATGGCCAGCGGCCCGCCGGTCTTGAGTGCGGCGAAGAACGGCGCGGCGAGCGTCGGGAGGGTCACGTAGCCCAGGACGTGGTGTCTGCGCCCGCCCATCACCTGGACGACTTCGACCAGTTCGCGTTCCCTCAGCCGCAGCCCCAGGTAGACGTTGTAGAAGACCACGAAGGCGACACCGGTCATGGCGATGGTGATCTTCGACCAGGAGCCGATGCCGAAGAACAGCAGGAACAGTGGGGCGAGTGCGATCTTCGGGATGCCGTTGACGGCCGCGACAAGGGGTTCGAGCACCCTTCCCAGAAGCGGGAAGGAGCCCAGCACCAGACCCATCACCGTTCCGGCGGCGACGCCGAGGCCGAAGCCTGCCAGGACCTCGATGGTGGTGACCTTGATATCGGTCCAACCGGTCGCCGAGCCGAGCATGTCGGTCAGCGCGTCGTACACGTCGGTGGGCTTGCTGACCGCGTACTCCGGCACGACGGGCCCGCTCATCACCTGCCACAGGACGAGCGCGACGAGGATCACCAGGACGCGCAGCACGATGATGGAGCCGGTGCCCTGCAGACGGGCGCGCGCCCTCGTGGCGGCCGGAGCCGCCGTGCCGGGGTCGGGCCTGGTCATGGCTTTGTCGGTGACGGTTGCCATGCTCTGCTCCTTTCCATGTGTGTTCGGCCGCGTCACGGCAGGTAGGTGTTGGTCCAGTTGTCGGAAGAGACGGATGCGTCGGGCACCGCGCCGATGCCGTCCCTGACAAAGGCAAGGGTCTTCTTCCAGTCGTCGTCGTCCTGTCGGGCGCTGGCCGGCCACTTCACCTGGCTGACCGAGGCGCTCAGCACGTCGTCAGGGGTGCCCGGCAGGGTCGCACGTGCCGCGGCCAGCACCTTCTCGTCGCTGGACGGATGCGAGCTGAGGTAGGCCGTCGCCTCCTGGACAGCGGTGGCGAATCCCCGCACGACGGTCTCGTTGGATTGCGCGTAGCTCTTCTTCGTCACCACGACCTGGCCGTATCCGGCCTGCTCATAGGCCCACTCGGGCACCTTGGCCGAGTCGGCCACCACGACGCCGTCGCCCTGGTGCTGGACCTGGAGCGGTATCGGCTCGGAGGTGATGAACCAGTCGACCTCGCCTTTGGTGAGTGCGGCCTTGTCCGCGGCCGGGCTCGGCAGGGAGACCCACCTCAGCTTGGCCGGGTCGACACCGTGGGCCTTGAGGAAGATGCCCGCCTCGGCCTTGGTGTTGGCGGAGCTGGCTCCGGCCGTCGAGTCGGCCAGGGCCTTGGCCACCTGGTCCGCCGGGGTGTCGGCGGTGAGCGTGTGCTTCTTGGCGAACTCGTCGCTGACGACCACGCCGAGCGGGTTGCCGCCGCCGTTCGTGGCGACCGAGATCTCCGGGAGCTTCTTGGAGAGGGCGGCCAGGAACCCGGTCGGGCTGGAGTTGAGGAACTGCACCGAGCCCGACTCCAGGGCAGAGGTACCCGTCGAGGCGGTCAGCGTCACATACTTGACCTTGATCTTGTGCTTGGCGAAGTAGCCGTTCGCATCCGCCAGCCGGATGGACAGGTCGAAGACGTTGCCGCTGACACCCACCGAGACGGTGGTCGTGCCGTCCGCACCGACCGAGGTCGAGCCGTCGTCGCCGCACGCGGTCAGCAGCGCGGCGCCGAGGATCGCGGCGGTGGCGGAGGCCAGGTAGCGGGCAGTCGTACGGGGTCTCATGGGAACTCCTTTGTTCACCTGTTCACCAGGCCTGTCGGGTGCTGAAGAAGCGGATCCAGAAATCGGTGCGCACCGGGTCCGCGACATGGATGGACTGGAACCGCGCGCCGATCTCCATGACGGAGCCGGCGTCGGCGGCGAATGCGGGCCAGTGCGGTAGGCCGCTGCCGTTGGGGTCGCCGGTGGCGGCGAAGTTGATCCAGTAGGAGGAGAGGGTTCGGGCGATGTCGTGATCCTTTTCGGTCCACGACGTGGTGCCGTCGGCGGGGTTGCCGAAGACGTAGTCGATCTCGGAGCCGTGGGACGCCCGGCTCGGGCCGCCACCCGGCACCTGGGTGCGGTGGGTCCAGAAGTAGGTGTGCAGGCTGCCGGTGGTGTGGCAGGTCCAGTCCGTGCCCCACAGGTAGGTCGACAGACGGGAGTTGTCCCGTGCCGCCCGGCTGCCGGCCGCGGCGGCCTCGTCGTCCGTCGTGGCCGGGTAGAGCCGCAGGAACTCCTCGGCCAGCGGCCCGAACTTGCGCCGGGCCGCCGTGACATGCTGCTCCAGCGTCACGTGGACCGGCGGCGATCCGGGGCGGACCGTGCGCCGTCCGGCACGCAGTGCGGCGACCATCGTCTGGGGTACGGCGCCGCTCTCGTCGAGGTTGTTCCCGGTGAGGTAGTCGACGTCGTTCTGCGCGCCCTTGGCGTATGTCTCGTCGTAGCCGGCGGGGATCGCCCAGCCGTCGACGACGGGACGGAAGAGAGGGGGTCCTGCCGTGCCGCCGGTCTCTACGGTCGTGTCGACGGGATGACGGCCGTCGACCAGCTTGCGCCAGTGCAGGCTCCGCAGCTCGCGCGCGGTCTGTGCGCCGTGCACCCGTGCGTAGCGGTCTCCTGCCGTCTCGGCGTCGGCGGGAAGGCGGTAGGAAGTGGAGAGGTAGCGCAGTTCGGGGTCTCGCGCGTAGCGCGCGTGGCTCTGCGCGACAGCCCGGTGGAAGAGCCCCTTGGCGAGTGGGGACATGGCCAGGAAGTTGGCCATGCCGGCGCCCGCGGACTGGCCGGCGACGGTGACCCTGCCAGGATCGCCGCCGAAGCATGCGATGTTGTCACGTACCCAGCGCAGGGCGGCGACGCAGTCGAGCAGCCCGTAGTTGCCGGAGGAGCCGTGTCCGGACTCCCCGCTCAACTCGGCGGTGGCGAGGAAACCGAAGGCGCCCAGACGGTAGTTGAAGGTGACGACGACAAGGCCCTTTCGTGCCAGCTTCTCGCCGTCATAACGCGGATGTGCCCCGGTGCCCTCGCGGAAGCCGCCGCCGTAGATCCACACGAGGACCGGGCGGAGTTCCGCGGTGGAGGGTGCGCCCGTCCAGATGTTCAGGTTCAGGCAGTCCTCGCTCATGGGGACGTCGACACCGGTCGCGGCCGCGTCGGTCGGCGCCTGCGGGCACATGGGCCCGAACCGGCCGGTCCGCCGTACACCCTCCCAGCGTCGCGGCGGCTGCGGCGCCTGCCAGCGCAGGTCACCTACCGGCGGGGCGGCGTAGGGGATGCCGCGGAAGACGGTGACGGACCGGTCCCGGCACGGTACTCCCTCGACGGGCCCGGCCTCGGTGTCCACGGTGTGACGCATGACGTCCTTCCCACCCCGGCCGGTCGTCAGACGACTCGCGACACCGGGGACGTGTCCAGCAGCAACGCCCTTCGGGCGGAGCCGACGTGATGGCGCATCGCCGCGACGGCCGCATCGGGATTACGCGTGACGATGGCGAGAAAGATGGCCTGGTGTTCCTCCAACGACCCGGACCTCGGGTGCTGCGCGGACAGGTTGCGGTACTGGCGCATCACCAGCGGGTAGAGCAGCGTGTCGTAGGCACGGGCCAGGGTCGTCTGGTGCGAGGCCTGTTTGATCTGCTGGTGGAAGCGCCGGTTGCCGCCCGAGTAGGCGTCCTGGTCCCCACGGGTCTTCACCTCCTCCATGTCCTGGAGGGTGCGGCGCATGTCCTCGATCTCCCCGGGGGTGGCGCGTTCGGCCGCCTTGCCGGCCAGAGCGGACTCCAGCGTCTCGCGGGCCTCCAGGATGTCCGCCGCCTCCTCCACTGAGAAGCTGCGGGTCCGCACCCCGCGGTTGACCTCACTGGTGGCGTAGCCTTCCTGCGTCAGCCGTACCAGCACGGATCGCATGGTGCTCCGAGACACGTCGAACATCCGGGTCAGGTCCGCCTCGGTCAGCCGCGTGCCGGGGGCGATGCTCCCCGACAGCAGCAGGGAGCGAAGCCCGTCGTAGGTCTGACTCTGCCTGGTGCCCGATGTTCTCGCCTCGGGTGCGGCAGCGTCACCGTCGTGGTCCACCTCGAGCGCCCTTTCGTTCCGCGGGGTTGAGAGCCGAGGTGTGCACCCGGCCGGCTGCACGGGGGGGCGGGTTCCTACCCGGCCAGTGAGGGGTAGAGGCGGCGTGCGGTTCCCGCGAAGATCTCCTGCCGGGCCGCCGCGGGCAGTGGTGCCAGCACGGTGCGCGCCAGGTCGACGAGCTCGGTCAACGGCTGTTCGGCCGCGGGAAGGTTCGATCCCCAGGCGATGCGCCCGGCGCCGAAGGACTCGATCACGGGCGTGAGGAACTCGATGGCCCTTTCCCCCGCCGCGTGCAGCGGCTCCAGGTTGCGGTGGGTGAGCTTCAGATACAGACCCGGATGGCCGGCCAGCTCGGCGACCTCTTTGCCGGCACGTTCCGGACCGGCTGCGATGTCGGGGTATCCGATGTGGTCCAGGAGCACCCGGACGGTGGGGAACCGCTCCAGTACGTCCACGAGCTGTCCGGTGGCCGCACCCAGCCGCATCTGGAGGCAGACGGTGACGTCGAGTTCTCCGGCGGCGTGCCAGAACGGGTCCGCCTCGGGTGCGGCGAACCACTCTCCCTGGGTGGGCACGGTGCTGCCGCTGGTGAACAGCCGGACCCCGGCGAGACCCCGCACGTCGACGGCCGAGGCCAGTCGCGCCGGGGCGTCGAGGGTGAGCGGGTCGAAGGTGCCGACCGCGAGGAGCCGTTCCGGGTGGACGGCGACGCTGTCGAGGACGTAGGAGTTGCGGTAGCCGTAGGCGGTCGTGGCCTGGACCAGGACGGACTGCCGGATGCCTGCCTCGTCCATGCGGGCGAGCATGCCTTCGGCGGTCACCGGCCGGGAGGTGGCCCAGGCGGACGGCTTCCCGCCGATGGGCGACCACGGATACCGGTTCTGGTCCTGGGCGATGACGTGGCAGTGCGTGTCGATGATGTCCATGGATCTTCGCTCCTGTCAGACGTCGGGGTAGTCGCCGTCGGCGAACAGCGCACGTGGGTCGTCGGCGAAGTCCGCGTCCAGCAGGCCCTGGTCACGCGAGTAGCGCACCAGAGCGGCCAGGCTCGGCTCGTTGGCGGCCACTCCGTAGGGCACGGGATCGCCGCCCGTCTGTGCGGCTTGGCGGGCGAACCGCGGCAGCTCGGTCCAGTCCGGGTCGATGGCCAGCTGCCGCCGCTTGGCCTCGGCGAACGCCGCGTACAGCGCGGTGGCCAGCGAGGGGTCGCGGGCGACGAGGTCCGCGCGCAGGGCGATGAGGGAGTGCAACGGGTAGACGCCGGTGCGCAGGTGGTGGTCCGAGGCGACGATGTCGGCCTCCGGGAACAGCGGGTACGGGGTGTCACCGTCGCTCGCCC
The DNA here is from genome assembly GCF_008704995.1 of Streptomyces nodosus. NCBI lineage: Bacteria > Bacillati > Actinomycetota > Actinomycetes > Kitasatosporales > Streptomycetaceae > Streptomyces > Streptomyces nodosus. The sequence goes on from NZ_CP023747.1 coordinate 269,632, forward strand.
GTGGTTCGGCTGTCGCGGTCCAGCCGCTGCGCGGCGCTCCCGCGCGGCCGGTGCCGGCGTTGCCGGTGAACGCGGCGTCGATCTCACCGGCGCGGAGCAGCTCGCCGAGCGAGCGGCCGTCGGTGACGCGCTCCACGTTGGGCGGCACTCGGCCCTCGACGTGGTCGTCGTCGTCCACCACCCAGGTGATCTTGCGGATGTCGACGCCGTACTCCGACGTGAGGACGCCGCGCGCCCATACTCCGGTGCTGACCGAGTAGGCGCGCACGCCCACTCGGCGGCTCTCCAGGTCGCGCGGCACCCGGATGCCGGAGCGGGCGCCGCACTGGATGTCGCCGTGGTGGAAGCGGCGGTTGAGGAAGACCGGGATCGCGGTGAGGGGAATGCCGGCCTGGCGGGCCATCAGGTAGGACACCGGTGCCAGTTCGCACACGTCGAACTCGAGGTCCCGGATCATCCGTCGGTAGGCGCCGATGACCGGCCTGACCGCTATCTCCTCGACGGCGTACGTGGCCGTGTCGGTCACCGGGGCGGGGATGTCACGCGCGTGCGCGTAGTCCCCGAGGGCGGTGGAGAGCTTCTCCATTTCCTGCCTTTCGTCTGTCATTCGGTGGGGCGCTCCGACGCCAACCGGCCGCCGGGTCCGGCGAGCCGTGCGGATCGGCCGCCGGGATCAGCCGCCGAGGCGGGACGCCGGGACACCCAGGGCCGCGCAGGTGCGGTCGACGATGGCGTCGAACTCCACGGCCCGCGGGACGACCTCCTGCTCCAGGGCGTAGGCGGCGGCCCTGGTGAACGGGCCGCGCAGACCCGCGAAGCCGACCGGGTCGATCGCGGCGGTCGGCGCCGTGGCCGCCGCCGCACGCATCGCGTCGAACGCGGCGAGGATCGCCGGGGAGTGCTCGCGGGCCGCCGCCCCGGTCATGCCGACGACGTGGTTGACGGGAGTGAAGCCGGTGCTTGCCGCCCACTCGGCGGCCACCTTGCGCGCGTCGGTGATGGCGGTGCGGATCCGGTCGTCCGAGGGAAGCTCGTTGCCCATGATCCCGAACTCGACCCGTCCGTCCAGGAAGTCGGCCGGCAGTTCGGCGCCCTCGGGCGCACGGGTGACCCAGGAGGGGTCCTCGCAGCCGTCGACGTGGGCGCCCTCGTAGGTCCGCCAGTCGATCTTGCGCAGGTCGACGCCGTAGCTCTCGGTCAGGAAGCCGCGCACCCAGACACCCGTGGTCTGGCTCCAGGCGCGCACCCCGACGCTGTGCCCCTCGATGGCCTGCACCGTCAGCCGGCCCATCGTGACCAGCGTCTGGTGCTGGTCCCGGCCGAGGGCCGTGATCGGCAGCAGCAGTACGTCACGGCCTTGGGCGACCGCCTGCAGCAGGGTCACGATCGCGAGCTCGCACACATCGGCGCCGGTGCCGTCGACGAAGCCACGGGAGGCCTTGTGGATCGGCCTGGTGCCCAGCCGTTCGAACCGTGTCCCGGTCTCCTCGACGGCCGTCCCGGCCGCCGCGGCCAGGTCGTCGCGGCCCAGAACCACCTTCATCATTTTCTCCTCGGTCCGTTGTGGGGATGCCGTGCGTGGTGCTGACGCAGCAGGTCGGCGCCGTAGTCGCCCCCGTTCGGGGTGCGCACGATGGTGTGAATGTGCCGGCGGGTCGGGTGATCGTTGGCGTACATCACGCCCGGCATGTGCTCGAACTCGACCAGGATCACCGGGCTGTGCAGGCGGTAGTAGAAGACGCCGTCCGGGTCGCCGACCCACCCGAACCAGGTGTTGCCCTCGTGCGCCAGGACCTCGTTCATCCGGACCTTGGCATGCCCGGGGTCGGCCCGGTCGGTGTACAGGGCGATCAGCTCGAGCGCCGCGCGCCGCTGGTCACCGGTCAGGCCGCTGAGCGGCAGGCCTGCGAAGTCCAGCTCCCAGTTGTCCCGGAAGGCGCCGACGAACAGCTCGTTCGGCAGTTCGTCGGCGATCGTGGCCCGCTGTCGCTGGGGCGCCGACAGTCCGGCGAACAGCTGCTGCCCCGCGGCCTCCTCGGCGCGGAAGGCGGTCGTCCCGGCGTACTTGCCGCCGTGGGCGGTCTCGGGTTCGGCGCCCAGGAACGTCGGGGTGAGGACCATGTGGTCGCCGACCAGGGCGCAGTTGACGTTCACATGGTGGCCGTCGAGCTGCCAGCCGAACGGGCCCTCGCCGAGCGGGTCGCCGTAGACGCTGAACCAGTACAGCCACTCGTTGAGCTTGTCGGTCTCGCCGCGGATCTCTCCGATGGTCAGGTTGAGGTGCATCAGGTCGACGACCTGGCGGTACCCGGCGTCGCTGAGGCCGGCGTGGAGGACGTCCAGGGCGAGCTGCCGCTTGATGTCGTCCAGTTCCTCCAGGCACAGGCCGTGGCGCAGGAAGTAGCGTGCCCCGTTGTTCCAGTGGCGCCAGGTCACGTCCCGCATCGGGAAACGCGCGTCGTGCAGTTCGTTGGGGGTGAGTGCGCGCAGGTAGGCGGCGGTCGCCTCGCGGATCCGGTTGGTGTCGGCCCCCGTTGCGTTCAGCGGGTACAGATCCGGGACCGGTCCGTCGGACGTGACCACCCCGCGCAGCGGCTCGTCGGCCGCTTCGCGGCGCCAGTCGATCTTGGCGAGCAGTTCCGGTGTCCAGAGTTCCGGTTTGCGGGTGGGGGCCGAGGGCCGCACCCGCAGTTCCGAGTCGTCCATGCCTTCCATCGCCTCTTCTCCTTCTGGTGGTGGTCGCCGGTCCGCTCAGCCTTCGAGGAACGCCATGTCCTTCTGGATGCGGGCCAGGTCGACGGGGGCACTGACGAGTCCCTGTTCCAGGGCGTAGCGGGCCGCGACCTCCAGACCCCGGGCGAGTGTGTCGCTCCATCCGGCGGTGACCGCCCGGCCCGCCGCGGTGGTGAGGTCCCGCTCGGCGGCGGTCTCGTCGATGCCCCGGGCAAGCGCCCGGAACAGGGCGGTGACCGCGTCGGGCCGGGAGCGCAGGACGTCGTCACGGACGACCAGCAGATGGTTCGCCGGCACGGTCCCGTGGCGTTCCGTCCATGCCGCGGCCGCTTCCTCCGCGTCCTTGATCACCGGGACCAGGGGGATGCCCTGGACACCGATGGCGCGCGGCCCCAGCACTGCGGCGTCCACGTCCCCGGCCTGTAGGAGGGCCGCGACGGCGCCGGTGGGCGACCGTTCGACGTTCGGGGGGTTCACATAACTGGCGACGTGCGCGTCCTCGGTGGTGACCCAGGTGACGTCCGACGCGTCGACGCCGTAGTCCTCGCGCAGGATCCCCCGTACCCACATCCCGGTGGTCTGTCCGTAGGACCGCACTCCGATCCGGTGGCCCGCGAGGCGCCGCGGGTCGAGGTCGGGGCCGTCGGGGAGTCGGGTCAGCGAGTGGTGGTGCGTGGCGCCGATCAGCACGGCCGGAAGCAGGGTGACCGGCACGCCCGCGTCACGGGCCAGCAGATAGGTGGCGACCGGCATCTCGCAGACGTCGAACTCCAGACCGCGGACCATGCGTGGGAAGGCGGAGTGCAGCGGTGAGGCTGTCAGGAAGCGGCACTCGACGTCCTCCACGGGGATCGTGCCGTCCCTGAGTACGCGGGTGTGCGGGTAGTCCCCGAGCAGGACGTCCAGTGCCCCGTCTGCTGCGGAGGGGATGTTCACGGCTGTGGTCTCCTTGCTCCTCGTCCGGCTCACACGTCCTCGCCGTACCAGAGGCGCCGGTAGGGCGGGCTGAGCACCTTGCGCGTGATGCGGACGTCGATGACGGTCGGGCGGGGCTCACGGACGTACGCGGCGAGTGCCGCGCGCAGCTCGTCCGTGGTGCGGACGGTCGCGCCGGACCCGCCGAGGGCCACCGCCACCGCGCCGAGTTCCGGTGTCGGGATGATCGCGAGCTCCGGGTCGAGCCCCTTCGCTGCGGACTTGTGGTATTCGGCGCCGAGGCCCTCGTCGTTCATGACGACGGCCAGCAGTGGCACGCCGTACCGGCACGCGGTCTCGAACTCGGGCAGGTGCATCAGGAAGCTCGCGTCGCCCTCGACCACGAACGACGGCCGTCCGCCGTCCGCGACGATCTTGCCGATGGTCAGCATCGGGGCCTGCCCGATCGCTCCGAACATGCCGTAGTTGGAGACGATCTCGCGGGAGCGCTGGAACAGCATGGTTCCGAAGTCCGTCTGGTGGCCGCTGCCGAGGACCAGGTCGATCTCGCCGGGAAGCTCTTCGTCCAGCACCGTGATCGCCTCACGCGGGTCGATCCGGCCCGGCTCCCGCACGAAGTCGGCGGGGTCGACCAGTGGGGCGGACAGCCGGCCGCGGACTTCCGCGGTGTGGAAGCCATCGATCCGTACGGAACGGCGGGCGAGCTCCTGGTCCAGCGCGTCCAGCGCGGTCACCGCGTCGGCGCGGACATAGACGTCGGCGGCGGCCCCGTTTCCCATCACCAGATGCTCGGCGGTGTCGATCTGGACGTATTTCGCCTCGGGGAAGAGATAACCGGCCTCGGTCGTGTAGTGGTTGAGGCTGGCCCCGACCGCGATCACGCAGTCGGCTTCCTGCAGCAGCTCCATCGCCACCCGGTTGCCGAACAGGCCGGAGATGCCCACGTGGTGCTCGGTCCGCTCCCGCAGCCAGTTCTTCGCCTGCAGCGTGGTGGCGAGCAGTGCCCCTGTCCGTTCCTGGAGCCGCAGCACGCCCTCACCGGCGTCGGCCTGGCGCGCGCCGCGACCCGCGATGATCACGACCTGCTTGCTCGCCTGCACGATGTCGGCGGCGCGCGTGATCCGCTCGGGGTCGGGCAGTGGCCGCTGCCGGTCGATCAGTTGGGTCGACGGCACATACGGCAGGTCCAGGGCGTCGCCGAATTCATGGGTCTGGATGTCCATCGGCGCGCTGATCATGACCGGGCGCGACTCGGTACGGGCGAGGTGGAAGGCGCGCTGCACGACCTCCTGTGCCTGGTCCGCGCGGTCGAGGTGGACGTAGGCGCACTCGATGGCGGCGGCGAAGCGGCCCTGGTCGAGGTACTGCGCGGCAGCCTTGTCGCCCCAGGCGGTCTCGCCGCAGAGCGCGACCAGCGGGGTACGGGCCCGCGCCGCGACGATCATCGAGGTGGCGAGCTGCGAGACGCCCGGACCACTGGTCGTCGTGATCACTCCGGGCCGGCCGGATGCTCGCGCCCAGCCGTCTGCCATACCGAGGCCGGAACCCTCGTGCCGCACTTCGAACAGCCGCGCTCCGCGCTCGGCGAGGGCGTTCATCCAGTGCATGTTGGCGTCGCCCATCATGCCGAAGACGTCCCGGGTGCCTTCCTGGACGAACGCCTCGGCCATGGCTTCATAGACCTTCATCGGGCCGTCGCCTCCGCATTCGCCAGGTGCTTGTGGTTCTTCAGGCGTGGGAACACACGCAGGGCGTTGCCGGACTCGATGAGCCGACGGTCCTCGTCGGACAGGCCGGTGACGGAGTCGAGGATGCTCTTGGTGTCGTCGAAGTGGTGTCCCGTCTCGGGGTCGATACCACGGACGGCACCGATCATCTCCGAGGCGAAGAGCACGTTCTCGGCCGGTAGCACGTCCACCAGCAGTTGCATGCCGCGCGGGTGGTACACGCAGGTGTCGAAGTAGACGTTGTTCAGGACCAGTTCCTCGAGCGGAGGTCGGCCCTGGTCCTGCATGACGCCCCGGTAGCGGCCCCAGTGGTATGGGACGGCGCCGCCGCCGTGCGGGATGACGACCTTCAGACCGGGGAAGTCCCGGAACAGGTCCGACTGGCACAGCTGCATGAACACGGCGGTGTCGCCGGCCAGGTAGTGGGCGCAGGTGCCCTGCAGCGCGGGGTTGCGGGACATGGCCACATGCAGCATGGCCGGGACGTCCAGCTCCACCATCTTCTCGTAGAGCGGGTAGTACACCCTGTCGGTGACCGGTGGGGCCTGCCAGTTGCCGTCGGAGGGGTCCGGGTTCAGCAGGGCGCCGACGAAGCCCAGCTCCCTCACGCAGCGTTCCAGTTCGGCGACGCTGTTGTAGATGGATTCCTCGAGCGCGTCCCCGGGCGACTGGGGGAGCTGGCAGACGCCGACGAACCTGCCGGGGAACAGCCCGCACACCCGGGAGATCAGGTCGTTGGTGACGCGGGACCAGTCCAGGCTCGTCTGCGCGTCACCGTGATGGTGGGCCATCTTCCCGGCGCCGGGTGAGAACAGCGTGACATCGGTGCCGCGTTCGTTCTGGAGCTTGAGCTGGCCCTGCTCGATGGCGGAGCGGATCTCGTCGTCGCTGATGCACAGTTCGTCGGGTGGGACGCGTACGCCGGAGTCCTCGAAGGCGCGGATCTGTTTCTCCCGCCACCGGCCGAGAGCGGGAGGGGCGGTGGTGAAGTGGCCGTGACAGTCGATGAGCATGGCAGCTCCTTGCGGGGAGGGTGACGGTCGGAGGCCGGACCCGGCCGGCGGTCAGGCGCGGCCGGCGAGGGAGCGGCCCAGCTCCAGGCCCGGGTAGGTGCGCACGGGTGCGGTCATCAGGAAGCGGTAGCCGTCGTCGAGGACCTGCTTGACGTTGTCGGCGGTGACGTGCGGGTGCCCAACAGGGACGCCGCGCGCGTTGCAGATGTCGAGCACGCGCCGCTTACACTCGAGCATCCGGGGGTGGTCGTACTGGCGCGGGATGCCGAGCTCCTGGCTCATGTCGCCCTCACCGATGACGACGAGACCGATGCCCGGCACCTCGTCGAGCATGCCCGGCAGGTTCTCGATGCCCTGCTGGTCCTCGATCATGAGGCCGACGAGGATCTCTCCGTCCGGGTCGAGCGGCCAGACGTCGCTGCGCCGGTAGTACTCCTGGTTGGAGACGCCCCAGTAGCGGGCGGCGGCGCTCGGGCTGTCGCCGCGCAGTCCGGCCGGCTCGTGGCGGGGCTCCCCCGGCAGCGAGGGATACCGGCAGGCGGCCACCGCGTTGCGGGCCTCCTCCACGGTGGAGATATGCGGCCACACGATACCGAAGGCACCGAGGTCGAGGGCCTGCTTCGCGTGCCACTGCGCCTTCTCGGCACCGTTGACGGGGATCCGCACGAGAGGGGTGAGCGCCGGACCCGGCTCGTCCGAGGTCCGGATCTGACGCCGGTCGAGCAGGTACTGGAAGCTGTCGCGCAGAGCGACGGCGTCCCACGGCTTGTGCTCCGTCTCGAAGACGAGCGCGTCGTAGGAGGTGGTGACGAAGTCGAGCGCGGCAAGGGGGTCGGCCAGCGCGAACGAGGCGAAGACGTGCCGGCCCTGGGCGAGACGGGCGATGACCTTGTTGAGCCGGGCTGTCACGGACGGCCTCCTCGAAACGGGGCGGGTGCGGACGTGCCTGCGGATGCGGCGTCGGCCGGCGGGCGGGAGCGTCCACGGCCGAACAGGCGGGCGAGCCGGTCGCGGACACGTCGCCACCAGCCGGGGCGCACCGCGGGGGCGGCGGTGTCGTCGGGCACGGCAACGGCGTCGGACTCGTCGGTGGTGGACTCGGACGCGGTGGCATCAGGGAGGGCGCAGCGTTCGACGAGTGCCGCCGAGAACTCCCGGGTCATCCTGGACACCACGACACCAGCGCCCGATTCGATGAGCGGGGCGAGCTTCCCGGAGAGGTTCATCTCACCGGTCATGGCCACCTGTGTGCCGTCGGTGGCCGGGTTCTCGCTCACCCGGAAGACGGCACCACCGCTGAACCGGGTGGCACCCTGGCCGTCCCGGCCCCGCGCGGTCAGTCGGCCTTCCCGCTCGTCCTGGTCCAGTTCCAGGGTGATGCGGGCGGCGAACCTGACCCGGATGCCACCGAACCTGACGACGAGGACACCGTCGAAGGAACCGTCGTCGTGGGACTCGCCCAACTCGGCGCCGCCGATGCAGGACACGACTGCGGAGGGGTCGGAGATGGTCTCCCAGACCCGTGCCGGCGGGCTCGGCACGTCGATCTTTTCGGCGATGGATATCAAGGGTGTGGACCTCGCTTCATGACCGCTGGGCGGCGTCGGTCGCCTTCGCGTCGGACTTGAACAGGCTCCACAGGTCGTTGTAGAGCTCGGAGAACTCGTGCGACTCGATGAGGGAGCCGATGGTGCGGGGGCGCCCGAAGGGAACGGGGAGGACGCGGCGGACTGTGCCCGGTCCCTCGGACATCACGACCACCTCGTCGGCGAGGTAGAGGGCCTCGTTGAGGTCGTGGGTGACGAAGACGAGGGTGCCCTTCTGCTCCTGCCACAAGTTGAGGAGTTCCTGCTGGAGCTTCAGCCGTGTGATGGCGTCCAGCGGCCCGAAGGGCTCGTCCATCAGCACGATGGACGGGTCGTAGATCAGTGCCCGCGCGATCGCGCAGCGCTTGCGCATACCGCCGGACAGCTCGCGGGGGTAGTGGTTCTCGAATCCGGTGAGCCCGACGACGTCGACCCAGTGAGCGATGCGTGCCTCGCGCTCCGCCTTCGGGACCTTGCGGAACTTCAGGGCCAGGCCGATGTTGGCCTTCACGCTCAGCCACGGCAGCAGGTCCGTCTGCTGAGTCACGTACGCCGCCTCCGAGTTGACGGCGTCGACCTCCTCGCCGCCGAAGTAGACCCGGCCGTCGGTCGGAGAGAGCAGTCCGGCGGCCAGATTGAGAAGGGTGCTCTTCCCGCACCCGCTGGGACCGATCACGGCGACGCACGTGCCGCGGTCGATCTGGAAGGACACGTCCCTGATGGCGGGTCGATGGCTCCCCGGGAACTCCAGGGTCACGTTCTCGAAGCGAAGTGCTTCCGTCTGCGGGGCGCGCTGTTTGGTCGACATCTTCGTCTCCTCGGCCTGCCCCTCGAGAAGGGCGGCCTGGCCCATCGTTCATACGGTGGCGTATCTGGATTGTCCGACAAGAACTGCAGGGAACGTAACGCGCTCGACCCACAACGGCAAGACTCCTGCAAGAAAAACCAGGACCAGGGCGAGGTTAAACTTCAATCCGGTCAACTATTGTTGGACAATCCTTGAGGGCTCGAAGGGTCGACACCCGATAGAGCAGCACCCGGACGTACTGCTCACGGCCCGGAGGTCGCCGCTGCCGTCACGCCGGCACCGTGGGCTGTACGAACGCGTACACCGATCAGAGCGAGGAAGATCACCGCGGTCACGAAGGCGCCGAGGCCATCAAGACACAAGTGCGCGGCGCATCCGCAGCAGATATCGGCCGTCCCTCCGGGCAGACCCGTCCTCCGTCCGGACCACAGGTGCGGCCACAAGCTCGGCTCGGAGGACGGCCCGACGGAACGCACGGCGCAGCGGAGTTCCATGCCCGGAAGGGTCAGTCGGCGGACGCACCACCAGGGTGGGTCTACGCTCCTGCGGGATCGGGATCCGCCGACCGATCGGCGACAGCCTTGGCGGAGGCGGCCCTGGGGTCGTTCTCCGTGGCCGAGGGCGTCGCATCGTTGCGGCCGGATCGCAACAGCAGGGCCCGGCGGGCGGAGCCGACGTGATGGCGCATCGCGGCAATGGCTGCGTCCGGGTTGCGAGTGAGGATGGCCAAGAGGATGGCCTGATGCTCTTCGAGTGACCCGGCTCGCGGATGCGGTGCGGAGAGGTCACGGTACTGCCGCATCACGAGGGGATAGAGCAGTGTGTCGTGGGCGCGGGCGAGGGTCTGCTGGTGAGCGGCACGTTTGACCTGCTGGTGGAAGGTTCGGTTGCCTTGGGAGTATCCCTTCTCGTCGCCGCGAGCCTGGCAGTCCGCCATGCTCTCCAGTGTGCGGCGCAGTTCGCGGATTTCCTCATCGCTCGCACGTTCGGCGGCCTTGCCCGCCAGGGCCGATTCCAGAGTTTCGCGTGCCTCCAGGATGTCCATGGCTTCCTCGACGGAGAAGTCCCGCGTACGGACGCCACGGTTGACCTCGCTGGTGACGTAGCCCTCCTGAGCCAGCTGGACCAGTACGGCTCGCATGGTGCTCCGCGAGACGCCGAACCGCTGAGTCAGATCCGCCTCGGTGAGCCGGGTGCCCGGTTCGAAGCTTCCCGAGAGCAGCGCTGAACGCAGACCTTCGTAAGCCTGACTGTGCCGGGTCGGCGTCGCGTTATCGGATTCGCCCGTCTTGTCGCGAAATCTGGGGTCCATGTGATCACCTATGGTTCCTGAAGAGTGGGCACCGACTTGCTGAGCAGTATGTTCGGCAGCCGAGGCGCTCCCCGTGTTGGCGCTCACCACCACAACCGCCTTACGGCCAGCGCGCAGCAGCCCCGGCAACGCCGCCAACACCATCATCAACCCACCCTGTTTGTCCAACAATCTCAAGCGCTCCTGAACGCCAGGACACCACCGGCATCGATTTTCGTGCACACTTCTTGTTGGAGCCATGCGGCGGTGTTACGGTCCATCGCGAGTTGTTCGACAATCTACTCGGCGGACGCGTGTGGCTGTATGAATCAACCCGTCACTCGGACGTCAGCTGAGCCGCAGCCGACAGGCCGACTGACGCAACCAGCCGAGGGACCGTCGGACACGGTCGGCTGATACCACGAACCAGCAGGGCAACTGGTCGCCACCGGGCGACAACTTCCCCCTGCGGTTGCGTGTCCGCCGACCGCGAAGGGACCTGATACAGCGATGTCACCCCAACTCAACCGCAGAGCATTTCTGGCAGTCGGCGCGGCAGTTGGCGCTGCCGCGGCCACCAACTTACTGCCGACCTCCTTCGCCGTGGCGGCTGCCGGTGCCGGCAAGAAGGGTGTGATGCTGATGAACCGCATCGCACCGTCGTCGTCCACCCTGTACATCGCCAACACCGACGGCTCGAACGAGCGCAGGCTGCTGGACAGCAAGAGCGCGGCGTTCGACCGCCACCCGGGCTTCTCCCCCGACGGCAAGAACGTGTTCTTCACATCGGAACGGACGGGCGACGGCAACTCCGACGTCTACTGGGGCAGTCTGAACGGTGCGGGCCAAGTGGTCGGCGTCCAGCCTCTGGTGACCGGGCCGTCGGTGAACGACTGCGCTGCCCTGTCGCCGGACAAGAGGACTCTGGTCTTCTCCTCCACGCGCTCGGCAGACCATCTGTCGCGGATATGGCTGATGGACATGAAGACCGGGGCGCTGACCAACCTGACCGGCACGCCCGCGCTCGCCGGTGACCCCAGCAGCCCTGACGGCCATTTCCGGCCCGTCTGGTCGCCAGACGGACAGTGGATCGCCTTCTCCAGCGACCGCAACACGGCCTGGCGCGGCCACGACGACGGCAGGGGCTGGGAGCACACCCAGGAACTGAGCATCTATGTCATCCGGCCGGACGGCACCGGATTCCGTCAACTGGCGACCAAACCCGGATACTGCCTGGGCTCGCCGAAGTGGTCGCCGGACGGTCAGCGGATCGTCTACTACGAAATCACCACCGAAGGGACCTGGGGCGCCCATCGTCCGGAGGACATCGGGATCGTCGAGTCCCAGATCGTCTCCGTCGACGTCGCAACGGGTACCAACCGCGTCGTGCACACCTCCGGGCCCAACCTGAAGGTCTCGCCCCAGTACGTGACCAACACCGAGATCGGCTATCTCATCAAGGGCGGGCCCGACGAGGGCCTGGCCTACACATCGGGCAGGCCGGCCGTCAAACGGTCGCTGCGCTCACCCGCATGGTCGCCGGACGGGAAGTCGGTGATCTACGAGAAGCAGGACTTCACCAGCCGAGCGCTCGACGACACGCTCTACAGTTGGGACGCGGACTGGGACTACCGCTTCTGCGACGTGTTCCCGGTCCTGTCACGGCAGGGCCGACTCGCCATCACCGAAAAACAGACCGGGCTCGCCAACTCCTCGATCGTCACCCTGAAACCCGACGGCTCCGATCTCAAGGTCGTCTTCAACACCGCCGACAGCGGCCTGGATCCGACGCTCCTCGCCGAGGGACTGGCCGGCGCCTTCCGGCCCACCTGGTCACCGGACGGCGGATGGATCGCCTTCGGTCTGGGCGGCTGGTTCCAGGAACGCGCCGCCATGGCAGCCGCGATCTGGCGAGTGCGCAGCGACGGCACCGGAGCGGAGGCGCTCACGGACAACTCCACCAACGCCGGTTTCCCCAGCTATTCGGCCGACGGAAGCAAGATCGTCTACCGTGTGTGGGGCAAGGAGAGCGGCCTGCGCGTCCTCGACCTCGCCAGCAGGACGACGAGCGTGCTCACCACCGAGTCCGACAACCTGCCGGACTGGTCCGCGGACGGCAAGCTCATCCTGTTCACCCGCAAGACCGGCCCGACCAACTTCGACGTGTGCACCATCCAGCCCGACGGCGGCAATCTGCGGGTCCTGACCACCAGCGGCGCGAACGACGGGCACGCCGTGTGGAACTACGACGGACGGATCCTCTACAACAGCGGGATGTACGGCTTCCGGGAGGAAGCGGCGCTGTACGACGACACCTTCCAACCCTACGGCCAGATCATGGCCATGAACGCGGACGGCTCCGGGAAACAGCTGCTGACCGACAGTCAGTGGGAGGATTCCATGCCGCTCTACCTCCCGCAGAGCGTGCTTGCCCAGTGACCTGAGGCGGCCGTCTTGTGCTCCTTCGACGCGACGGACCACAAGGCGGCCGCCGTGTGACCGCGCCGAGCACGAGGTTCCTACACGGATAACGCCGCCCGCGCGGAGTCCCACTCTGCGGCCCGGAGTGTGTTGACCAGCAGCATGGCAATGGTCATCGGGCCCACGCCGCCGGGTACGGGAGTGATACGGCCGGCGATGCCGTCAAGTTCTGCGGCGCGGACGTCGCCGACCAAGCCGTCGGGAGTGCGGTGGATGCCGACGTCGATGACGGTGGCACCTGATTTGACGTGTTCGGAACCTATGAGGCCGCGGACGCCGGTGGCCACGACGACGATATCGGCGGTGCGAGTGACGGAGGCGAGGTCGGCGGTGAACTCGTGGGCGATGCTCACCGTCGCGCCTCTCCGAAGCAGCAGCTGAGCCAGAGGCCGGCCCACCAGGGCGCCCCAGCCGACGACGGCGGCGCAGGCACCCTTGAGCTCGATGCCCTCGGCGTCGAGCAGTTCGATGACGCCGCTCGGCGTACAGGGGCGCAAGCCCTTCTCGTCGCGGGCCAGTCGGCCGACGCTGGCCGTGGTAAGACCGTCGACATCCTTGGTGACGGGTATGCGGTCGATCAGGGGCCCGGCGTCGAGCTGTGCCGGAAGGGGGAGTTGGAGCAGAATGCCGGAGACATCGGGGTCGGCGGCCAGTTCGTCGATGACGGCGGCCACCTCGCCCCGGCTGGCGTGCCGGGGCAGATGACGGTGGAAGTCACGCATGCCCGCCTGGCGAATGGCACGGCGTTTGGCGGCTACATAGACAGCGCTCGCCGGGTCGTCGCCGACGAGGATCGTCGCGAGTCCGGGCCGCTTTCCGGTGGCAGCCGTCTCAGCCACCCGCTGGGCAACCCGGCTTCGGATGCTCCGGGCGATCTCCGTGCCATTGATGGTGAGTGTCATGCTGGCAAATCGCTTTCTGTCGGCGGACGATCCGCCCGGCGAGGAGAACTCGTGCGCGACCGCGGCCGACAAGCCGAGGTTGCACGACACCGGAAGCCGGGTGCCGGCGGGCAATCCCGCGTAGAGGTCGTATCGTTCCTTCGCCGGCGCCCAGGAGTGGGAATCCGGCACGCGGCAGGACCGCCCGCCCTGTCCGGGCGGGTTCCCTGTCGAGGCGCGTTTCTGGGCGAGAGTCAGGCGAAAACGATGGTGTGGTTGCCGTTGCGGATGACCCGGTCCTCCGCGTGCCAGAGCACTGCGCGGGAGAGGACGGCCCGTTCCACGTCGGCGCCGCGTCGGGCGAGGTCGGCGGCCGTGTCGGCGTGGCTCACCCGGACGACGTCCTGCTCGATGATCGGGCCCTCGTCGAGGTCCTCGGTGACGTAGTGCGCGGTGGCGCCCACCAGCTTCACACCGCGTTCCTTCGCCTTGGCGTAGGGGCCGGCACCGACGAACGCGGGAAGGAAGGAGTGGTGGATGTTGATGATCGGCACGCCTGCCGTGTCGATGAAGTCGGCCGACAGGATCTGCATGTAACGGGCCAGGACGACGAAGTCGACGTTGTCCTCGAGCAACCGCAGGTGTTCGGCCTCCGCCGCGGACTTGTCCGGTCCCGTGGAGGGAACGTGGAAGAAAGGGATGCCGAAGCTGCGCACCGCCCCGGCGGTGTCGGGGTGGTTGGCGACGACCATGGCGATACTGACGGGCAGCTGCCCCTGACGGTGGCGCCAGAGCAGGTCGAGCAGGCAGTGGTCCGACTTGGACGCGAAGATCGCGACCCGCTTGGGCACCGACATGTCGCGCAGGTTACAGGTGAGGCCGTACTTCTTCACCAGCTCGTCGTCGAACTCGGCACGCAGCCCGGGGAGAGCGGCATGCAGGCCCGCCAGGCCGAAAACGGTGCGCTGGAAGAACGCACCGCCCTCCGGGTTGTCGGAGTACTGGTCGAGGGAGACGATGTTCGCGCCGTGCCGGCTGAGGACGCCGGTCACCGCCGCGACGATGCCGGTGGCGTCGGCACCCTGGACGATCAGCGCGGCCTGGTGGTCCATCCCCTTGTTCTTCTTGGTGGCGGCGGCCGGTGAGGCCTGAGTGACTGTCATGCGAGTGCTTCCTTCCTGAACCGCACGATCCATTCGGAGGTGGCCCCCAGACCACCGAAAGTGTAGAAATGGATCTTCACCTGGCCGTGCCGGAGCGGGTCGTACGCCTCTGCCAGGGCATGCAGGAACCGGTCCGGACCCGCGGTCCCCATGAGGTTGGTGAGGGACAGACCGTACTTCTTGGCGATGGTGGCGCTGGTGCCCACACCGAACCGGGTGGCGTACGACATCAGGCGCCGTACACCGGCGGGCCCCGGGACACCGATGCGGACAGGGTGCGCGATCCCTTCGCCGCGGACCCGTTCGATCCAGGCAAGCACCGGGTCGACGTCGAAGCCGAACTGTGTGATCACGTCGGCGTCCACACCCTGGGCAGCCAGCGATGTGCTCTTCTCGCGGAGCGCGGACCACAGCACGTCCTCCGCGATGTCCGGGTGGCCCTCCGGGTATCCGCTGATGCCGACGTGCCGGACGCCGTATGCCTGGAGCAGACCCGAGTCGATGAGAGAGAGGGAGTCCGGGTAAGGGCCTTCGGGCTGGGCCGGGTCGCCGCCGACGGTGAAGACGTTCTCGCCGGTTCCGTCGGACTGGAGCCCGCTGAGGTACCGCTCGAAGTCGGCTCGCGAGCCGAGGCGTCGAGCGGAGATGTGCGGTACCGGCACGAACCCGTGGCGTTTCACGGCCCGGGCGGCTCCAAGCCGCATCTCCAGGTCCTCGTTACCGAGGAACGTGACGTTGATACGGGTGCCCTGGGGGATCGAGCCGCGGGCCGCTTCCAAGCTGGGCACGTCCTTGGCGGTCATCTCCAGGGAGAAGTCCTGCAGCAGCGACGTACCGACCGCCGCCGCGGCTGTGCTGAGGGGGTTCATCGTGCTCCTTGTCCCCCGGCGCTGCTGCCCGGAGAGACCGGGCGGCGCCGGGACAGGTCAGGCGTTGCGGCGGTACTCGGTGCGGGCGTGCCGGTCGAACGGGCTGGGCTGCACGGTGGCGCGGATGCGGGGGAACCCGAGGTCGGCTTCGGGGTCGGTACCGGGACCGGGGTGCTCGCCCCAGACCACCACCACCTCCGTGCCGGGCTCAGCGTGCGCGGCGTCGATCAGCGCCTGGGACAGAACGGCGCCGACGGGGTCGATCGACGCCGTCTGCATGGTGACGCCGGCCAGCCCCGCAGAGGTCTCCACTCGCTGGCGGGCGTAGCTCAGCACAAAGCCCGGGTCCTCTCCCCCGCCCACCACGCGCCGCACGTCGTCGGGGTCGAGGACGAGGGTCACCTTCCTGCGCAGGCCTCCGTCCCCCTTCGCCTTGAGCAGGGCGTCACGTCCCTGGAAGTCATGGCCGAAGTGGATCATCTTCCCGTAGCCCAACTCGTACGGAGATACGTAGTAGTCGTCGATGTTCTCCGAGAAGAAGCTGCCGTTCAGCGGCCGCTTGCCCTCGATACCGAACAGCGGCAGCCACGTGCGGTACTCCGCCAGGTCGGGGTCGCTGTAGATGCCGGGGACCGGCGAGGGCACCCAGCCGCTCTCCACGCTCGGCGTCGCATACGCCAGGGCGCCGACCTGGACCAGCCCGAGCGGCTCACCGGCCTTGAGGAACGCCTCGTGGACGTGGCCCGCGTGCTCCCAGGGCCCGATGAACTCGTAGCCGGCCTGGCCTGCCATACCGTGACGCAACGCCTTGAAGGCACGGCCGTCCAAGGTGACCGGGGTGGAGTGGAAGAACTTCGTCTCCGGTATCGGGCCGCCGAAGACCCGTGCGATCAGCTCCAGCGCGAGCGGACCCTGGATCTGATAGCGGAACAGCTTCGGGTCTCCCCCACCGGGTCGGAACGCGGAGGACGGGTCGGTGACGAAGGAGACGTCGTAGCCGCCCCTCTCAGCGTGGTATTGCACCCAGTGCTGGCTGGCCGGTACGCCGCTGAGTATGTACGCCTCCTCGCCCTCCCGGGAAAGGATGCCGTCAGTGACGATGTTCCCGTGCCGGGTCACCGGCACATACTGCTTGGCCTGGCCGACGGCGAACCTCTCGAAGTCGTTGGCACCGTAGTCCGCCAGGACCCGGGTGGCGTCGGGCCCCTCGATCCACATGTCGTACATGTGGTGCGACAGGTTCAGGAGGGCGACCCCTTCGTGCCAGGCCGCCTGCTCCCTGCGCCAGCCGACGTACTCGCGCGCGACCACCTCGGGCGTCCATGGCTCCGCGCCCGGCTTCCACAGCAGGCCGACGGGCGAGCCGGCTTCGTCGATGCCGTCCTGAAGGCTGAGGGTTGTCATACGGCTCCTCTCAAGAGCATCCGTCTACTAGATCGATCTAGTGATTCCGAGAACCGGCGCGGCCGACTTCGTGAATTGATCTTGCTGAGCGGTCTGACGCGAGCCGCCGAGGGCTATCGCGTCCGGTGAGACGCTTGCGGCCCATTTCCCGGAAGTCCGGCGACGGACTTCCGGTCGGCACGGAAACCGGTGTTCCACAACGCGTGCAAGTGCGCCAGGAGTTCCCGGTCGTGGCGGCGTGCTCGGCGAAGCCCACGACGGGGGCCCATGTCTCGGCCCACACGTTACAGCGGATCACTTAATCGTTCTAGCCCTTGTCGCGGATGTCCGGCCGTCGAACCGCATACGGCGCGGCCTGCAGGGTGCGACACCTCGCCCTCCAGCCCTGGACATCATTCCTAGAATGAGTGAGCGCCGTCCCAGCGAGGGACGGGGCACGCAACCGCATCGGGGCAGGGCTGATGGGCGCTTCCAGAAGAGTCACGCTGAACGACGTGGCGGCGGCCAGCGGAGTCTCCCGCGCCACCGTCAGCTTCGTCCTCAACGACGACCCCCACCAGACGATCTCCGCCGCCACCCGGGACCGGGTGAAGCAGGCCGCGCGGGATCTGGGCTATGTGCCGCACGGTGTCGCACGGGCACTGCGCGAGGGGTCCTCCCGCATCGTCGTGCTGAACATCGACGCCGGCCTGGAGGGCGAGTACTCCCGCAGCTACGTCCACGGGCTCGACGCGGAACTGGCGGCCCATGAGTACGTCCTCCTCGTACGACACGGCCATCACACCCCGCAATCCACCCAACAGGTACTGGACGCCATCGCCCCCCGCGCGGTGATCCACTTCGGCGGGACGTACCTCACCGGTCGCGAACTCGACGACGCGGGAGGCGGATGGCGCGACGGTCTCGCCGCCCACACAGCCCTGCAGATCCGCCACCTGGTGGAGCACGGCCACACCCACA
Organism: Streptomyces nodosus; assembly: GCF_008704995.1. Taxonomy (NCBI): domain Bacteria; kingdom Bacillati; phylum Actinomycetota; class Actinomycetes; order Kitasatosporales; family Streptomycetaceae; genus Streptomyces; species Streptomyces nodosus. The sequence continues at coordinate 287,484 of NZ_CP023747.1, forward strand.
TCGCCCTGGCCCTTCCGGATACCAAGTCCCCGCTCACCGCCACCAGGTTGAAGTTCACCGGCCACGCCGCCACGAACGCGGGTATCCCCGTACCAGCGTCGTTCGCCGCCCCGCGGGACCGGGCGGCCTGCGCGGATACCGTCGCGGCGTTCCTCGCCGACGCCCCCGAAGTGACCGCGATCGCCTGCTTCAACGACGATGTCGCCCTGCGCGTGCTCGCGGCCCTGCGCGATCTCGGCCGCGCCGTCCCGGACGAGATCGCCGTGATCGGCTTCGACGACAACGGGTACGGCGCATACGTCACCCCCGCACTGACGACGATCCACATCAACGCCGAAGCCCACGGACGGCTCAGCGCCCGGCTCGCTCTGGGCCTCGGCACCGGAGACCTGCGGCCACCGCCGGCCCGGGTCGTGGACCGCCAGTCGGTCTGACCCGCGTCCCCGGCCCGTGATTGTCCCGCGAGAGACCGAAGCGCTTTCACCGAGAGCCGCCGGCACCCCGCAGGCGTCTCGCATGGCGGGGAACGAGCAGCCCTCGAACTCGGCATCGCCCTCGGCGACTCGGGAACCGGCGGCCTCAGCCCATCTGGTCCTCGGCCGACAGGTGTTCGACCACGCGGCCGGTCGCGGTGAACGTCCGTGTGACATGGCCCGACGAGTACACCCACAGGATCCGCAGCGGGCGGTCGCCTGTGTTGCGGAACAAATGGGGTATGGGGGAAGGGATGTAGGTGGTGTCGAAGCGCTCCAGCTTCGTCACCTCGCCCTGGACCCACACCTCCGCCTCGCCCTCCAGGATCGTCACATGCTCGTCGCAGTTGTGGGAGTGCAGCGGTGCCCCGGAGCCGACCGGGTACACGCTCATTCCGCTGGTGATGCGGTTCTCCCCGCCTGCCGAGGGCGTCGTGATCAGCGGCGTCGTCACGACGGATCCGCCACGGTCGAGCAGGGGGACCGATGCGGCCTTGATGATGGTGGTCATCCGGAGTTCCTTCTTGTCACTGGTGGGTGTTCGCGGCACTGCGCGGATCGACGTTAGGTCGCGTGGACGTGAACGGGTGAGATCCGGCGCGCAGTTTTACCTTGCGCTCCGGGAAGGGTGCACTTCCTGACACCGCCTGTACCGTCACCTGGCATCGCACGTGGTCACGACCCGTGCCGGAAGCGTGCTGGACTGAAAAGGCAGGTATCGGCCACATGAGACTCCCCGTTCTCAGCGAAGACGACATGGACCCGCGCCAACTGGAGCTGGCCGCCCGGATCGCCGGTCGCCGCGGCGCGGTGCGCGGCCCGTTCCGCGTCTGGCTGCACAGCCCGGAGATGTGTGAGCGTGCCGAGTCGCTCGGTGCCTTCGCCCGCTTCGACTGCGGCCTTCCCAACCACCTGCGCGAGCTCACCTTGCTCATGGCGGCCCGCAACTGGGACGCGCAGTACTCCTGGAACGCCCATGTGCACCAGGCGATCGAGGCCGGCATCCCGGAGGCCGCGGTCAAGGCCATCGCCGAAAGGCGTGCGGCGGACTTCGACAACGAGACGGACCAGGCCTTCTACCAGTTCTGCCGCGAGGTCCTGGAGGAGCACTTCGTCTCCGACGAGACCTTCGCCCGCGCGCTGGAGCACTTCGGTGCCAAGGGGCTGGTCGATACCATCGGCGCCCTCGGCAACTTCACCATGCTCGGCATGTGCCTGAACACCTTCCAGGTCGACCTCCAGCCCGACCGCGAGCCGCCCTTCCCAGATGTACGCGGCTACACCCGGCCGGCCGCGGCCGGCGGGGACGGGCCCCGGCCGTGAAAGCGGCCGGGAAAGCCCGGGGAGGTGCCGTCATGACCTCGGCAGAACCGCCCGCCGGCCCTGTGCCCCTGCTCCGCGTCCGTGGTGTCACCAAGAGCTTCGGCGGGGCGGCCGCGCTCAAGGGCGTCGATCTCGACCTGTATCCGGGCGAGGTGCACGCGCTGATGGGCATGAACGGCGCCGGCAAGTCGACTCTGGTGCAGGTCCTCTCCGGCGTGCACCAGCCCGACGGCGGAACCGTCGAGACGGGCGGACACGCCTACCCGGGACTCACCGTGCGCCGGGCCCGCCGCCTCGGCATCGCCTCGGTGCCGCAGCGCCGGGAGCTGGCCATGGGTCTGACCGTCGCGGAGAACATCATGCTCGGCGACTTGCCCGCCACCGGCGGCGCCGTGCGCTGGCGGACGCTGCGGGCCGAGGCACGCGAGGCACTCGCCGGCCTGGGCATCGGCATCGATGTCACCCGGACCGCGGGCTCGCTCACCGTCGCCGAGCAGACGATGGTGGAGGTGGCCCGGGAGGTCCGCCGCGGCGGACGGATCCTGATCCTCGACGAACCCACCGCCTGTCTGAGCGCCAAGGACGCCCAGCAGATCCGCGACCTGGTGCGCACCCTGCGCGACGACGGCGTGGCCGTGGTCTACATCTCGCACTACATCGACGAGGTGATGGCCGTCGCGGACCGCGTCACCGTGCTCCGCGACGGGGCCCTCGTCCGCAGCGCACCGGCCGCCGATCTCGACGCCGCCTCCCTGGTGCGCGCCATGGTCGGCCGGGACGTGGTCTCCCGGCGTGGGCAACGGCCCGCCCCCAAGGACGAGATCGGGCTCGCCGTACGGGCCCTGAGCGACGGACGGGCCATCCGCGACTTCACCGTGGAGGTACGCAAAGGTGAGATCGTCGCGGTGCTCGGACCGGCCGGGGACGCCCAGTCGCGCCTGTTCGACCTGCTGTCCGGCCGACGCCGCCCACGGGCCGGGCACCTGCACGTCGACGGCACCGCCGTACCCTTCGGCCGGGTCCGGGCCTCGCTCGCCGGAGGGCTGCGCTGTGTCACGGGCGACCGGCGGGCACTCGGTCTGATCGCCGGGCTCAGCGTGGACGAGAACCTGATGCTGGCAGGGGACCGGTTCGCCCGCCGCCGTCTGCATCGCCTCGGAGCCCTGGCCCGGCGCGCCGCGCCGCTGCGCGAGACCTACGGGGTGGTCGCGCCGGCCGGCAACCCGCCGGTGAGCACGCTGTCCGGCGGCAACCAGCAGAAGGTGCTGCTGGCCAAGTGGCTCCAGACCGAACCGGTCGCCTGCTTCCTCGAGGACCCCACCAACGGGGTGGACGTCGCGGCCATGGCCGACATCCATGCCCTGGTCGACGATCTCGCGTCGCGCGGTGTGGCGGTGCTGATGGCTTCCTCCTCACCCGAGGAGGTCATGCGCCTTGCCGACCGTGTCGTGGTGGTCAGCGCCGGCCGCACAGTCGCCGAACACGACATCAACGCCATCACCCGCGACGAACTCGTCGCCACCGCTCTCGGAGGTCAACCGCAGTGAGCGTCAAGACACTTCCCGACGCGCCGGACGTCGCCGGCCCGTCCGGGACGCCCCGTAAACGGTTCACCCCCGGCAACCTGCTGCACGTGCCGCACGCCGGCCTGGTGGCGGTCCTGGTCGTCGTGGTGGTCGCCACCGTGCTCCAGACCGACTCCTTCGCCACCCAGGCCAACATCGTCAACGTGCTGCGCCAGGTGAGCGTCACCGCCGTGATCGCCGCGGGGCTGACGCTGCTGATGACCGCGGGCGGCATGGACTTCTCCATGGGCGGCAATGTCGCCGTGACCACCGCGCTGGGCGCGCAACTGCTGTCGCACGGCCATTCCACCGGCTTCACGGTCGTGGCCTCGATTCTGCTGGCCACGGCCATCGGACTGGTCAACGGTCTGGTCGTCACCTTCACCAAGGTGGCGCCCTTCGTGGCGACGCTGGCGACGGCCACTCTGCTCGACGGCGTGGCGCTGCTGATCCTCAACAGCGTCAGCGTCTCCATCGGCGACAAAATGTTCGCCTTCGGCAACGACAAGGTGCTCGGCGTTCCGTATCTGCTCATCGTGGCGATCGTCGTGCTGCTGGTCACCGCGCTCGTCATGCGCTTCACGGTGTTCGGCCGGGACGCCTTCGCCATCGGCGGCAACGAGCACGTGGCCCGCCTCAGCGGCATCAACGTCGCCGCCCGCAAACTCGCCCTGTACGGCATCACCGGCGCGCTGTCCGGACTTGCCGGCCTGATGCTGCTGTCCCGGCTGGGTTCCAGCAGCCCCGGCACGGGTGGGCTCTCGCTCCAGCTCACCGCCGTCGCCGCGGTGGTGATCGGCGGGACCTCGCTGGCCGGCGGCCACGGCACCGTGATCGGCACTGCGCTCGGCGTGGTGCTGCTCGGGGTGGTGGCCAACGCTTTGAACCTGATCCAGGTCTCCAGCAACTTCCAGCCGGTCTCCGTGGGCGCCGTGCTCCTGATCGCGGCCATCGCCAACGAGTTCCACAAGGCACGGTCAGCACGCCGCTGACCCCGGCGCCCATCCGGTCGTAGCCCACCGGACCGTTGTCCGGCGCAGCGGTGCCCCGCACCCTCGAAGTTCACCATCTGCTCACAAAATTCACAGGCCACTCGCATCCCTGTGTGAAAGGCACGTCACATGAGACTCAACGTTCGCTCCCGTCAGGCGCTGTTCGCCGCCGCCATCGGCGCCACCCTGGTGCTCAGCGGCTGCGGCAAGGACAACGACGACGCGAACTCGTCCACCGGCGGCGTGACCCTCGGGTTCGTCAACGGTGCCGACACCGAGTTCCACACCTGTCTGCAGAAGGCCGTCGAGCAGACCGCGAAGCAAGAGGGCGCCAAGATCTACACGGCCAACTCCCACCAGGACTCCAGCGCCGAGCTGTCCAACATCGAGGACATGACCTCCCGCAACGTCAGCGCGCTGATCGTGCAGACGGTCAACGTCGACGCGCTCAAGGGGGACATCGCCAAGGCCAAGGCCGCGGGTGTGCCCCTCTATCTGACCTCGGTGGCCACCAGCGACATGGACGACGTCCTCGGCGCGGCCGTGGTCGACCTGAAGAAGGCCGGGGCGCTCGACGCCGAGTGGGTCGCCAAGGACGCGGGCGGCAAGAAGGCCGAGGTCGGCATCATCGCGGGCGCCCCCGGCGCCGCCTCCGACCTGCTCGTCGGCGGGTTCAAGGACGCCCTGCCGGCCAACGCCACGGTGGTCGCCGACCAGCCCGCCATGTTCAACCCGGTCAAGGCGCAGGACGTCGCCGAGAACATGATCCAGGCCCATCCGAAGCTGAGCTATGTCTTCGTCGCCAATGAGGAGATGGCCTTCGCCGCCCGCAAGGCCTTCGACGCGGCCGGCCACAAGGACGTCACGATCGTGACCGTCAACGGCACCCCGGAGGGCGTGGCCGCGGTCAAGGACGGCAGGTTCGGCGCGACCGTCGCCAATTCGGCGATGACCATCGGTGACACCGCGGTGAAGAACGTGCTCGGGCTGCTCAGCAAAAAGGCCAGTGTTGACAAGATCGCCAACATTCCCCTTGTCTTGGTCACCAAGGACAACCTGAACGACGCGCCCCAGTACTGCCCCAAGTAAAGAGCGCAGGCTTCGGAGGAAAAATGGACCGCTTGCTCCTCATGCACAGCTTCGTCACCGTGGCCCAGGTCGGGAGCTTCAGCGGAGCGGCCAAAAGACTGGGGTCGTCGGGGTCGTTGGTGTCCCGGCATGTCGCCGAACTGGAGCGGCAGGTGGGGGTCCGTCTGGTCAACCGCACGGCCCGCTCGGTGAGCCTCACCGAGCCGGGCCGGCGGTACGCCGAGTTCGCGGCCCGCATCCTGGAGGAGATCGACTCCATGGACGCCGGTGTGGCCCGGCTCCACGACCGCGCCGAGGGCACGCTCAGCATCATCTGCCCCAAGTGGATAGGAAGTCTGGACCTCGGGGACGCCATCGCGGCGTTCTCCGCCGCCCACCCGAAGATCCAGGTCCGGTTCGAGCTGGGCGGAATGTCCGACCGCACCTACGACTTCCTGGACAGCGGCTTCGACGTGGCTTTCCACACGCGGGATCTCCGCGACTCGAGCGTCCGGCTGAAGAAGATCGCTTCGTTGCCCTTCGTGCTCTGCGCGTCCAAGGAGTACCTGGACCGCAGCGGACCGCTCACCGACCCGAACGGAATCGCCCACCACGACTGCCTGGTCCACGTCAACGATCCTGTCTGGCGGCTCGGGCACGGCCACAACTCCACCCTGCACAAGATCCGCAACATCGCGTTCTCGTCCAACTCCTACCTCGCCCTGCAGAAGGCGGCCGTGCACGGCCGCGGGCTCGCCCTGCTGCCCCAGCGCTCCGCCTACGACGACCTCGTCGGCGGTGCCCTGGAGGTCCTGCTGCCCGAACTCCCCGTACCCGACCGCCCGCTGTTCGCGATCTACGGACCCGGGCAGGCCACCCCGCGCAAGATCAGCGTGTTCCTCGACTTCCTCGGCGGATGGTTCTCTCAGAATCCCATTCCCGACATCCGCCGGCGGTCACCGGATCCAGCCGCCCGCCCGTAGCCGCAAGAAACGATTGCGTATTCAGCGGAGCTCGGGGCGTTGAGGCCCGCACGATTCGAAACCTACGCTCGCCGAGCGAGAAGGAGACGAGGAATCCATGGGAATCCAGAGAATCGAATCGGCCACGTACGGTATCGACGACCTCGACGAATGTGTCCGCTTCTTCGAGGACTTCGGACTGCTCCTGGTGGAAAAGACCGAAGAGCACGCGGTGTTCGAGACCCTGACCGGGCAGACCCTGCACCTGGACAGCCGGCCCGGCCCGCAGCTGCCGCCCCCGGTGGAGCCGGGCCCCACCCTGCGCGAGGTGGTCTGGGGCGTCGACACCGCCGCCGAACTGGAGCGCCTGGTGGCCGCGGTGGGCCGCGACCGTACGGTCTTCGAGAGCGTCGACGGAGTGCACCACTGCATCGACGAGACCGGCTTCGGGGTCGGCCTGGCCCTCGCCAGACCCCGGCCCGTCACCGTCGTCCCCCGCCCCGCCAACGCACTCGGCAACGTCACCCGCTGGAACAGCTTCCTTCAGCCCATCGACCGGGTGCGCCCGTTGCGCATGTGCCATGTCGCCCTGAACATCCCCAAGCGGGGCAAGGACGAGGCCCTCGCCTTCTACCTCGACCGGCTGGATTTCCGGGCGACCGACGTGGTCGAACCGATGGGCGTCTTCATGCAGGCCGCCGGTGACGACGACCAGCACACCATGCTCCTGTGCCACCGCCCCGACAAGGCCGGCGTCAACCACATCGCCTACGAGGTCCCCGGTTTCGACGACGTGGTGGAGGGTGGCAACCACATGATCGAACGCGGCTGGCGAGAGGCCCGCCGCCTCGGCCGCCACACCATCGGCTCCAACGTCTTCCGCTTCCTGCACGCCCCCTGCGGCGGCCGCGTCGAGTACGCCGCCGACATGGACCGGGTCGACGCCTCCTACGAGACCCGCGTCCACGGGACCACCCCGCCCCACCACATCTGGGCCCTGCGCACCAACCGCGACCAGGAAACCTCCTGACCCGCCCCGGCACACCGCCCGGATATTCCGTTTCGCTTCGCTCGCCAGCCTGAGAGGGCACCCACCCATGACCACCGACCACGGCTATCCCGCCATCCGCATGTACATAGCGGGCGAGTGGTGCCAGGGCGGAACCGGAAACACCGCCCCCGTCATCGATCCGGCCACCGAGGAGGTGATCGGAGAAGTCCCCCTGGCCACCGGCGACGATCTGGACCGTGCGCTCGACGCCGCCGCGCGCGGCGCCAGGATCTGGCGCGAGACGTCGATCGCCCGGCGCACCGCCGTGCTGCACGCCGCCGCCGACCTGATCGGCGAGCGCGCCGCCGAGATCGGCCGCATCATGACCCTGGAGCAGGGCAAGCCGCTCGCCGAGTCCACCGGAGAGGCCCGTCGCACCGCCGACACCCTGCGCTGGCACACCGACGACGCCCGCCGCGCCTACGGCCGGATCATTCCCTCGGCCCCCGGCACCGTCCTCACCGTGCGCCGCGAGCCCATCGGCCCGGTCGCCGCCTTCACCCCGTGGAACTTCCCGGTGGGTGGTCCCAACCGGAAGATCTCCTCCGCGCTGGCGGCCGGCTGCTCCCTCGTCATCAAGGCCTCTGAGGAGACCCCCGCCACCGCCGCCGCCCTGGTGGCCTGCTACGCCGACGCCGGGCTGCCGGCCGGAGTGCTCAACCTGGTCTTCGGTGAACCGGCCCAGGTCTCCGCCCATTTGATCGCCTCGCCGGTCACCCGCCTGATCGCCTTCACCGGTTCCGTCCCCGTCGGCAAGCTGCTGGCCGCCGAGGCAGGCAAGGTCATGAAGCCGTCCCTGATGGAGCTCGGCGGCCATGCCCCGGTCATCGTCTGTGAGGACGCCGACCCGGGCCGGGACGCCCGCCGCGCCGCCCAGGCCAAGTTCTTCAACGCCGGCCAGGTGTGCACCTCGCCCAGCCGCTTCCTCGTCCACGAGAGCCTGGTCGAGGAGTTCACCGCCGAGTTCGTCAAGGCCGCCGAGGCGCTCACCGTCGGCGACGGCCTGGCGCAGGGCACGACGATGGGCCCGCTGGCCAACGAGCGTCGCATCGAGGCGGTCGAGCGGCTGACCGCCGACGCGGTCGGGCGCGGTGCCACGGTCCGTACCGGCGGCGAACGCCTTGACCGTCCCGGCTACTTCTACGCCCCGACCGTCCTCACCGGCGTACCGGCCGACGCCGCGCTGCTGTCCGAGGAGCCGTTCGGTCCGCTCGCGCCGATCCTGCCTTTCACCGACCTGGACGAGGCCCTGGGCATCGCCAACTCGCTGCCGTACGGACTGGCCGCCTACGGTTTCACCCGGTCCTCCGCCACCGCCGAGAAGCTGTCGGACGGACTGGAGGCCGGCATCCTCTCCCTCAACCACTGCGGCGGCTCGGTCCACGAGGCACCCTCCGGCGGAGTCAAGGACAGCGGCTACGGCCGTGAGGGCGGCCCCGAGGCCCTGGACGCGTACCTGATCACCAAGCGCGTCTCCCATCTGCTGGCGGACTGAGGCACCCCGTGAGATACACCCGAGTGTCCGTCGGCGGACGCGCGGTCTGGGGCCGCGTGGGAAAGACCGACATCGAACTCCTGTCGGAGTCCCCGCTGGACGGCGACCCCACGCCCATCGGCTCGGTGGCCCGCGCCGACGCCGTCTGGCTCCCCCCGGTCGTGCCGGCCGTGTTCTACGCCGTCGGCATGAACTACCCGCGGCACATCGAGCACGCCGCCCGGCTCGGCAACCCCGCGGCCGTGATGCCGGACCGCCCGGAGGTGGGCTACCGAGCCAACAACGCGCTCACCGGCCACCGCTCACCGATCGTCAAGCCGGCCGATGTCACCGGCCGCTTCGAGGCCGAGCCCGAGCTGGTCGCGGTCATCGGCCGCACCCTGCGGTACGCGACCCGCGAGGAGGCCCGCGCGGCTGTCTTCGGCTGGACCATCGGCAACGACGTCAGCGCCCGTACCTGGCAGCACCAGGACCGCACATTCTGGCGCAGCAAGAACGCCGACACCTTCAAACCGATGGGCCCGTGGATCGAGACCGACGTCGACGCCCTCGCCCAGACCACCACGCTCCGGGTGAACGGCGAGATGCGCGCCTCCTTCGCCACCGGCGACATGGTCTTCGATCCGTACGACTACATCGTCGAGATCACCAGGCACAACACCATGCATCCCGGCGACGTGCTGTGGATGGGTGCCGAGTCCACCTGCCAACTGGCGCCGGGCGACACCGTGGACATCGAGATCAGCGGCATCGGCGTCCTGTCCAACCCCGTCCGCCGCGAAGGGGAACCTCCAGAAGGGAAACACGCATGAGCAGGGAACCCCGCTACATCCACCACGTCAACTTCCCCACCACCGACCCCGACCGCACCGCCGAGTGGTACGGGCGGGTCTTCGGGATGAAGCGCATCCAGCCCAAGTCCAACACCCGCGTGGTGCTGATGACCAAGGGCCACTTCGACCTGCACTTCACTCCGGTCGAGGAGATGGAGCGCATGGCGCCCTACCACTTCGCAGTGGAGGTCGACGACTGGGACGAGTTCCTCGCCCACCTCAAGGAGCTGGGCATCCGGCACACCCGGCCGATCGAACGCCCGGAGAACCAGTCCAAGTTCTGCTACATCCACGACCCCGACCACACCATGATCGAGCTGGTCTACCACCACCGCCGCCCCCACTAGGCCACCGCTGACGGGAGTTCACCCCATGCCCCTCGCCGACTCCGACGGCACCTCCATCTACTACGAACGCCACGGCAGCGGCCCCGCGATCCTGTTCGTGCACGGCAGCGGCGGCCACCACACCGCCTGGTGGCAGCAAGCGGCGGCACTGCGCGAGGAGTTCACGGTCATCACCGTGGACCTGCGCGGCTTCGGCAACTCCGACTCGTCCATGGCCGAGTTCGACGGCCAGGACTTCCCCGGCGACGTCGCCGCCGTCCTCGATACCGAGGACCTGACCGACGTCATGCTGGTCGGCCAGTCCATCGGCTCGGTCGCCGCCCTGCGCGCCGGACTGCTGCGCCCCGAACGGGTCAGCTCGGTCGTCCTCGGCCACTCCCTGGGCGGCATCAACCATCCCGAACTGAGGGAACTCGCCGCCGCCGACCGCGCCGAGGCCGTCAAGCTGCCCGTCATCGACCGCCTGCTCACCAAGGAGTTCCAGCGGGAGCGGGCCGACCTGACCTTCCTCTTCCAGCAGATGGGCACGTTCAACGTCGCAAGGATGGCCGACCTGCGCAACCTCGACACCGACGGGCCCTCCCTGGAGGACATCGGGAAGTCGGGTGTCAAGGTCGCGTTCCTGGCCGGTGAGAAGGACGCCGTGCTCGCCGTCCGCACCGTCACCCGCGCCCACGAACTGCTGCCCGGCTCGCAGTTGGAGATCGTCCCGGGCGCCCCGCACTCCATGTACTGGGAGACGCCCCAGGCCTACAACACGGTGATCGCCCGGCTGCGCCGCACCCTGACCGCCCCGAAGGAAACCGCATGAGCAACATCACCCTTGGCGGCGCCGAGGAGATCATCGGCGCCGCCCACGAACACGCACAGGCAGTCGGGAAGGCGGTGAGCGTCGCCGTCGTGGACGCTGGCGGCTTCCCCGTCGCCATCCGCCGGGCCGACGGCGCCCGCCCGCTCACCCCGGACATCGCCCGGGCCAAGGCCTACACCGCCGCCGTGATGCAGCGACCCGGCAAGATGCTGAAGAAGTGGCAGGAGAGCCAGCCCGTCTTCTTCTCCCAGCTCTCCCAACTGCCCGGCGCCGCTCTGCCGATCCTCGCGACGGAGGGCAGCCTCACCATCAAGAAGAACGGCGAGATCATCGGCGGTCTGGGGATCGCGGGCGGCACCGCCGACGAGGACCAGCAGATCGCCGAGGACGTGCTCGCCTCGCTGGGCTACGAACTGGAGTTCGCCGCCTGGGGAGTCGCGGGCGCACCCACCGCCGACCACGGAAAGGACATATGACCCCATGGCGGACACGTTCAACTACCGAATCGACCACCACGGAAGCCTGGTCCGCCCCGCCGAACTCCTCGCCGCCCGTACGGCCGGCGACCCCGAGGAGCAGGCCGCGGCGGAACTCAAGGCGGTGCAGGAGGCCGTCGTCCTCCAGCGCGGACTGCGCTCGACCGTGGTCACCGACGGCGACTTCCCCCGCGACGACTTCCGCGGCGCCGTCCTGGAGAACGTCTCCGGATTGCGCCGTACGGACGCGGTGGGCCCCGACGGGCTGGTGCGCTGGGTCGCCGAGGCCCTGCCCAAGGCCAATGGCCCGCTGGTGGCCGACTGGGCCGGCAAGCTCGCCGAGCTCACGGTGATAGCTCCCAAGGTCGCGCTGCCCTCCCCGGCGTATCTGGCCGCGACCACCTTCGAGGCCGGTCTCGGACCGTCCTCCGCGCGCGAGCTGGGCGAGGCGCTGGCGGAGATCGTCCACGCGGAGATCGAGCTGCTGGTCTCCCGCGGGGTACGCCTGATCCAGCTCGACAACCCGCTGCTGCTGGGCCAGTTGGCCACCGATCCGGCGTCCGGCGGCGCGCTGTCCTTCGCGGACGCGCTGGCCGTCGACGCCCTGGCCACGCGGCTCGACGAGCGTCCCGAGGGCGTACGGATCGGCGTCTCGCCCGGCTGGGAGGCACCCGGAGCGGTGGACCGGGCCCGGGCCGAGCGGCTGTACGCCGAGGTTCCCGCGGACCGCTGGATCCTCCCCTTCGACCAGGGCACCGACGCCGAACTGGAGCTGGTGAAGGCCCTGCCGGAGGACCTGGACGTGTGTCTGGGCGTGGTCGACGCGACCACCCCGGAACTCGAGGACATCGACACCGTCATGGCCCGCATCGACGCCGCCGGCGAGTTCAAGGACATCGAGGACGCGGCCGTGTCTCCGTCCCGCGGCTTCGCCGACGTGGCCACCCGGCCGCTGCTGTCCGCCGAGGACCAGCGTCGCAAGCTGGTCCTGGTGGAGACGATCGCCCGCTACTGCTGGGGCAACGAGTTCTGACCCTGCTGCCGGTGCCGTGACCGGAAGGGTTCGCCGCAAGCCGGTGAAGCCTTCCGGTCACGGCACCGGGTCACAGGACTTCGGCGAAGGTCACGGTCCGCTCCGTGAGGAGCGGGAACACCGTCCGCCCGATCAGTTCGGCGAAGTGGTCCGTCTCCTTGTGGGCCTCGAAACCTGCGCGGTCGGTGTACCGCTCGTACAGCACGAACGACCCCGGCCGGTCGATCTCCGCGTGCACCTCGTAGGCGAGGTTCGCGGGCTCGGCCGGGGTCGCCTCACGCATCCCCAGCAATGCCTCGCGCACGGCGGGTGCGTCGGCGGGGGCGCAGTGGTAATGGGCGAAGACGGTGAACGCCATGGTCTTCCTCCGGATCTCCAAAGGCGGTTGGTGTGCGCCGATTTCAGCACGAAACCCCAGGTGGACGGGGCGCCCGAGGCGAAACCTATGTCTGCCGCCGAGGGACTGGTCCCACCACCCCGCTCTCGTGTGTTGTCGTTCCGGCCCCTGGCCGCCCCATCCGGTGAAACCGCGGACCGCACCGCGGCCGACGAGAGAAGCGACCTGCATGCGAACCCTGGAAACCCTCTGCGGCGGGGAGTGGGTGACGACCGGCGAGTGGATCGACGTCCACGACCCGGCCGACGTCCGCGCCCCGATCGCCCGCATCCCGGCCCTCGGCGCCAAGGACGTCACCCGCGCCTACGACCATGCCGAGCGCGGCTTCGCCCGCTGGAAGCGCACCAGCCCCTTCGAACGCTCCCGCATCCTCACCGAGGCCGCCGCCCTGATCCGTGCCCGCCTCGACGAGATCGCCGCCGACGTCACCGCCGAGAACGGCAAGACGCTCGCCGAGGCCCGCGGTGAGACGGGCAAAGCCGCCGACTTCCTCGACTACTACGCGGGCCTGGCCCGCCAGGGCTACGGCACCCTGCTGCACGACGCCCGCCCCGACACCCGCACCCACACCCAGCGCGAACCCATCGGCGTGATCCTGGTGATCAGCCCCTGGAACGACCCGCTGATCACCCCGGCCCGCAAGCTGGCCCCGCTGCTCGCGGCCGGAAACGCGGCCGTCTTCAAGCCGGCCACCGATACCCCGCTGTCCGGGCTGCACTTCGCCCGCGCCCTGCACGACGCGGGCCTGCCGGACGGGGTGCTGAACGTCGTCACCGGCCGTACCTCCGAGATCGAGCAGGCGCTCCTAGACGACCCGCGCATCGCCGGCATCACCTTCACCGGCTCCAACAGCGTGGGCAACCGCATCCGCCGCCGTCTCGCCGACCGCAACGTCCGCTTCCAGGGCGAGCTCGGCGGCAAGAACGCCTCCGCCGTGCTGGCCGACGCCGACCTTCCGGCCGCAGCGAAGGCCGTCACCGCCGCGGCCTTCGGACAGGCCGGACAACGCTGCACCGCCACCAGCCGGGTCGTCGTCGAGCGTCCCGTGTACGAGGAGTTCACCCGCCTGCTGGTCGCCGAGGTCGAGGCCCTCACGACCGGCCCGGGGAGCGACCCCGCCACCACCCTGTGTCCCCTGTCCAGCCCCCGGCAGCGCGACATGGTCCTCGCCGACCTCGCCCGCGCGGTCGAACAGGGTGCCACCGTACTGACCGGCGGTTCGGCCGACACCGAGGGGCAGCGCGCGCACGGCTGCTATGTGCGGCCCACCGTACTCGCCGATGTCAGCCCCGAGTCGGCGATCTGGCGCGAGGAGGTCTTCGGCCCGGTGCTCGCCGTGCGCGCGGTCGACGACTTCGCCGCTGCCGTCGAGGCGGTCAACGACTCCGCCTTCGGGCTGGCCGCCGCCGTCTTCACCCGTGACCTGGGGCGTGCGTACCGGTTCGTGGACGAGGCCGAGTGCGGGCAGGTCGCGGTGAACACCACCACCACCGGCTGGGACGTGCATCTGCCCTTCGGGGGCTTCCGCGACTCCGGCACGGCCTACAAGGAGCAGGGCGAGGAGGTCCTGCGCTTCTCCACCCGGGTCAAGACCGTCGCCGTCCACTTCGGCGGCTGAGCGCCCGTCCATTTCGGAAGAGAGGAGGATGCCGATGGCTGACGAGACGATCGGCATCGTCGGCGCCGGCATCGTCGGCCTGGCCACGGCCCGCGAGATCGCCCGGCGCCGCCCCGGCAGCCGGGTCGTGGTGTTCGACAAGGAGCCGCAGGTCGCCCGCCACCAGACCGGCCACAACTCGGGAGTCGTCCACGCAGGCATCTACTACGCACCGGGCAGCCTCAAAGCGGACCTGTGCGTACGGGGCGTCCCGCTGCTGCGTGAGTACTGCCAGGACCGGGACATCCCGTACCGAGAGATCGGCAAGCTTGTGGTGGCCGTCCGGAAGGACGAACTGGGCCGTATGGACAACCTCTACGAGCGCGCCAGGAACAACCATGTGCCCGACCTGCGCCGGATCTCCCGCGAGGAGATCCGCGAGATCGAGCCGCACGCGGGCGGCATCGCCGCCCTGCACTCCCCGTGCACCGCGATCACCGACTACCCGGCGGTCGCCAGGGAGTTCGCCAAGGACGTCGAGGACTCCGGCGGCGAGGTACGGCTCGGCTTCGACGTCACCTCCCTCACCCGTCTCCCGGGCGGTGTCGAGGTGGGCTCCGGCGAGGAACGCGTCCGTGTCGACCAGCTGGTGCTCTGCGCCGGACTGCACTCCGACTCTGTGAGCCGGCTCGCGGAGGACGGGACCGAACCGCGGATCATACCGTTCCGCGGCGAGTACAAACTCCTCAAGCCCGAGCGGACGAATCTGGTGAACGGGCTGATCTACCCGGTGCCTGACCCGCGCTACCCGTTCCTGGGTGTGCACTTCACCCCACGCGTGGACGGCTCGGTGGAGGTCGGTCCCAATGCTGTCCTGGCACTGGCCAGGGAGGGCTACCGGCGCAGCCGGATCTCGCCCCGCGACCTGCTCGGGCTCGCCGCCTACCCCGGCACATGGCGGATGGCCGCCCGGCACTGGCGGACCGGGCTCAGGGAGTATCGCGGCTCACTGTCCACGGCGGCCTTCATGAAGGACGCAGGGCTCTACGTCCCCGGGGTGGGTCCCGAGGACGTGGTGCGCGGCGGGGCCGGCGTACGGGCCCAGGCATTGGACCGCGACGGCACCCTCGTGGACGACTTCCGCATCCACCGGGCCGGACGGGTCACCGCCGTGCGCAACGCTCCCTCACCCGCCGCCACCGCCTCCATGGCGATCGCCGAGCACATCGCCGATGTCGTCCTCGACGACGCCTACCCCGACTGGGCACTCCGGTAAAACGCCCTGCACACAGGGCGCTCGAGCGCAACAACAGCTTGCGCTCCCAGGACTGACGCAAGGGCTCCCAGCCCGCCTAGCGTTCCGTCCGTACCACCTCACCCCCTCCTTCAACGAGAGAGAAGAGCCGTCATGTTCGTTGTCGACACCCAGATCCACATCTGGAAGGAAGAGACCCCGGACCGCCCCTGGGTCCCCGGTGCCCGCGAACGGATCCGCCTCAACGGGCATCGCGAGGAGGCATTCTCCTACGAGGAGGCACTGGAGCTGATGGACGAGGCCGGCGTCAACCGGGCACTGATCCTGCCGCCGTCGTGGGAGGGCGACCGCATCGACTACGCCCTCGAGGCATGCGAGGCGCACCCGGACCGCTTCGGCATCATGGCCCGCATCCCGCAGAACAAGCCCGAAGAGGGCAAGGCCATGCTCAAGGACTTCGCCCAGAACCCGCACATCAAGGGGACGCGCCTCACCTTCCACCGGCCGATCGACCGCAACTGGATGATCGACGGCACCAACGACTGGTACTGGCCGATCGCCGAGGAACTGCGCATCCCGACGATGGTGCACGCCCCGATCTGGAAGAAGGAACTGGGCGAGATCGCCGCCAGGCACCCCGAGCTGAAGATCATCATCGACCATATGGGCATCATGGCCCGCTGCGTCGACGACGCGATCGGCTACTGGGTCCAGGAGACCGCCGACCTGCACGTCCACCCGAACATCTATGTGAAGGTCTCGGCGCTGCCCGGCTACTCCACACAGCCCTTCCCGAACAACAACATCCAGAAGTACGTGCGCGAGATGGTCGACAAGATGGGCCCGGAGCGCTGCTTCTACGGCACCGACATCACCCGCCTGCTCGGCCACGGCATCACCTACACCGACACCATCGAACAGTTCACCAAGCACTGGGACTTCACCCCCGAGGAGCTCGACTGGATGATGGGCCGGGGCATCTGCGAGGTCCTCGACTGGCCGCTCAAGGGCTGAGGGAAGAACCTGCGATGACCGACACCAAGGCCGTCCGGGGCCCTGACGGCGGTGACGCGCTTGTGGCCGCCTTCAACGCCGTCGGCGCCGACTACCTCTTCTGCTCCTCGGGGTCCGAGTGGGCCCCGGTGTGGGAGTCCCTGGCCCGCCGCCACCGCGACGGCGAGCCCGCCCCGGAATACCTCGACCTCACGCACGAGACCGTCGCCGTCGGCATGGCCACGGGATACGGACTCCTCACACGACGCCCCCAGGGGGTGCTGCTGCACGCCGCCCCCGGTCTGCTCCAGGGCTCCATGGCCGTGCACGGCGCACTGCTGGCCGGCGTGCCGATGGTGGTCGCCTCCTCGGAGTCGACCACGTACGGCGACGGCCCCGGCCAGGACCCGGGCGGGCAGTGGTACCGCAACCTGTCCGTCGTGGGCGGCCCGCACCACGTCGCCCAGCCGTTCACCAAGTGGGCGAACGAGGCCGCCAGCCTGCACACCCTGCCCACCATGGTCACCCGGGCGGCGGAACTGGCCTGGCGGGCCCCGGCCGGCCCCGCCTACCTCAACATCCCCCTGGAGATCCTGTTGGAGGACTGGGACGGCCGCGAGGCCAAGCCGGTCGTCCCGCCGGGCTCCACGCACTCCTCGCCCGAGGAGGCCGACGCGGTCGCCCGGTTGATCCGCGAGTCCCACAATCCAGTGATCGTCACCGAGACCGCGGGCCGCGAGGCGGGCGGCTTCGAGGCCCTGGTGGCCTTCGCCGAGGCCTGGAACATCCCCGTCGTCGAGCCGGACTCGGCGGTGTGCGGCAACTTCCCGCGCACCCACCCGCTGCACGCCGGCTCGGACGTCGGACCCTGGATCGACGAGGCCGACCTGATCCTCCTGGTCAACTGCCGGGCCCCGTTCTACCCGCCGAGCCGCAGGCCCGCCAAGGCGCGCGTCGTCGTCATCGACGAGGTGCCCCAGCGCCCGCACGTGGTGTACCAGGTGCTCTTCGCCGACCAGTACCTGGAGGGCGGCGTCGTCAACACACTGCGCCAGCTCACCAAGCGCGCCAAAGACCTGGACGGGGACGCCGTCACCGTCCGCCGCACCGCTCAACAGCGGTGCCACGCCGCCGAGTCGAACGCGATCGCGAGCGCCGAGGCGAAGGCCGCGACAGGAACAGCGGAGGCCGGGGGCGTCGACCCGGTACTGGTCGCCGCCACTCTGCGCCGGCTGCTCGACGGTCAGGACGCGGTCGTCGTCGACGAGACCATCACCCACAGCAGGATCGTCAAGCGTCACCTGCAACAGGTCGACCCCGACTCGTACTTCTACGTCCAGGGCGGCCTCGGACAGGGCATCGCGGTCGCGCTCGGCGTCAAACTCGCCGCCCGCGAGCGGCCGGTGGTGCTCACCATCGGGGACGGCGCGTTCACCTACAACCCGGTCATCCCCTCGTACGACGCCTCGAAGACGTACGGCCTGCCGGTGCTGATCGTGGTCTTCAACAACCGTGTCTACCGGTCGATGAACCTCAACCACCGCCGCTTCTACCCCGACGGTGCCGCCGCGCAGACCGGTGAGTGGCTCGGCACCGATCTGCACCGGCTGCCCCGGCTCGCGGCGTTCGCCGAACCGTTCGGGATGCACACCGAGACCGTCGACACGCCCGCCGGCCTCGCCCCCGCCTTGGAGCGCGCGCTCAAGGCCGTGTCGGACGGCACCACCGCCGTCGTCGACGTCCTCGTCACCCGCTGAACCAGGAGGCATCCGCCACCATGCCCGACACCCCGACGACCAAGCAGGGCAAGGTCCTGGTCCCCGCCGAGGACCTGCGCGCCTTCGCCGCCGCACTGTTGGAGAAGAGCGGTCTCGACACCGAGCACGCCCGCACCACAGCCGACGTGTTCGTGTGGGCCGCCCTGCGCGGCGTCGACTCCCACGGTATCGCCCGCGTCCCCGCCTATCTCGACCTGCTCGACAAGGGCGTGGCCAACGCGGCCGCCGAGATCAAGGTGGAGTCCGGGGCGCCGGCCACGGCCCTGCTCGACGCCGACCACGCCCCCGGACCGGTGGTGCTGACCGCGGCCGCCGACGAAGCCGTGGCTCGCGCCAGGACCAGCGGCGTGGCGGCCGTGGGGGTACGCCGCACCGTCCACACCGGCGCCATCGGCTATTACGTGTCCAGGATCGCCGACCAGGGCCTCGTCGGTATCGGGTTCGTGGCCGGCATGCCCAACATGGGCTACACCGGCGTCAAGGGCCCCGCGGTGGCCACCAGCCCGCTCGCCATCGCCGTACCCGCCACCGGATCGAGCCGTGCGCCACTGCTCCTCGACATGGCGACCGCCACCATCGCCCTGGGCCGGATCCGGCAGGCGAGGGCGAGCGGCACCCCACTGCCCGAGGGCGCCGCGGCCGACGCGGACGGCACCCCCACCACCGACCCGGACAAGGCGGTCATGCCACTGCCGCTCGGGGGCCCCAAGGGATCCGGGATGTCACTTGCCTTCGAACTGCTCACCAGTGTGCTCGTGGGCGCTCCGATCCTGGCCTCCTTCCACTCGGACGACCCCTCCGGGCGCAGGCACCGTCAGAACGCCCTGCTGATCGCCCTCGATCCGGCTGCCTTCGGCGGCGCGGACTCCTTCGCCGCCGCCGTCGAATCCACCCTGAGCACGGTCAAGGGCCTGCCGCCGACGGACGACGCCGCGGGGGTCTTCTACCCCGGCGAACGCAGCGCCGCGGTCGCCGCCGACCGCGAGGAGAACGGCATCCCCGTGACACCCAAGGTATGGCGTGACCTGACGGACCGTGCCGCGAAGCTGGGCGTCGGCCTGCCGGAGACCGTGGGCTAGAGAGCCATGGCCTTCCCGGGCAGTAGACAGTAAGGGCCGGAAGCCGGGGTGGATGGCCGCATGCGGAGGCGGCGCCCCTCGCGTCCACCCCGCATCGGCGCCCGCACCCGTCAAGGTGTGCGGGCGCCGTCGGCGTTGGCGGTGTGACGGAGCCATGGCCACCGCCTCGTCATAGGGTGCGGCGTTGGCCGAGGAGTGCGGCGCGCACCTCGCTCGCATCGACACAGCCGACGCCGAGGCCGGCCTTGCTGCCGCAGGGCCGGTCGACCTCGTGGTGGCTGCAGTACAGGACCCGGCTGACGAACTGCTGCGCGCCACGCTGCGGGCCGGTTCCGCGCATGTCGGCATCGTTCGCAAAGTGGATAATCTGGGTCCCACCGCGATCGTCACGGCTGATCTGGCGCGACGTCCCACCCTCGTCATGGGGCACTGGCAGGCTGGCGCTGCGACGTTCGCGGCGCTGACGACGGCGACCGCGTTCCAGCGCGTGGAACGAGTGGAGTTCGCCGCCCTGTTCGACCCGGCTGACACGGCCGGGCAGAGGTCAGCCGATGACAGCACCGGATTCCGGCACCTCACACCGACTTTTTGGTCAACTGCCGATCCGCGCCTACTGTTTTTGAACCGCCCGGCGCATACCGTCGCTGGCTACCGCCTGTCACTCCTCACGGAAGTACCTCCTGCCCCGGCACACCTAGCTCACGGCCCGGCCACGCGCAGCGAGCGGCAACTCGCCCGCACCGGCCCGCCTTGATCGCCCACCCCGACCGCCGCGCCCTTCCATCACGCCTCGCGCACGCGGCACGCCGGACACCACTCCCCCGAAGGACACGTTCATGACGTCTCGCTGCCCACCCCTGCCCGAAGCCGCTGAGCCCCGAGCGGTCCGCTCGGGTTGAAGGGGCTCGTCGCCGGGATCGGCGTCGTCTTCCTCTCCCCGATCCTGATCGCTGGCACCGGCATGGTGCTGGCCTCCTCCGCCGACGCCGTGCAGGGCAGCGGCTCCTTCGGCAGTTGTCTGACCGACATCGACACGGACAAGGTCGCCAAGCAGGTCAGCAGAATTCTCGACGGCGCGTCCGGCAAGGATGTCCACGTCGAGGGTCTGGACCTGCCTGCCGAGCAGGTCCCCAGCGCGGCGACGATCGGGGCCGTCGGGCTCTCCCTCGATGTTCCCAAGAAGGGGCAGATCATCGCGCTCGCCACGGCGATGCAGGAGGGCCGGCTGCGCAACCTCGGCTCTGGAGACCGCGACTCGCTCGGCTTGTTCCAGCAGCGTCCGTCCCAGGGATGGGGCAGCGCCAGCAGATCCACGATCCGCTCTACCCGAGCGAGCAGTTCTACCAGCACTTGCTCAAGGTGGACAGCTGGCAGCAGATGACCGTCACCCAGGCCGCCCAAGCCGTGCAGAAGTCCGGCCTGCCTGACGCGTACGCGCAGTGGGAAACCCTTGCCGCCGCGCTGCAGGCCGTCATCGCCAAGACCTTCCCCGGCGGCGGTGACATGGACGGCAAGGAGGCGGACCGGGGCGAGGAGCCATCGACCAGTGCAACCGGCTGTGCGTCGGGCCAGGACGGTTCCGGGTTCGGCCGCATCCCCGAGGGGAGCGTCCCGAAGGGTTACTCGATCCCCAAGGACGCTGATCCGAAGGCGCGTAGGGCCATTGCCTGGGCGATGCAGCAGCTCGGCACGCTTTGCCAGTGGGGCGGCTCCTGTATGAACTCGCACGGTCCTGACCCCATGGGCCGCTGCGACTGCAGCTCGCTGATGCAGCAGGCGTACGCGCATGCCGACGTCACGCTCACCCGCACGACGTACAGGCAGGTCAACGAGGGCAAGGCCGTCTCAGCGAAAAACCTCAAGCCCGGTGACCTGATCTTCAGCCGCGGCACCGCCGTCCGGCCCGAGCATGTCGGCATGTACATGGGCGAGGGCCTCGTGATCGAGGCACCCCGCACCACCAAGCCGGTCCGGATCACCCCGATCAAGGACTGGACGATCCTCGCCGCCCGCCGCGTCCTCTGACACCGCCTCCGCCCGGTGTAGATTCCGATTAGAGATGTCGTTGTCCAAGTGATTTGTCATCAACTTGTCGTTCGGTCCAGCCGCTAATGGGCGGCGAGGATCTCCTCCAGAACGAATGACGCATTCGTCGGCAGGCCGTCGCCATCGCGAACCGCTCCGGCGCAGACGACCAGGGCCTTCCAAAGCGCCCAGCCTCGTCCACGCTCCCAGGTCTCCTTGTCCACCCCTAGCCGATCGCGGAACTCGGCCCGGCTCTTGCCGGTCAGCATCGTCCAGGCGATCGACAGATCGCAGGCCGGGTCTCCGACTCCGCAGGTGCCGAAGTCGATGACCGCCGCGAGCGCACCGTCCTTCACCAGAAGGTTCCCTGAGGCCATGTCACCGTGGAACCAGGCTGGCTTACCGTCCCACGAGGCTCGCAACGCCTGTTCCCAGATCTCCTCGGCGGTCTCGGTCCGGATCAGGCCGTCCAACGTCTCCAGGGCTGCCCGGGCCCACCCGTCGTAGGTCGTCAGTGGTCCGCCCCGGAACCAATTGTGCAGTCCCGGGCCCGGTCCGCCTGTGGGGTCGATCCGCTGCAGGGACACGAGGAACTTCGCAAGGTGGGTGGCGAACTCCGTCATGTCCTCGACGACGGCGCGGGCCGCAGGCTCGCCACCGATCCACCGATAGACCGACCAGTTGTGCGGAAAGCTCTCATCGGGTACGCCTCTGGCCAGCGGAACCGGGACCTCCAACGGCAACGCGGGTGCGAGCACCGGCAGCCACCGGTGTTCCTTCTCAACCGCCAGCGCGTACTCCTCGGCGGTCGGTAGCCGTACTAGCATCTCGTCACCGAGGCGAAAGGTGCAGTTGTCCCAACCCTGCGCATCGACCGGCCGAACCTCAAGGTCGGACCACTGCGGGAACTGCGCGGCGATCAACCTGCCCGCCACCGCGGCGTCGACTGGTTTCCGATCCGGCAACGGCAGAACCTCGGGCGTCTCGTTCATCGGAGGCGACCGTACGACGCCCCATCGGATCACCACAAGCGATTTCCGATCACCCCGAACTCAATCCAGGAACTGTCCGTCCCCCCGGCCCAAGCGGCTCGAAGCAATGCACCCCAGGCCGCTGCCCCCGGCAAACGCCGCACCTACTACACCTTCACAACCGAGGGCTACCGAGCCGCCCGGCGCGAAACCCAACACCACACCGCGGTCTGAGGAAACCGACAGACCTGTCGGACGAATCCTCGACAAGATGCCTGGACAGGATTCCGAAACACCAGGTCACGTTTCCACCGACCGAAAAGTCAAATCGGAACCTACACCCGGCACCCGTGCGGGCGCGCCGCCGCCGCTATTTCCGCGCCCCGAGCGCACCTGCCCCTCCGCTTCCCCCTTCCCCCCTTTCCCGCCGGCCCTCGCCTGGCCCGTGTACGCAAGGAGCCCCGCCCGTAGGCGAGCCGGATGACGCGGTCTGCGAGAGGAACGGACATAGAGGCCCAGGCATCTCGCCCAAGGGCGGCGGACTACCGGGCCTGAGCGTGCTGAAGAACGTCGTCAACTCGATCAACCTGTTCGGAATCATCGCCGTCGTCGGCGCCCTCGCCGTCTCGCTCGGCGTATGGGCCTGGGGTCACCACACCGGTGGCCACCAGGCCGAGGCCAACGGCAAGAAGGGCACGGTCGTCACTGCAGGCGCCGCCCTCGGACTGGGCGCCGCGAACGGCATCGTGGCCTTCTTCTCCGGCCTGGGGTCGCAGGTCCACTGATGCAGAATCGACTCCCCGCCTTCTCGCTGTCCTCCTACGGCGCGGGCTGGTCGGCCAACCGGCGCATCGCGATCGTCGCCGCCGCTGTCGCCGTCCTGCTCGGCATCGCCGGGATCGTGGCTGTGCTGACCGGCGGCGGGTACGGCCACCAGGCTCCTGAGACTGCCGCGCCTGCCCCGGCGAACAGCCCGGCGTCAGCGGAGGCCGCCCCGAAGCCTTCCTCCGGGTCCGGGTCGGTGCCCAAGCCTCCGCAGATCGCCGAGCCGGTCGCCTACGCCAAGGCAGTCGCGCAGATGCTGTGGTCCTACGACACCCGCGACACCGGCCGCAGCCAACTGCTCGCCGGTATGCGCGTCTGGATGACCTCGGAGGCCAAGTACGCCGACTGGGCGTCGGTCTCTGGCCGGGTGCCCGATCCGGTGCTGTGATCGCGGATGGCCGACCAGGACCAGCACGCCACCGCCATCGTCATCGAAGGTCACTACCCCGGCGCGTTCAAACAGGCCCTCGCCGAGGACCCCACGGCGATCACCGAGGCATACATCTACGTCGTCACCGTCAACGGCAAGCAGCAGATCGTCTGGAAGAAGGGCGGCGCCGGAGCCGAGGAACGGGCCGTGACCCTCGCCGTGCAGTGCCGTCCCTCCCATGACTGCGCTCTGGCCGCCATCGCCCCGAGCGTCACGCAGTGACCCGCGCCTGACGCGAAAGGGGAGGAGTGGTTCCCTGTGGGTTTCTGTGATTACCCCCTGGCGGACAAGCTGTGCGCCGTCGGCGATGCGGTCGACTTCGCCTCGAATCCGGGCAAGGCCATCGGTGACTGGATGGCGAAGTCCGCCGGTGAACTGGCGGCTGCAGCAGCCGACCTGGCGGCCAAGGCCGTCGACACCACCACAAGGGTCGACCTGAACGCCAGATGGTTCCGCGACAACTACGAGATGCTGTTGCCGCTCGGCTTGGTCCTGGTCGCCACGTTCTGCGCACAGCTGGTCCGGGCGGCCATCCGGCGCGACGGACAAGCCGCGCACCTGAACATCGCGTCGGCCATGCGCCGCATCGTGAAGGTCAACCAGATCGCGGCTCTGTCCGGCCTGGGCTGGCTCGTCCCGGTCGTCGCCGGCCTCGGCGCCGCCATCGGGGCCTTCCTCTACTGGTGCGTGATGATGGTCCGCAAGGTCGGCATCCTCGTTCTGGTCACGCTGGCCATCTTCGCCTCCGCCGGCGGCGGCTGGGAGGTCGCACGGCGCTGGCGCAAGGGTTGGATCGAAGCCACCGCCACCCTTGTGGTCTCCAAGCTGCTGATGACCGTGATCTTTGTGCTCGGCATCGCCGCCATGGGCAGGACCGAGGCCGAGGACGGCATCGCCGCTCTGGCCGACGTCATGTCCGGCATCGTGATCACGGTCCTGGTGCTGCTGTGCCCGTACGCGGTCTTCAAGTTCGTGCACTGGGCCGCCGACGAGACCGACGGCGAGTCCATCCACCGTGCCGGCGGTGCCGGAGCACAGATCGCCAGGGCGCATGCCGAGAAGGCCGCCCGCAAGGCCGCCGCGGCTGCAGCCACCGCCGGAACCGGCGGCGTCGCCGCAGCGGGTGCCGCCCCGCAGGGCCCCGATGCCACTGGCGGGGGATTCCCCGGCGATGTCGCCGCCAACCCGACCGGCGGAGGCAGGGAAGGTTTGCCAACTGGTGGAACGGACGTCTCGCCCGGTGGCGGCACAGTCAAGTCCGGCCTGGAGACCGCTGTCCAGCCCGCGCCGACCAGCATGTCCGACGACACCAGCGGCCAGGTGGGCGGCAGCCCGGGGCAGAGTAGACGGCAGTCCACCCCGCCGACCACGACCCCGCCGCCGCAGGGCCCACCGCCGTCCTCCGGTTCGCAGAACGCCACGTCCAGCAGGGCGGGCGGACCGCCCCCGCCTCCGTCCGGTCTCTGATCCCCTGTCCGTCTACCGGGGGCGGGACGCACAGGCCCCGCCCCCGGGTTCCACCCGTGCCACCAGGACCCGTCCCTTGACTGATCTCTCCGTCGCCCCGGTCACGGTGAAGTTCCCGCACCGGTCCCGCCGCGGCATCCTCCTCGGCCTCTCCCTGCCCCAACTCGTCCTCATCTCGTGCACGCTGGCGCTGCTGCTGATAACGGTGATCTCCACCGGGCTGCTCGGCGCCGTCGTCCTCGCACCGCTGTGGGCGGCGTCCAGTGCGCTCGTCGCCATCCGCCGGCACGGACGCTCCCTGATCGACTGGGCGCCGATCACCGCCCGATACGCCCACCGTCGCCGTACCGGCCAGACCCTCTGGCTTGCCCGGCCCGTCACCCGGCCCCGGCAGGACGGCATTCTCCACCTGCCCGGCACCGCCGCCTCCCTCAAAGTGGTCACCCCCGGCGACTCCGCCAACGGCGCCGCGGCCATCCATGACCCTCACCAGCAAACCCTGACCGCCATCGCCCGCGTCACCTCCCGCGCCTTCGCCCTCCTGGACCCTGCCACCCAGAACCACCAGGTGAGCAGTTGGGGTCGTGCACTGGCGGGTGTCGCCCGCAGCGGGCACATCGCCGCGGTGCAGGTGCTGGAGCGCACCGTCCCCGGCAGTGGCGACACCCTCACCCGCCATTGGACCCAGAACGGGCAGCCGCAGGCGCCGGTGGCCGGACAGATCTACTCCAAGCTGGTCGCCTCGGCCGGGCCCGCTGCCGCCCCGCACGAGACCTACCTCGCCATTTCCCTCGATCTCAAGGCCGCCCGGCGCCTGATCTCGCAGACCAGCGGCGGTCTCCCTGGGGCGTTCACCGTCATGGAGCAGACCACCGCGTCCATCGCGCAGGCTGCGCGCAACGCCGGCCTCCAGGTCACCGGGTGGCTGAGCGCGCGGGAGATCGCCGCCGTCATCCACACCGCCTACGACCCAGGTGCGCTCGCCGCCCTGCAGCAATGGTCCGAGACCGGCCGCGCCGAGGCCGACCCGGCCGCTGCCGGGCCCGTCGTCCAGGTCGAGGAGCACGACCGCCTCGCCACCGACAGCGCCCGGCACGCGACGTACTGGGTGGAGAACTGGCCCCGGCCGGAGTCGCATGCCGGGTTCCTGCACGGGCTGATGTTCTCAGCTGGCGTGCGGCGCAGCCTCTCCCTTATATACGTGCCCCAGGGGCTCGAGTCCGCGCTGCGGGACGTCCCAGCGGAAGAAGGCTGCGATCATCGCCGACGCCAACGAGCGCGCCCGCCGCGGGCAGGTCGATTCCGAAGAGGATTCCGTCGAGTACGCCGACGTCAAGCAGCGTGAGCGCCAGCTCATCGCCGGGCACGCGGACGTGGCCCTGACCGGCCTGGTCACCGTCACCGCCGAGACCGATGCCCTCCTGGACGCCGCCTGCGCACAGATCGAGACCCACGCCGTCACCTCCGGCGTCGACCTGCGACGGCTCAACTACCAGCAGCCGGACGCCTTCGCCCTCAGTGCGCTCCCCCTCGCCCGCACCGCCCTGTGAGCCGGGCCCGTCCCCACCGGCCGGCACCCTGGCCCGCTGTTCTTCGCTCATCCGCGACGGACCACCCGTCGCTGCCCCTGCCTCCCGGCAGGAAGGACCACCACCCTTGACCTATCGCACGCCCCCGGACGACGCGCACCCCTACCTCCGTGCCGCGAGCGCCGGCATCCGCCACCACACGCGAGCCCTCACGCCGTCGGACGTGAACCCAGCGGCACGGTCAAGCCGAGATGGTCGTGAGCAGCGGAAAGGCCAGGAATACATGGGCTGGAGCACACGAGAAGTTGCGCAACTCGCCGGTACGACTCTGCGCGCTGTCCGGCACTATCACGAGGTCGGCCTCCTCGACCTGCCGGAACGACAACCGAACGGCTACAAAAAGTATCGGACCGAACACCTTGTGTGACTTATTCAGATCCGTCGCCTCACGGAACTCGGCATCCCGCTCGCGCGGATCCCGGACGTGCAGGACGAGCCGCAGCTTTTGAGGAGGATCTCGCCGAGGCGGATGCGGAGCTCGCCCTCACCATTGCTCAGCTACAGAAGGCGCGGAAGGTAATAGCCAAGCTCCGTCGACGGCCGGTGTCGACCGGCCTCCCTGTCGACCTGTCAGCTGCCGCATCAGGTCACGGCGTACCCGGGGACGGAAGGCCATCGCAAGGTCATGACCACGGAGTCCTCCTCGGCGAACCAGGAGTGGTCCACTCCCTGGCCCCAGACGACGTAGTCGCCCTGCCGCTCCAGCAGCACGCTGCGGCCGGGGAACTCCATGCGGAAGCGTCCGGTGATGAGAACCAGCAGAGCTGTCCGCACCTCACCCTGCACCCACTGTGCTCGTTGCTCACCGCGTGGATGGACACCCCATTTCACCTCGACGGCGTCACTGTGGCGGGGATCGCCCTGCTCCATGAAGTGGCCCAGCAGCCATCCCCGGTTCGCTGTCGCGTCCTTGCCCGCATTGCCCACGTACACGCCGTCATCCATGATCCCGAACGCTAGCAACCGGGGTCGGCCACAGCACGATCGATCGCGGGGTCACAGTTGCCACTTGCCGAAACCCCGGACGGGTTCACCACGCCCGGGGCCTCTTCGCCCGGACCGGCCCGAGCACTACGGGCCGGCACCGTTCACCGGGACTCGTCGACCAACCGGCGCGCGGCCACCTCCGCGCCGTCCGTGCGGAGCCGGCTACCCAGGGACTTCGCACGCGCTCGGGTCTCGGGTGACAGGGCGCTCTTGAGCGCGATGCCCAGGGAATCGACGGTGGTGGTCGGAGCGTCGAGGGCCGCACCGAGGTCGAGTGCGGCCACCCGGCCGGCCCAGTAAGGGTTGTCCGACAGCTGGAGAGGTACGACCACTTGCGGCGCGCCCGCGCGGGCCGCCGTCAGCGTCGTACCCGCGCCGCCGTGGTGGACCACGGCGGCCACCCTGCCGAACAGGTTCTGATGGCTGACCTCGCCGATGGCGAAGCAGTCGTCCCCGTCGTCCACGAGATCCAGGTCCGCCCAACCACGGGACACGAG
Source organism: Streptomyces nodosus (assembly GCF_008704995.1). Classification (NCBI taxonomy): domain Bacteria; kingdom Bacillati; phylum Actinomycetota; class Actinomycetes; order Kitasatosporales; family Streptomycetaceae; genus Streptomyces; species Streptomyces nodosus. The sequence goes on from NZ_CP023747.1 coordinate 315,803, forward strand.
CACGCGGTGCCCCTGGGCGCGGATCGCCTCGACGGCCATGCCTCCGATGCCTTCGGCCGGGGACATGCTGCCGAAGCCGACATAGACCGGTGGGGCACCCGCGTCCAGGAACCTCGCCAGGTCCGCGGGGAGGGGCCGTTCGTCCGCGAGGGTCCAGGCGCCGGTCTGTACGACGTCGAGGCCGGAGGTCTCCCGCCACGCTCCCAGGACCAGGTCCGCCGCCAACCACGGACGGTCGGTGAGGATGTGGTCGCGCACATTGTCCACCAGCGGCAGACCGAGCGCTGCCCGGTGACTGTTGAGTGCCTGGCCGAACTGCGCGTTGACGTTCTGGGCGTCCGACTCCCACAGCGTCCGGTTGTCGGCGGCCTCGGGCTCCGGCCAGCCCGGCCGCGGCGGCGGCGCGTGGTACGGCGACGGCAGGTGGACCGCCGCATAGCTCACATACACATAGGAAATACCCGCGGCCTCGGCCACGGATCGCGCGGCGACCTGCCCCAGACCTGCCGCCACCACCACGTCGCATCCGTCGAACGCCGCAGGAAAGGTGTCGAACTGTGTCTCGACCAACTCGTTCCGGTAGCGGGCCAGGTCCTTCGCCGAGGGCAGGGTCGTCCCCCGCATCAACTCCCTGACAGGTGGGCCGACCGGCACCAGTGGCACTCCGATACCCGCGAGCCGCTCGGCGAACTCCTCGTCCGGCGGAGCGCACATCCGCACCTCCGCGCCGAGCGCCCGTAGCCGCACCGCGAGTGCCACCAGCGGTTCGACGTCGCCACGTGTCCCGTATGTAGACAACAGCACCCGCATTCAGCGTCCTCTTTCGTGGGGTCTTCCATGCGTCTGTGTGGTCGTCAGGAATAATCGGCAGCAGTGTAGGCCGCGTGCCGGCCAGGGCAAGGGAAGGTCGCCTCGCAGCATCCGCTCGGTGACATCGGTCAACTCGACTGTTCCGCAGCGGACTTGTGCCTACAGGTGCATGTGGGGCCGGAGGTTCGGTGTCGGTTGGCTCTGGGCAGTCTGTGCTCGGCGAGGTGTGCAAGTTCCCCCATCGTCCACACGACCGGAGTGCCACTCGATGCAGAGTCCGCCCACACCCGTACCTGATGTTTCGGTCATCCTGCCCTGCGCCGGACACGGAACACGTTTCGGGTCGCCCTACCCGAAGGAGCTGCACTGTCTGGCTCCCGGGGTGACCGTGTTGGACCGCAGCCTGGAATCCGTCGTCGAACTCGCCAAGAGCGGGCTCAATGTACGCCTGGTCGTCGTGTTCGGAACACACAAGCTGGGCACCGTGAGTTACCTCGCTCGCTATGCCGACACCTTCCAGATGGTCTTCGTCTACCAGGACGAGTCGTTCGGACCTGGTCTCGACGGGGCGATCCGGTCCGCTCTGCCGATGACACAGGGGCCGGTGGTCCTCGTACTGCCCGACATCGTTGTCTCGGGGGTGGACACGCCTGGCAAGCTCCTTCACGCCTTGCGGCAGGTGGACGTGGCGGGCTGGAGCGTGGTGGCCGCTGAGGAGCGGGATCACGACACGCTCCGGCAGATGGGCGCTTTGGTCGTCACCGAGGCGGACGGCGCCCTGACCGTGGGGGCTGCCACCGACAAGCCGACGGATCCCTCGGGCTTCAACGCGTTCTGGGGCATGGTGGCCGTCACCGAGAGCGAGGCGCACAAGCTGCCCGACGTCGTGGGCACGGGAACGACCAATCCGTTGGCCGGTGCGGTCGCTCTCATGGTGGAGGGGATCGCCAACTACAACACCCCCGCGTGCTGACCTCCTCCTCTCCGGTGGGGCCCGTAGTTCACGCCACCGCCGCCGGACTTGCCGGTCGGCCGGCCGTCGACACCGTGCATCCGCGCCGGCGAGGCGCCCGCCGTCGAAACGCGGCAGCGACAGCCCGGCCGGCACCGCCCGCAGCCGGCCGACGTCGATCCGGCCGTGGTTCAGGCCGCCGTACATCGCGCCGTGCTCACGACGATGCTTGGGCAGCAGCGTCAGGTCCATCGGGGACTTCACCGCACCGTCCGCACACAGCGCCGCGTCCGCCAGCTCGAACAACTCGTCGCGCCGAGCGGTCAGAGCTCGGTCCTGAGGTAGCGGCCCCAGATCTGGGCCTTGCGATAGGGACCGTCCCCGCCGGTGTCGTACTGCGGCGTGTCGAAGGTGACCCAGTACAGCAACTCACCATCGAGTGCCTGTGCATGTTCGTTGGGTTCGGGTGCACCCATGGCATCGATCGTGCCGGCGAACTCGGCCTGCCAAGGGCCGTCCCATCCCGGGTCCCGAACGACCGTGACCCGGGTTCCCGGTGCCCATGCACCCGTCGGCCATCTCTGGCTCAAGGGACGACCGAGGATGTGCTCCATGGCCTGGCGATCATCTATATCCGCGGGAAGAGAGTCGGAATGGTCCGTCACGCCGCCCACTCTGCCCGCACCACTCCAGGAACGCCAGAGGACAAAGTACAAGCCGCGAACCACCGGAAGCGGGCACGGGGTCACCATCTGTACCCCGCCGCGCGCCACGATGGCCGGCCGTGCGAGGCTTCGGAGCCGAACGGCGGTCGCTGAAGACGCCCGTCCGGAAGCAGCCGCCCGACACGGCGGTCTGCCGACCATGAGCAGAAAGCGGTTGTACTCGCGACTCAGCGCGCGCCCGTCACCACACCGCCCGCCCGAACGGTCCCGAAAGGACGAACTCCGTGCTCACGTCGTACGCGACCCGCTTCGACACACCGGCCGGTTACCTCGACTTCGCACGGTTCGGTCCGCCGTCGCAGGACGCCGTGGCCGCCACCGCGCGGGCCATGGAGGATTCGGCCCGTGCCGACCATGTCACGGTGGACGCACTGATGCGGGCAGAAGGCGCGGCGCGGAGCGCGGCCGCGCGCCTCACGGGCACCGACGCCGAGCACACCGTACTGCTCCCGAATGCGTCCACCGGTCTGTTCCATGCCGCTCTCGGTATCCGGGAGGGCGTGGTCCTCGCCGCGCGCACCGACTTCCCGGCCAACCACTATCCGTGGCATCGCACCCGGCGCCTGGGCCGGGCCGAGCCGCGCTGGCTCTCTCCGAAGCCTGACAGCGGGGTCACCCCCGACCTGGTGCGCGCCGCACTGACCGACGATGTCGTCGCCCTGTCCGTGAGCGCCGTGGACTTCCGTACCGGCTTCCGTGCCGACCTGGCGGCGCTGCGCGAGGCGATCGGACCGGGCCGGCTGCTGATCGTGGACGCCATCCAGGCGTTCGGCGCTGTGGAGATGCCCTGGGAGGCGGCCGACGTGGTGGTCACCGGCGGTCAGAAATGGCTGCGCGCGGGATGGGGAACCGGCTTCGCAGCACTGTCCGACCAGGCGCTGGAATTCCTGGAGCCGGTCCTCACCGGCTGGACGGGCGTCGAGGGCGTCGGCCTCTTCGACGGGGCGGAGCACCCGCCCGCCCCGGACGCGCGACGGTGGTCGATCACCCATCTCAGCCCGGTGACGGCCGCCGCGTTCGCGGCCGCGCTGAACCTCGTCGAGCGCCACACCGTGGCGGCGATCGAGGCCGCGATCGCCACCCGGATCACCGAACTCACCGAGGTCGTCAGGGGCTGCGGCGGCCACATCCTCTCCCCCACCGATCCGGCGCGGCGCGCGGGCATCCTCTCCTTCACGATGCCGGACCACGATCCGTCCCTCGTGGCGAAGTCTCTGCACGCCGAGAAGGTCACTCCTACCGTACGCAGCGACTCCCTCAGGCTCTCCCCGCACGCCTCCACCCCGCCGGAGGTGTCCGAACGGGTCGCCGCCGCTCTGTCCTCGCTGCGAAGCTGAACCCGACCAAGCCCTGCCGGTCCTGTGAGCGGATCAGCACGCAGTGCTTGCCGAACAGGTCGGGGGCAACGTGCTCTCAGACGGTTACTGAGGTTTTCGGGTCGGGGTCGGTGTGGTGATGGCCATGGCCAGGCCGGTTTCGATGAGGCGGGGCGGTGCTGGATGTGTCTGAGCCCTCGGGAGAGGGTGCGGATGAGGTGGTCCGGATCGGTGCAGGCCGAATGTTCCATCGGGCCGCGCCGCACAGGAGCGACCAGACACAGGGTGCGTATCGAGTCGTGATCTAGTGGCGCAACAGCCAACGCCAGCGGGGTTGTTCGAGCACGACCGACGTCGCGACCAGTGCGGTCGCGACGACCGCCGCCCCCGTGGGCCACGCGAACCACGGGGCCACCGCCGCGGCGGCCACTTCGAGGAGCACGAGCAGGAGCATCGCAGCGCCGGGGATCGCCACCGGCGGGTCGAAGGGGCGGTCGCCGGGTGTGCCGACGACTGCCGGCAGTCCGATCAGCAGGACCAGCGCGGTGATCGCGAGCGCCCAGTCGACCCGGTGCAGCGCCCACGGGGTGGCCGTCCAGCCGATCAGTTCGGTCAGGAACCGCAGCCTGGAAGCGGCGTTGGTGCGGTTCGGGGAGTCAGCGGCCTGGGTCATGATCCCTCCCCGGCGTGGAGCGGCCCGGTGCCGGGCCCGCCGATGGCGGCCTCGGCCCGCATGCCGTTGATGAGCGTGTCGACGACGAACCGGTAGCTGTCGGCGGGGCCGCGCTCCATCTGGAAGGCATCGTCGCCTTCGAGGCCGACGAAGCCGTGGATGACGGTGCGCAGGGCTCGGACCGCGTCGATGGCGCGCTCGTCGGTCAGGCCGAAGCCGGCGACCGCGTCGAACAGGATCTGCACCGATTCGTGGGCCACGGCCTGGTATTCCTCGTCCGCGGGGCGCGGGGCGCGGACGCTGGCGGCGTACCGGCCGGGGTGGTCGAGGGCCCACTTCCGGTACGTCTCGGCGATCGCGCGGACCGCGTCCGGACCGGACCGGCCGACGGCGGCCCGGGTCAGGACGGCGCCGATGTCGCGGATGGCCTGGAGGCCGACGCCCCGCTGGAGGGCGTCCAGCGAATCGACGTGCTTGTACAGCGACGGTGTCCGCACGCCGACCCGCTCGGCCAGCAGGCCCATGGTCAGGCCGGCGAAGCCGACCTCGTCGGCGAGTTCCGACGCGGCCGCGATGACCGTGGCCCGGTCGAGTCCGGCCCTAGGCACGGGCCGTCTCCAGGAACGAGCGCACCAGGCCGACCACTTCGGACGGGAACTGGACGTGCGGGTAGTGACCCGCCCCCGGGAGCATCTCGAGCCGGCCGACGCCCTCCGGCAGCGCGGCCACGATGGCCTCGCCCTCGGCCTTCGGGTCACCCCAGTCGGGATCGAGGGTGCCCATGACGACCAGGACCGGGCAGTGCACGTTGCCGAGTTGGGCACCGGCGTCGGCGGCGCTGTTCATCTGCTTCTGCAGGGCCTTCATCCGGCCCGGCTCGCGCAGCATCGCGTCGATGCGCTCCAGGCTCGCGGCCCAGTCCGCCGGGCGGGGCTCCGGGGTCGCGATCTCCAGGTACTTCCGCCACTGGTTGTGGCTGCCGAGCATCGCGACGGCCGAGATCGCCGTCGCGCCCCTGCGGTAGCGGGACAGGCCCAGGGCGCTCAGCGAGTACTCCACCTTGCGGGTGAACGGCGCCAGTTCGACGACGGCGCTCACGAGCGTCGGCGCCTTGGCAGCGACGATCGTCGCGGCACCGCCGGAGATGGAGTGACCGATCAGCACCGCGGGACCGCCGAGGTGCTGGATCAGTGCGATCAGGTCGCCGGCCATGTCGGTCCGGGTGTAGGACGGCCATGTCGCAGTCGACTCGCCGCTGCCTCGCAGGTCCACGGCCGCGACCCGGTATCCGGCTCCCACCAGCTCCGGGACCATGAACCGATAGGCGTCGCGGCTCTGGCCGATCCCGTGCGCAAGCACCATCAGCGGCCCGGAGCCGGTCACCTCGTAGGCGAGGGTGCCGCCTTCCACGTTCAGGAACTCAGTCATGCCGACCTCCTTAGCTAATTTCAATAGCTAAAAAGCTACTCCGATTAGCTGAGCTCGGTCAAGGCCGGTGCGCGGCGACCCATGGCAGGCCCGGTGGGACGGGAACCGTCCGGCGCCGCGGATGGGCGGAGCGCGGCAGGGCACCGCATGATGGAGCCGTACGGCGACCGTGGTACGAGGGGGCTTCCGCTTGACGGTGGACTATCGGCCGGTTCCGCGTGGCGTGACGCCGGCGTGTTCGTTGCCCTTTTGGATGGCCTGATCACGGAGGACGCGAAGCAGTCGCGCATTGGCCTGCGCCAGCGTCTCGCCGCCCGGGCGGAGTCCGAGGCCGGCGGGGTTCGGAACGGCACGTCGCGCGAGGATGAAGATGCGGACCGGGGATGCGGTGCCGATTACGGAAGGGAGTAGGCCGGCCCGGCCCGCGTCGCACCGGAGGTCGGCCAGATCGCCGAGAACGGCGCCAAGTACCCGTAGAGGTCGGGCCGGCCTGGCTGGTCTCCCAGACCCCACGGGTCGGAGGTTCCACACCACGAAGGGTTGCGCCGCCAGGGGTCACGGGCTCGGGGTTGCGTCGCTCGTCGTCCCCTCCTTCCGAGGCTGAGCGCGCCCGTCAGGGGGTGCGAGCGTCGTGGTTCTCGCGGTTTGCGAGGACCTCGGCCATGTGCGTCTGGGCCCAGTCTCTGAGCCCGCGCGTCAGGTGGTGCAGCGAGAGGCCGAGGTCGGTCAGCTCGTAGGAGACGGTGACAGGGACGGTCGGCGTCACGGTGCGGGTGAGCAGGCCGTCGCGCTCCAGCGACCGTAGCGTCTGGGTCAGCATCTTCTGGCTGACCCCGGCGAGAAGACGAGAGATCTCGGAGTAACGCATCGCCTTCGGAGCGTCTGCGTGTGCCGCACCGGGCCCGTCAGGGCCGTGGTCGCCGCCCAGGGCACACAGGATCAGGACGACCCACTTGTCCGAGATCCGGTCGAGCAACTGCCGGCTGGGGCACGCTGCCAGGAACGCGTTGTACTCCACCTTGGCCTGAGCCTTCTTCTGGGCCGCCTTCATCGTCGCCACCGATCACACCTCTCTCCCATGGGTGGGTTACGCACTCCAGAGTGCCTACTTCCCGACAGGAAGTTTCTCTCCCATGCTGATGGAGGGATGCAGCAGGCGCCACCCCCAAGCGCACGACGAAAGGCGACAAGATGAGCACCCCCTCCCCCTCTCTTCCCGGCGGCACCTGGGCGCTGGGCGGGCTGACCGTCACCCGGTTCGGTTACGGCGCCATGCAACTGGCCGGCCGGTGGGTCATGGGGCCGCCCGCCGATCACGAGGGTGCCCTGGCCGTTCTGCGTCAAGCGGTCGACCTCGGCATCACCCACATCGACACCAGTGACGCCTACGGGCCGCGCATCACCAACGAGTTGATCCGCGAGGCGCTGCACCCCTATCCCGAGTCGCTGCACATCGTGACCAAGGTGGGCGCGAACCGTGATGAACAGGGCGGCTGGCCCACGGCCCGGCGGCCCGACGATCTGCGCCGCCAGGTCCACGACAACCTCAGGTCGCTCCGGCTCGAGGTACTCGACCTGGTCAACCTCCGGCTCGGCAACGCCGAAGGTCTCCAGCCCGGCTCGCTCGCCGAGGCATTCGAGACGCTCGTCGAACTCCAGCAGCAGGGCCTGATCCGCCACCTCGGGGTCAGCAACGCCACCGAGGAGCAGGTCGCCGAGGCACAGAGCATCGCGCCGATCCTGTGCGTACAGAACATGTACAACCTCGCCCACCGCCACGACGACAAGCTCATCGACCGACTGGCCACCGACGGCGTCGCGTACGTGCCCTTCTTCCCCCTCGGAGGCTTTACCCCGCTTCAGTCCTCGGCGCTCTCGACGGTCGCCGCCCGACTGGAGGCGACACAGATGTCCGTGGCGCTGGCCTGGCTGCTGCAGCGATCACCGAACATCCTGCTCATCCCCGGAACGTCGTCGACGGCGCACCTGCGCGAGAACGTCGCCGGAGCGGGACTCTCCCTCTCTCATCAGGACTTGGCCGAGTTGGATGCCATCGGTCACGGAATGCCCCAGGCCTGAGACGCCCACAAGCCACGGCCGGCTTTCCGGGACACTGGTCGCGGACACCGGTCGCCATGGATGAAGTCACGGTCGTCGTTGCCCGGCGGCCCCATCGGGCTGCGGCTGATCGGGCACCGCGTTCTGGTCTGCGAGGTCTCCGACCCCCGCCCGTCGCAGCCCTGTCTGCGCCGGGCCCAGCTGTCCGATGAGGGCGGCCGGGGCCGTTTCCTGGTCGCCCGGCTCACCCATCGCCGGGGCAGCCGCTACCACCCCGGAGGCAGGACCATCTGGACCGAGCACTCGCCGGCGACGGAGTGACCGAGCCGCGTTCCGGCCTACGTCACGCGGCCGTCAGATGCTCACGTGCCCAGTCGGCGAACGTGGTCAGCGGGATTCCCAGCGCTCGGGCGAACTCGGGCCGTGCCGGCTGGATGACCGCGTTGTTCCACTCGTGCCCGGCGCCCCATGTCGGCATGCCCGCCGCGAGCGCCTCTTCCACGCTCATGGACGGCGCGACGACGGGCACGCCCCACAGCTCGGACAGCGTCTGCGCGATCTGCGTCATCGTGAGCAGGTCGCCTGCCAGCTCCAGCTCCACCTCGTGGAACCGGTCGGGGGCGGCGAAGGCGTGCGCGGCGGCCGCGCCGATGTCCGCACGCGACACCAGTGCCAGTTGCGCGTCGGGGTTCAGCACCGTGGCCAGGCCGCCGCCGGGCCCGTCGGGCATCAACTGGGGGATGTTCTCAATGAAGAACGCGGGCTTGATCACTGTCCAGCGGTCGAAGCCCGCACCGCGCACCGCCTCCAGGATCGCCTGCTTGGTGCCGAAGTAGCCTTCCATCGCCGCCCAGCGGCCTTCGGTCCAGCCGGGGGCCCGGGTGTGCTCGCCGACCCCACTGGTCGAGGACTGTACGAACTGCCGTACTCCCGCTGATCTCGCCGCGTCGATCAAGTGGGTGGCCTGCGCCAGCTCTCCCGCGAAGTCGACGGCGGTCTCGGTCATGGGCGGCATCTGCACCGAGAACACCGCGCGGGCCCCTTCGACAGCCGCGTCCAGGGAGGTCCGATCGGAAAGATCCGCCTTCACCAGTTCGGCACCCAGCGCCTCGACGGCCCGGGCAGGCTCCGAGTGCGGGTCGCGCACGAGGGCACGCACCGGTGTGCCGGCGGCCAGGAGGGCGCGGACGGTGGCCCCGCCCTGGCGGCCGGTGGCCCCGGTGACGAGGACGGGTTCGGTGTCGTCGGTGGTCATGGTTCTCGCTCCTCACAGCCCGGAAATAAAACGGCGGGCCCCGCCGATTCCTGTCGGCTACGATATGGCGGGGCCCGCCGTTTAGCAATGAGGAGACGATGACAGGTCAGCGATCGGACGCCCGCCGCAACTACCGGCGCATCCTCATCGTGGCCGAGGCCGAGGTCGCCGCACACGGCGCCGATGCCTCACTCGAACAGATCGCCCGCACCGCCGGCGTCGGATCGGCCACCGTGCGCCGCCACTTCCCCACCCGCCAGGCCCTGCTCGAAGCCGTCTTCCAGGAGCGCATCGAGAACCTCTGCGAGCGCGCCCACCGGCTGACCGGAACCGGCGACAGCCGCGCCGCACTCCTGGACTGGCTCCACGCCCTCGTCGAGTACGCCGTCTCCGCCCGCGGACTCGCCGACGCCCTCGCCTATGAGCCCCCCACGGACGAGCCCGCCCCGCACTCCTGCGGCAACGCACTCGAGGAGGCCGCCACACCCCTGCTCCGGCAGGCCATCCGCGACGGCGCGGTCAGGCCCGACGTCACCTTCCACGATCTGCTCACCCTCAGCGTCGGCATCGCGCTGGCCACCGAGCACCACGTCAGGCCCATGGCACAGGCCGACCGCCTCTTCCGCCTCTCCGTCGAAGGGCTCAGCCCTGCACAGGGGGCCACTCCAACCTGAACATGGACGGCCGCCGAGGTCACCACCGGCGCCGGATCCACCAACTGCGCTGCGCACGGCAGAACTTCAGTCCACTCGAAGGTCGACACTTGTCACCCCCTCAGCGCCACGAGGCACGGGACCGTAGCGCGCTCCGCCACGACCGGCATCACAGCGTTTCCGGAGTGTTCTCCACGAACAGCGCTACCCCGTCTCCCTCCACCAGGCCGCTGCCCGTAAAGCCGCGGCGAAGCGCCGGATGGTGTCCCGCCAAGTGGTGTAGCAGCGATCTCTGCACAGCCCCTGGTCATGAGGCGGCCTTCGCGCAACTCTCCGAGTAGAGAAGCTCGTTGAGAGAGGTGACACGATGGCCGCGTCCCAGCGGGACTTACTCCGGCTGATGGAGTCACTGCGTACGGCGGACTGAATCGAGTTGGTCAGGGTCCTGGCCCAGCGGATCGTGCAGGAGCTCATCGAGGCCGAGGCCACCGCCCGCATCGGCGTGGAGCCCGGCGAGCATGCCGAGACCCGCACGACATGGCGCAACGGTCACCGCGACAACGCGACAAGGCGCTGACCACGCAGGCCGGAGACCTGGACCTGGCGATCCCCAAGGTCCGCACCGGCAGCTTCTTCCCCAGCCTGCTGGAACGCCGGCGCCGCATCGACCGGGCCCTGAACGCCGTCATCGTCGAGGAATACGTCCACGGAGTGTCCACCCGCAGCGTCGACGACCACCACAGCAGCCTGGTCAGGGCCGTGCGCAAATTCATGTTCGACGCCGGCTCCAAAGATGCCGCGTCCACTTCCTGCGCGACGTCTCACTGGTAGCAGTCTGTCATCGGGCGATCTGAGTTCGTCCACCGCAGCGGACTGTTGGTGATGCCGCGTAACCGTGACAGGGCGCAGACACGCGGGCACGGCCGTTACAAGGTTCCTGCGTCCGGCCAGTGGGACCAGTGGGTGTTCGCCGGAAGTGTCGGCCGGTACCGGGCCAGGTCCCCGGAGTCCAATACTTCGGCAATCACCTGGAAGGTCTCGTGCTCACTGGGCATGACATCGCAGAAGTCCTCCGGTTGGTTCCACTCGTCAAGCCGCAGCAGTTCCGGCAGGTCGGTGGGAATGCCGGCCCGCAACTCCGTCTCGTCGGCCAGCAGAAGCCCCGTGTTCGCAGGCGCCAGCAGGCGGAACACGTCCTGCAGCGGGGTGCCGGCGGCGGCGTCGACTGTCAGCGCGGTACCGCGGACGACTACCGGAACTCCTCCTGCATAGACCTCGGCGACGTCGGGGCCGATCTCCTCCATGTTGTCCACCCGCGCCAGGAAGTCGCTGAATCCGGGCTCGCCATGCGGCAGACAGTTGCCGAGGCAGTGGACGACGTCGATGAGGTTGCCGCTGCGCGGGCTGTAACCCAGCAGCTCAGCGACCACGGCCCAACGCGTACTGTCGCCGAACAAGTGGATCCGCGCATCGACCGGGTAGTAGTAGCCGTTGGCCAGGTCCGGGAACTCTGCCTTGTCCGCGCAGAGATCGAACTGCCCAAGGATCGACGAGGTTGTCATCACGACTCCAGGCTAGGACCGGGCTCTCGGCCGCTTGCCAGCGGGAGTCCGCGGCCTGGACCAACCGCCGACGGGTCACCTGGCGGGTGTTCATCGCCCGCCAGATGAAGCCCCACCGCCACTGGCGCCAGCCGCGTCCCACCCATCCCTCGGCAAACCTCGCTGATCTCCTTCGAGGCTTCGACACTTCGAAGATCAGCCGGTGGCCGCTCATCCATGCGGGCACCGTCCCGGTGCCGGAGCAAACCCTCGGATCAAGTCAAACCCGCACACCGCTTCCCTGGACGCACCTATCGTGGGGCGCACGCTGGACACTCCCGCATCCGCATACCCGGTACCGGGCTGCCGGTCCGATCTCTTCCCTGACTGTCGCTCGGCCGGCGTCTGGTGTCGCGGCCGGTCGGCCCCCTGGGCGGCGTCTGTTCGCGGCAGTGCCAGAGGGGGCGCGGTGCACCCATGTTCGCGCGGTCTTCTTGCCTGATTCCCGGGGATGAAGACTCGATTCGTCGGCAACCGTCGGCAAGTCTGATCATCCCGGGGGTGATTCCATGGGTACATCTCTCATCGTCGCCAACCGCAAGATGGTCCTGATCAGCGGAGCATCCGGTGGTATCGGTGAGGCCTCCGTACGGCGTCTGGCAGCTGACGGTCATCACGTGGTCCCCGGGGCCCCGTCGCACGGACCGGCTTGCGCTGCTGGTGAGGCAACTTGAGGCGGCTGGGCGCTGCGCGGAGTTCACTGGGCTGGAGGTGACGGACCGCGGGAGCATGGCCTGGGTCGCGCAGGGTGCGATGGCGCGCCGCGGCCGGATCGACGTGTTGGCCGACGACGCGGATGTCATGCCGCCGGCGCCGAATTGTCTTCTCTCTTCTCTTTCCTCCGTGCCCGGCCGGGTGCGGAGGCCTGAACACGGAGTTCACATGTCACACAATCCCGGCGCCCCCTGGGCGTTCACGCTGACGATCGGTGGCCGTCCGGTGGCCGGTGGGCCGACCTTCGATGTCATCAACCCGGCGACCGGCCGGGTCGTGGCGGCCGCCCCTGACTGCACGCGTGAGCAGCTGGACGAGGCGGTCACGGCCGCGCGGGCCGCGTTCCCCGCCTGGGCCGCCCTCGCCGTGGCGGAGCGTCGGCGGCTCCTGGTGTCGATGGCGGACGCAGTGGACGAACACACACAGGAACTGGCGGGCCTGGTCGTGCTGGAGCAGGGCAAACCCAGGCCGGTCGCCGTCGCGGAGGTCGCCGGGCTGGCGCTGTGGCTGCGGCAGACCGCTGGGCTGGAACTGCCGGAGACGGTGAACCAGGACGACGGGGAGCGCTGGTCGGTGACCCGGCGTCTGCCGCTGGGCGTGGTGGCGGCGATCACGCCGTGGAACTACCCGGTCGGGCAGGCGTCGTTCAAGGTCGGTCCGGCGCTGCTGGCGGGCAACACCGTGGTGCTCAAGCCGTCGGCGTTCACACCGCTGGCGAACCTGCGGCTGGGCGAGGTGTGGCGGGACCTGCTGCCGGCCGGCGTGATGAACGTGGTGGCCGGCAGCGGGAGCCTGGGCTCGTGGGTGACCGGGCACCCGGGCTTCGACAAGATCAGCTTCACGGGGTCGACGCAGACCGGCCGCAAGGTGATGGCGAGCGCGGCACAGCGCCTGGCCCGGGTCACCCTCGAACTCGGGGGGAACGACGCGGCGATCGTACTGCCGGACGTGGACGTGAAGGAGGTGGCGCCCCAGCTGTTCTGGGCGGCGTTCGCCAACAGCGGGCAGATCTGCCTGGCGACCAAGCGGCTGTATGTGCACGAGGACGTGTACGACGACCTGGCGTGTGAGCTGGTGCGGCTGGCCGAGCAGGCGCGGGTCGGTGACCCGTCCGAGAGCGAGGTCGACCTCGGGCCGGTGTCCAACCGGCGGCAGTACGAGACGGTGGTCTCGCTGCTGCGCGACTGCCGGGACCGCGGCTACCGGTTCCTGACGGGCGGGCTGCCCGAGGACGGGGGCGGGGGCTGGTTCGTGGCGCCGACGCTGGTGGACGACCCGCCCGAGTCTTCGCGGATCGTGCGCGAGGAGCAGTTCGGGCCGGTGCTGCCGCTGCTGAAGTACCGGGACATGGACGACGCGGTGCAGCGGGCGAACGCCGGCGAGTATGCGCTGGGCGCGTCGGTGTGGGCCGGTGATCCGGAGGCCGGGCAGGAGGTGGCCGCGCAGCTGGAGGCGGGCACGGTGTGGGTGAACGAGGTGATGCACCTGGATCCGCTGGTCCCGTTCGGCGGCAGGAAACAGTCAGGAATCGGGGTCGAGAGCGGCCTGGCCGGCCTACTGGAGTTCACCGAGCCGCAGACTCTGAGCGTGCGACGATCACGGCGTTGACGACTGCGATGGTGAGCCGGTGCGGCGGGGCAGCCTCCGGCATGCCCCGCTCAGCCATGTCGTCCCCGCATCGACCCCACAGGGGACGCCCGTCAGTGCGGCCTGTCGGGTGCGGCCATGGAGGCCAGGCACGTGAGGGCCTCTTCACTTGGGCTGGAGGGTAGGGCGGAGCCGACCAGGAGTTCCTGACCGCGGGCGTCACGCACGTCGAAACTCTGATAGGTGAGTTCGATACGGCCCGCCTGAGGGTGCACGAAGACCTTGCGGGCCCGGGTCAGTGCCTTGACGTTCTGGTCGGCCCACAGAGAGCGGAACTCGGCCGACCCGTCGTGCAGTTCGGTGATCAGGTCGTCGATCTCGGGGGCGTCGGTGAACCGGGCGGCATTCAGACGCAAGGCGTGGACGGCGGCTCCGGCAACGAGAGGACGCTCCGGGAAGACCTCGTCGGCGCGCGGGTGGGTGAACAGGATCCGCGGCATACTGCTCTCGCCGCCGAAGGGGGACAGCAGGGCCCGGGCCAGAGCGTTGCCGGCCAGAACGTCCAAGGCCGGCCCCAGAACATAGGCAGCCGCCGAGGGAAAGGCGTCAAGGAGGCGCAGCAGGTCGGGGTGCACCTGGTCTCGCAGGGCGTCGGCCCTCAGACGCGGGGTGGTGCCCGCCAGCCGGAACAGGTGGTCGCGGGCGTCGGGAGCAAGCCGCAGAGCGTGAGCGAGTGCCGCGACGACCTGCGGCGAGGGGTTGGTCTCGCGCCCCTGCTCGAGACGAATGTAGTAGTCGGCACTGACACCCGCCAGGACGGCGACCTCCTCGCGGCGCAGACCCTTCACACGGCGGCTGCCGACACCGGCGGGCAATGCGACGTCAGCGGGCTCCAGCCGGGAACGGCCGGCACGCAGGAACTCCCCGAAGGCGCTCGGAGGAGAGCGCCGCTCCGGGGTGACGGCAACACGCGGACGCGGTGCCCGAGCGGACACTGCGGGTGCGCTGGGTTGAACAGAACGCATGACTTCCTTCTCCTGGAGCAAATCCTCTACAGCCACGGACACAGGCCCGTGGCATCCGGGTGCGACGACACCGGGCAGGGCAACGGTGCCATCCAGACACAAGGCGGATCAGACCGGCCACGGGTGGGTGCCGCACACCCAGGCCGGTACGGCCTTCTCGGAGGTAGCGGTGCCGCACGTCGGGCACACGGCCGAGCGGTTGCGGCTGACGACCGGCCGGGTGAGCCCGTGGGCTCAGACGAGGGCGGCGACCAGCAGGGCGAAGGCGGCGACGATGACGGCGACGCGGACGTAGTGGAAGCGGTCCCAGCGGTTCATCTGCTCCTTCCAGTCGGCGGGCCGGTTGTCCGGGGTCCACGTCTTGCCCCGGTTGTTGATCGGGACGAGCAGCAGGATCGACATGATCACGCTGAGGATCAGCAGCGCGCCGGCGGTGACGACGAGGCCGACGCCGTGGTGGTGCCATCCGGCGACGGCCCAGATCGCGACGAGGACGAGCGAGCCGATGTACCAGACCGGCATCACGGCGCCGAGCATCCGGCCCCCGTGGGCGCGGCCGAGTTGGCCACTGTCCTCGGGGAGTGCGTCGAGGATCCGGTTGATGACGAAGGCGACGGAGAACTCCACCCCCACCATCAAGCCGACGACCACGGTGGTGAACACCTCGAGTGCGTTGAGCATGACGACCCCTCCGAGATCTAGCGCCGCTAGGTGACGAGGCAACGCTAGTACTGCTGCCGCTCGCCTGTCTAGCAGTGCTAGAGTCGGATCATGTCGGTACAGGAACGCAAGGAGCGTGAGAGGGCGGGCCGCGAACGCCTCATCGTGGCGACGGCCCGCGAACTCGCCGAGCAGCAGGGCTGGGACGCGGTCACCACCCGCCGGCTGGCCGAGCGCATCGAGTACAGCCAGCCCGTCCTCTACAGCCACTTCCGCGGCAAACGCGAGATCGTCGGCGCCGTCGCCCTCCAGGGCGCCACCGAGATGGCCGCGGAGGTACGGGCCGCAACCGCTGCCGCGGAAGGCCCACGCACCCGGGTGTACGCCCTCGCCCGCGCCTACCTCGACTTCGCCGCACGCAACCCGGCCGTCTACGACGCCCTCTTCCAGCTCGACGGCGGCCTCGCGTACGCACAGGAGGACACCCCCGAGCCGCTGAAGGACGCCTTCGCCGCACTGTTGGAGAGCCTGGGTGAAGTCGCCGGAGACGGCGTCCACCCGGGGCTGTTCACCGAGGTGTTCTGGGCGGCCCTGCACGGGCTGGCGACCCTGACCCGGGCGGGACGACTGCTGCCGGGGGATGCCGAGCGGAGGGTGGAGCTGCTGGTGGACCGGCTCGCCATCGTCTGACCCACCATCCCGGCAGGCAGACAGCCGAGGTCCTCGGTCCCCGCCGTCGGCCTGCGGCATCGCCTCCGGTCACTCGCGCCCATACGCCGCAGCCGCAGATTGCGGGGCCCCGTAGCTCAAGCAGGCACCCGCCCCGGAAGTGCGATGCTCATCGAGCACGACCCGATACACGCCCTAACGCCGCGGCATTCGCCGCTGCCCTCGTCGTCGTCCTCGTCTAGTGCTGTGACCGGGAAGGTTTGCCGGAAAGCTCGCGGCGTCCGGTGCTGGGGGGCACCTCCCACGCCCTTCAGGCAGTGGGGGAGCATCGCAAGGCGGAGCATTACCCGCGTACTGGATGTACTCGGGTGGTGCGACAACGCGGCGGTGGGGGCACCTCCCGCGCGAGCGCAGCCGAGCGTGGGGGAGCCGCGCCGGGCGTCGCGAGCCGGTGAACCTTCCCGGCCACAGCACTAGTAGGGCTTGGTCAGGTTGGTATCGGGGTGGGTATGTCGCGGTGACAGGTGGGGCAGGTGCCGATCCAGAGGGCGAGGAGTGTCTGCATCTCGCGGACTACTTGGTAAAGGCTCAGTCCTGCGCCGCGTCTTTTGGGTCGTGTGCCAGCCGTTGCAGGGTGCAGAAGGCGTGGGCAGCCGAGACGAGGGTGACGTGGTGGTGCCAGCCGTTCCAGGTGCGGCCTTCGAAATGGGCCAGTCCGAGGGCTTGTTTCATCTCGCGGTAGTCGTGCTCGATGCGCCAGCGGAGCTTGGCCAGTCGGACCAGCGAGGCCAGGGGCATGCCGGAGGGCAGACTGGACAGCCAGAACTGCACCGGTTCCGGCTCGGTGGCGGGCCATTCGGCCAGCAGCCATCGCTCGGGCAGCCCCGCGCCCTTGGTGGCCTGGCGGATCTCGCGTCCGGCGGGCCGGATGCGCAGGACGACGAAGCGCGAGTACATGCGTTTGAAGCCACTGCGCCCCTTTCCCGGCCGGGAACCCTCGCGCCAGGACACCGGCCGGGCCGCCTGCCGGCCGGCCTCGATGACCAGTTCCTTCACCGTCATCGGCTTGTCCGGATACGTCGCCACCGGCGGTCGGCCAATGCCCTGATAAGGCGGGGTAACCGGCTGCGCATGTTCAGGGTGAGCAGTGAGCCGGGAGGAGACGCCGACGGCGTAAGCCAGTTTCCGTTCTTCCAGGGCCAGGCGGAAGGCGGTGGCGTCGCCGTATCCGGCGTCCGCGACGACCAGCGGAACGTCCACGCCCCAACTGCGGGCCTCGTCGATCATGTCCAGGGCCAACTGCCACTTCTCCACATGGCCGGCGTCGGCGGGGACGCCGCAACGCTGACGGCGGGCGACCTTGGCCGCATCCGTCTCCGGCGAGGCGGGATCCCAGGAAGCGGGCAGGAACAGCCGCCAGTCGATCGCGGCCGAGGCACGGTCGTTGGCCAGGTGCAGCGACACGCCTACCTGGCAGTTGGTGACCTTGCCCGCGGTGCCGGTGTACTGCCGGGATACGCATGCAGAGGCGTTACCGTCCTTGAGGAAGCCGGTGTCGTCGACGATCAGTGCCTCCGGACCGATCGCTTCATACATCCTCCAGGCCAGCCGGGCCCGCACATGGGCCGCATTCCACGGACTGGAGGTGATGAAGTGCGCCAGCGCCTGGCGGTTGCCGTCCTCGCCGAGACGGGCAGCCATCGGTTCCACCGACTTGCGCCGCCCGTCCAGCAGCAGCCCTCGTACATACGCCTGCCCCCAGCGCCGCTGGTCCGCGCGGAAGAACCCGTCGAACAACTCCGCCGTGAACGCCTCCAGGTCCTCCCGGACCTCGGTCATCTCCCCAGGTGTCACACCCCCACAACGACACCCCGACGCCACCGGACACGCCACTCACGAGTGAAGCTGACCAAGCCCTACTAGCGTGGCTACATAGGTGACCAACGTGAAGCCTCTGGTAGCTACGGACATGATCTTGTGGTGAGACCTGTCCTACCAGGGGCTTCACGGCTGCGCACGGCCAGGGCATCATGCGTCGAGGCCGGCTCAGAGCGGGATGAGACCTGCCAATGTCGGTTTGAACCCGCAGGCGTCGAAGTAGAACGACCGTAGAGCGTCCTCGAAGTCGACGTGAAGCCATCGCATCCGGCTTCGCGGGCTTGCCGGGCGGCCTCGGCGATGAGTTCGGCTCCGATCCCGGACCGGCGGTGGCCCTCCATGCGCAGCGGAGAACTCCGGCGATCACGCCGGGGTCCTCCGCTGGCTCAGGCCCTGGAAAGGCTTCGCTCGGCCGTCAGGCGGTGAAGCCGCCGTCGATGTTCAGGCTGGAGCCGGTGATGTAGTCGGCGTCAGGTCCAGCAAGATACGAGACGAAAGCACCGATCTCGGCAGCGGTGCCGTAGCGGTCGGCCGCCATGACACCGAGCATGGCCTGGGCGGCGGGTCCGTCGGCGGGGTTGGCGTCGGTGTCGATCGGTCCGGGCTGGATGTTGTTGATGGTGATGTGGCGCGGTGCCAGTTCACGCGCGAGGCCCCGGGTGAGGCTCGCCAGCGCGCCCTTTGTCAGTGCGTAGATCGACTGGTCGGGGAACGGCGTACGGTCGGCGTTGATGCTGCCGATGTTGATGATCCGCCCGCCTGTGTCCATGTGAGCCAGCGACTGTCGGATCGCGACGACAGTGGACCGCACGTTGATCGTGAGCATGGCATCGATCTCGTCCATCTTCAGGTCGGTGATCGGTGCGAAGGACGCCACTGCGACGTTGTTCACGAGAATGTCCAGGCCGCCGAACCGCTCGACGGTCCGCGCGACGGCGGTTTCGACGTCCTCCTCGTGCATGCTGTCGGCGTGGATCGGGAACACGGCGCCTCCCGATGCGACGGCCGCGGCCGCCACGGCGTCGGCGCGCTCGGCGGACCGGGCGTAGGTGAACGCCACTGCCGCGCCGTCGGCTGCCAGGCGGGCGACGATGCCGGCGCCGACTCCCCGGGATCCTCCGGTCACCAGCGCGGTCTTGCCCTCAAGCGGTCGTGCGGTCATGGGTCTTCCTCTTCGTGTTGTGGAGTTGAGTCGGGACACCCGTGATCACGGGCGCGCGTGGGAAATGAAACGGGCGTCGCGCAGGTTGCGGGCCAGTTCGGCACGCGTTTGGCGGTCGTGGTGGTTCCAGGCGGGTTGGCCCGGTGCGGTGCGCCAGGACTCGCTCAGCGGACTGTTGTCCACGGTGTCGAAGCCGAACTGGTCGTAGAGCCGGGTCACCAGCGCGACGGCGTCGGGAAAGTCGCTGGAGACCGAGAGCGCCAGACGGCCGGGATCACCGGTCGGCCGCCCGGTGGTGAGCAGGACCGGCGCCTGGATGTGGGTGAAGGCTTTAGCGACCCTGGACCTCGGCAGCTGTTCCTGGCGGAGCTCGTGCTCGGTCTTCTCGCCTGAGTCGATCACCGGGATACGGCCGTCGCGCCACGCCATGTAGTTGTTCGTATCCAGAACGACCTTGTCGGCCAGTTCCTCGACCGGTAGCTGGTCTGCGGCGGTGAGAGGCATCGCCACGACGGCGAAGTCGCCGGCAGCAGCCGCGTCCGCTGCCCATGCGGCGGACGCTCCCGGTCCGAGCCGCGCGATGAGGGGAGCCAGGGTCTCCGGTGCCCGGGAGTTCGCCAGGACCACCTCGTATCCGTTCGCCAGGGCCGCCCGAGCAATCTGGCTGCCGACCTCTCCCGCCCCGATGATTCCGATCGTGGCCACGGCCTCCACCCTCCTTTTGTACCGTTCGGTTGGGCCACCGTAACAGGTTTTGTACCGATCGGTTGGCTGGGTGTTCCGGAAACTGTACCGATCGGTAGAATGGTGGAATGACGACAGACACGCCGAGCACGGGCCGACCACGCGGCTTCGACGAGGAAACGGTCCTCGACCGCGCTGTCGAGGTCTTCTGGAAGCAGGGCTACGAGGGGACGTCGATGAGCGACCTCACCAGCGCCATGGGCATCAACCGGCCCAGCCTCTACGCCGCTTTCGGCAGCAAGGAACAGCTCTTCCAGCGTGCCTTCGACCGCTACCGCAAGACCAAGGTGGCCTATGTCGCCGACACCTTCGAGCAACCGACCGCGTACGCAGTCATCGAAAGTTTCCTGCGTAGCAGCGCCGACGCCCTCACGGCCGGCGACCACCCCCGCGGCTGCCTCTCCGTTCAGGGCGGCCTGGCCTGCTCACCGCAGAACGCCGGTGTCCCCGAAACCCTCGCTGCCGGCCGGGCCGCTACGGAGTGCTCGCTCGCACAGCGGCTGGCTCGAGCCATTCAGGACGGTGATCTTCGAGCAGAGGCGGACGCCCGAGCGCTGGCGAGGTTCGTGATGGTCCTCACCGAGGGCTTCGCGGTCCACGCCGCGGCCGGTGCCGAACGCGACGACCTCCACGCCTCGATCGACGTCGCGCTGCGGTCCGTCACGGCGTTCTGCAACTGACGTACCAGCCGGGGCTGACCAGCACCGGTGAACTGCCCCGGGTTCGGTAAAGATCTCAGATTGTGGTTGTGACCTGGGGTTTCGTGAGTTCGGTGTAGTAGCTGGTTTCGTATTCGACGGGTGGGACGTGCCCTATCTCACCGTGGAGCCGCCGGTGGTTGTACCAGTCGACCCACTCGGCGGTGGCCAGCTCGGCCTGGGAGAGCGTCTTCCAGGACCGCCGGGGCTTAAATCAGCTCGGTTTTCCGCGGCACGTTCGCCAACATCCGGCTGCGCAACCTGGTCGCCCCGGCACCGAGGGCGGCGTCACCCGCCACCTGCCCGACGGGGAGCAGACCACGATCTTCGACGCCGCCATGCGCTACGCCGACGAGCGCGTCCCGCTGTTGGTGATCGCCGGGAAGGAGTACGGCTCGGGCTCCTCGCGCGACTGGGCCGCCAAGGGCACCGCCCTGCTGGGCGTGAAGGCTGTACTCGCCGAGTCCTACGAGCGCATCCGCCGCTCCAACCTCATCGGCCTGGGTGTCCTGCCCCTGCAATTCCAGCCGGGCCAGACCCGCGAATCCCTCGGTCTGACCGGCAAGGAGATCTACACCGTCCGCGGCCTGACAGGCACCGAGGCCGAGGGACTGCCGCGCGAGGTCACCGTCATCGCCGACGGCCCCGCCGGCACCATCCGGTTCACCGCGCGGGTACGCATCGACATCCCCACCGAGGCCGACTACTACTGCCACGGCGGCATCCTGCCCTACGCCCTGCGCACCCTGCTGCCATCCTGACCGCCACCCCGTCAGGACGACCGCCCGCGATGCCCGGCACGCCAGAAGGCAGGATTCATGTCTCACCGTGCCAGGCCGCTGATGGGGTGCGCAGGGCGAGCAGGGCGACGTCGTCGTCGAACACCTGGCGGCTCCGGCTGATCAAGGTGTCGCACAGTTCCTCCAGCGGGGCTGTGGCCAGGCGGGCGGCCTGCTCGGCCACAGGAACGACGACCGTCCCCGGGGTCGTACGACATGGGTACCGGGGTGATGTAGGCGACGAGCAGCGGCCGTCCGGTCCGGCGGGCCAGTCCGGTCGCCCACGCCGGCGCGCGGCTGCTCACCGTGGATCCGTCGTAACCCGCCACCACCGGATGCGCCGGAGCGGCGGGTGCTCGGGGGGCCTGCTCACCTTCATCGCTCACGGCTGCGTTCACATACTCGATGGCGGCACACCCGGCAGCACGGGGTGGCGACCCGGGAACTGGGCCAGACCGCAGGCTGGGGCTGGATGGCCTCGACCGGCGCGGGCGAGGCGTGGGCGGCCCTGGCGGTATGGGCAGCGGTCTTCGCCGGGATGCTCGCCGTACCGGCCGGCGCCCTCCGGCACTCCCGGCGGCCGGGAGCAAAGTGACGGGATGTACGTAAGGCTGCTTGTGCGATTGGCCGGTTGCCGTTCGGGGAGTAGGCCCCAAGACCGACCGTGTCCGGATCCCGACGCCGACCCCGTACCGCGCCGTCCGCAGCGGGGCGGAGAGCCCGTGGGTGTGTGGGCGGACGGAGAGGGGGTGACCCGGTGGTCACGGCAGCGACGGTACGACTCACTGGCCCGTCCCCTGCGCACCGTCCCGACGCCTGGCCTGCACACGGGCCGCCGTGCTTCACCCCTTCAATCGTCCGCTCTGCCATGTATATCGACTGACGGTGTGTCGGACCTGTTCGGTTCGGCCATCCGAAGAGCATGGTGGTGACCACCCCTGCGGCCGGTCACGCGAGGCAAGGGTACGGGTAGGCAACTGCAGCGTCCGAGGAGGCGTGGTGTGAGCACCGACCGGGCCGATGCGGCGGCCGAGCGGCTGATGCGTACGGCGCAGTACTTCTTCCCCGGCACCCAGTCACCCGACCGGCGGATGCTGTATCGCGAGGGCGGCCGGGCGGCGGAGGAGTTCTACCGGGAGCGGTGGCGCCATGACCGGGAGGTGCGCTCCACGCACGGGGTGAACTGCACGGGGTCGTGCTCGTGGCGGGTGTTCGTCAAGGACGGGTTGATCACCTGGGAGATGCAGGCGACCGACTACCCCTCCGTGGGACCCGACTCCCCGGAGTACGAGCCGCGGGGCTGCCCGCGTGGGGCGTCGTTCTCCTGGTACACCTACTCGCCCACCCGGATCCGATACCCGTACGTGCGTGGCCCGCTGCTTGAGCTGTGGCGGCAGGCGAAGGCACGGCACGCGGATCCGGTCGAGGCGTGGGAGTGGCTGACCGCGGGCCCGGAGCGGCGCGCCGCCTACAAGCGGGCCCGCGGCAAGGGCGGCTTCGTGCGCTGCGACTGGCGCGAGGTGACGGAACTGGTGGCTGCGGCACAGGTTCACACCGTGAAGCAGTACGGCCCGGACCGCATCGTGGGGTTCTCCCCGATTCCGGCGATGTCCATGGCGTCCTACGCGGCGGGCACCCGCTACCTGTCGATGATCGGCGGCACGATCTCCTCGTTCTACGACTGGTACGCCGACCTGCCGATGGCCTCGCCGCAGGTGTTCGGTGACCAGACGGACGTGCCGGAGTCCGGCGACTGGTGGAACGCCGGCTACCTGATCGTGTGGGGCACCAATCTGCCGATCACCCGCACCCCGGACGCGCACTTCATGACCGAGGCCCGCTACAGGGGGCAGAAGGTCGTGGTGGTCTCCCCGGACTACGGTGACCACACCAAGTTCGCCGACGACTGGCTCGCGGCCGCTCCGGGCACGGACGGCGCGTTGGCGATGGCCATGGGGCACGTCATCCTGACCGAGTTCTACCGCGACCGCCGAGTGCCGTACTTCACCGAGTACGCGAAGACGTACACGGACCTGCCGTTCCTGGTGCGGCTGCGCGAGCGCGACGGCGGCGGGTACGTGCCGGACAAGTTCCTCACCGCCGCCGACCTGCCCGGCCGGGACGACGGGGAGGAGGCCGCCGAGTTCAAAACGGTGCTGCTGGACGGGCGCACCGGGGAGCCAGTGGTGCCGAACGGGTCGTTGGGCTTTCGCTGGTCCGAGTCGAACCAGGGTCACTGGAACCTGCGACTGGACGGCGCCGACCCGCTGCTGTCCTTGAACGGGCGGTCGGAGGGCGAGGCGGTGGCCGTCGACCTGCCGCGCTTCGACGCGGGGCCCGGCGAGTCCGGCGCCGTGCTGCGGCGCGGTGTGCCGGCGATGCGGGTCGGCGGGCACCTGGTGACCACGGTCTTCGACCTGGTGATGGCCCAGTACGGCGTGGCCCGCGAGGGCCTGCCCGGCCATTGGCCGGCCGGTTACGACGACGCGGACAGCCCCTGCACCCCGGCCTGGCAGGAGACGATCACCTCGGTCCCGGCGAAGGCGGCTGCCCGGGTGGCGCGGGAGTTCGCCCGTAACGCCGAACGCACCGGCGGCCGTTCGATGATCGCGATGGGAGCGGGCACCAACCACTGGTTCCACTCCGACCAGATCTACCGCGCGTTCCTGTCGCTGGTGATGCTCACCGGCAGCCAGGGCGTCAACGGCGGCGGCTGGGCGCACTACGTCGGCCAGGAGAAAGTACGCCCGTTCACGGGCTGGTTCCACCTCGCATTCGGCCTGGACTGGCAGCGCCCCACTCGGCACATGGTGGGCACACCGCTGTTCTGGCTGGCCACCGACCAGTGGCGCTACGAGGCGTTCCCCGCCGACACGCTGGCCAGCCCCCTCGGGCAGGGCCAACTGACGGGACGTACCCTGCCAGACTGCAACGCGCTGGCCGCCCGGCTGGGCTGGATGCCCTCCCACCCCGCCTTCGACCGCAACCCCCTCGACATCTGCGACGAGGCCGAACGGGCCGGCAAAAACGTACCGGAGTACATCGTCGAGGAGCTGAAGGCCGGCAGGCTGCGGTTCGCCGCCGAGGACCCGGGCGATCCGGCCAACTTCCCCCGGGTGCTGCTCATCTGGCGGGCGAACCTGTTCGCATCGTCGATGAAGGGCCACGAGTACATGCTGCGGCATCTGCTCGGCACCGACGACGCCGTCACCGCGGCCGAGACCCCGCCGGAGGTGCGGCCCAGGGACGTCACCTGGCGGGAGCAGGCCCCGGTCGGCAAGCTCGACCTGTCGGTGGCCGTCGACTTCCGCATGACCAGCACCTGCCTGTTCTCCGACGTGGTGCTGCCCGCCGCGACCTGGTACGAGAAGTACGACCTGTCCTCCACCGACATGCACCCCTTCGTGCACGCCTTCAGCCCGGCGATCGCACCCCCGTGGCAGACCCGCACCGACTTCGACATCTTCCACACCATCGCCGCGGAGTTCTCCAAGCTCGCCGCCGTCCATCTGGGTGTGCGGCGGGACGTGATCGCCGCGCCGCTGGCCCACGACACGGCGGACGAGTTGGCGCAGCCGCACGGGCGGGTGCGCGACTGGAAGGCCGGCGAGTGCGAGCCGGTACCGGGCAGGACGATGCCGAAGCTGATCGTGGTGAAGCGCGACTACACGGCGGTGGCCGAGAAGATGGCCGCCGTCGGGCCGCTGCTGGACAGTCTGGGCACCACCACCAAGGGCCTGACCTGGAAGCCCGAGCACGAGATCGACTACCTGCGCTCACGCAACGGCACCGTGCGGGGCGGCGTCGCCGAGGGGCGTCCCTCAATCGCTCGCGACGACCAGTTCTGCGAGGCGATCCTGGCTCTGTCCGGAACCACGAACGGCCGCTTGGCCGTTCAGTCGTTGCGCGCGCTGGAGGAGCGCACCGGCGTGGACCTGACCGACCTGGCCGAGGAACGCTCCGGCGACCGGATCACCTTCGAGGACACCTGTACCCAGCCGCGTGCGGTGATCACCTCGGCGGAGTGGTCCGGCACCGAGTCCGGCGGCCGCCGCTACTCGCCGTTCACCGTCAACGTCGAGCGCCTCAAGCCCTGGCACACCCTGACCGGCCGGCAGCACTTCTTTCTCGACCACGATTGGATGGCCGAGTTCGGCGAACAACTGCCCGTCTACCGGCCACCGTTGACCATGCTGGCCCATTTCGGCGACCCGACCCGCTCACCGGACGGTCACCCGGAACTCGTGGTGCGCTACCTGACTCCGCACTCGAAGTGGTCGATCCACTCCGAGTACCAGGAGAACCTGCACATGCTCACCCTCTTCCGCGGCGGGCCGGTGATCTGGATGAGCCCACTGGACGCGGAGAAGATCGGCGTAGCCGACAACGACTGGATCGAGGCGTACAACCGCAACGGGGTCGTGGCCTGCCGCGCGGTGGTCACCCACCGCATGCCCGAGGGCACGGTGTACATGTACCACACCATGGACCGGCACCTGAACGTGCCGAAGACGGAGAGCTCCGGCCTGCACGGCGGCGGCGACAACTCCCTCACCCGCCTGCTGATCAAACCCACCCATCTGATCGGTGGCTACGCGCAGTTCTCCTACGGCTTCAACTACATCGGCCCCACCGGCAACCAAAGGGACGAGATCACCGTCATCCGGCGGCGCAGCCAGGAGGTGGACTTCTGATGAGGGTCATGGCGCAGGTGGCGATGGTGATGAACCTCGACAAGTGCATCGGCTGCCACACCTGCTCGGTCACCTGCAAGCAGACCTGGACCAACCGGCCCGGATCGGAGTACGTCTGGTTCAACAACGTCGAGACCAAACCGGGCGCCGGCTACCCGCGCCGGTATGAGGACCAGGAGAAGTGGAAGGGCGGCTGGACCCTGAACCGCCGCGGCAAGCTGAAACTCAAGGCCGGCGGCCGGCTGCGCAAACTGGCCACCATCTTCTACAACCCCGAACTCCCCTCGCTCGACGACTTCTACGAACCGTGGACCTACGACTACCAGAGCCTGACCACCGCCCCGCTGTCCGACAGGTTCACCAGCACCCGCCCCAAATCCCAGCTCACCGGCCGCGATATGCGCCCCGCGCACGGCCCGAACTGGGACGACGACCTCGCCGGAGCCGCCGAGTACGCAGGCGCCGACGCGAACCTGAAAGGCATGGCAGAACGGGTGCGCATGGAGTTCGAGCACGCGTTCATGTTCTACCTCCCGCGGATCTGCGAGCACTGCCTCAACCCCTCCTGCGTCGCCTCCTGCCCCTCGGGGGCAATGTACAAGCGCGAGGAGGACGGCATCGTCCTGGTCGACCAGGACCGCTGCCGCGGCTGGCGGTTCTGCGTCTCCGGATGCCCGTATAAGAAGGTGTACTTCAACCACCGCACCGGCAAGGCCGAGAAGTGCACCTTCTGCTACCCGCGCATCGAAGCCGGTCAGCCCACCATCTGCTCCGAGACCTGCGTGGGCCGGCTGCGCCACCTCGGCGTGATGCTGTACGACGCCGACGCCGTCCTCCAGGCCGCCTCCGTCAAGGACGACAAGGACCTGTACGAGGCGCAACTGTCGGTCTTCCTCGACCCGCACGACCCGGACGTGGTCGCTGCGGCCGAGCGTGACGGCATCGCCCACGACTGGATCGAGGCCGCCCGACGTTCCCCGGTGTACGCGCTGATCAAGAAGCACCGGGTGGCGCTGCCGCTGCACCCGGAGTACCGGACCATGCCCATGGTCTGGTACGTCCCGCCCCTGTCCCCGGTCACGGACGCCATGCACGCCACCGGCTACCACGACGACGACCCCGACCGTGTGTTCGCCGCCATCGACGCCCTGCGCATCCCCATGGAGTACCTGGCCAACCTCTTCACCGCCGGTGACACCACCGTGGTGGAGGGCGTCCTGCGCAAACTGACCGCGATGCGCGCCCACATGCGTGCCCAGCAGCTCGGCGACCCGCCCGACCAGGACCTCCTCGGCCAGGTCGGCGCAAACGCCCAGGACATCGAGGACCTGTACCGGCTGCTGGCCATCGCCAAGTACGACGACCGCTACGTCATCCCCCGGGTGCACGCCGAGGGCTCCGGCGCCCTCATGGCCCAGCACTGCTCCCTCGACCACCCCGGCGGCGTGTCTGACCTCGCCGCCCACGACGAAGACCAGCTCACCCCCGCCCCGCCACCCCTGCCCGGCCTGAACCCGTCAGGCGGCGGCAGCCAGTTCCGCGACAGCGACGGAAAGGTCCGCTTCAACCTCCTCGGCTGGAACGGCACCGGCCCCGCCCCCGGCATCTTCGGCGACGGGAGCAGCCAGTGATCCCCCGCCGCCGCGCCCGCCACCCGTCAGCCGACACGCCGCTGGTGCACCGCATCGCCTCGGTCCTCCTGCGCTACCCGGACGACACGATGCTCGCCTGCCTCGAGGACATCACCACCGCACTCCCCGCAATCGCCGACCCGGCCGACCGCACCCGGCTCGCCGCCGCCTGCGACCACCTGCTGCGCCTGCCCCCCACCGAGACCGCCCAGCAGTACGTCGACACCTTCGACCACACCCGCCGCCGCAGCCTGCACCTGACCTACTACCGGCACGGCGACACCCGCGCCCGCGGCATGGCCCTGCTCGCCCTCAAACACACCTACCGCCAGGCCGGACACGAACCGCCCGAGGCGGAGCTGCCGGACTTCCTGCCGCTGATCCTGGAGTTCGCCGCCCTCGCCCCCGAACCCGGCCACCGCATCCTGCTGCAATGCCGGGCCGGACTCGAACTCCTCCGGCAGGCGCTTCACAAGCACTCCACCCCCTACGCCGCCGTCCTCGACACCCTCTGCGGCCGGCTGCCCCAACCAGCCCGCCACGAGCGCGACACGTGGCGACGGCTGGCCGCCGAAGGACCACCGGGCGAACACGTCGGCCTGGAGCCCTTCGGCCCACCGGAGCAGACCGGACTGGACCCGATCGCCCCGCCCGGACGCCCGACACCATCCGCCTACCCGACGCACCGAGCGTTCCTGAGCGCAAAGGAGGGCCGGTGAGTTCCTGGGACCTGTGGTGGTGGGTCATCCTGCCCTACCTCGCCCTTGTCACCTTCGTCGTCGGCCACGTCTGGCGCTGGCGCTACGACCGGTTCGGCTGGACCAGCCGCTCCACCCAACTCCAGGAGCGCCGCCTGCTGAAATGGGGCGGGCCGCTCTTCCACTACGGCACCTTCGCGGCCATCGCCGGCCACATCATGGGCATCCTCATCCCCGAATCGTTCACCCGGTGGCTCGGCATCCCCGAGGGCGCCTACCGCTGGTTCTCCTCCATCGGCGGCACCATCGCCGCACTCGCCGTCATCTTCGGCGTGGTGATCCTCGCCTTCCGCCGGACCACCGTGCCCAAGGTCCGTGCCACCACCAGCCCCGTCGACTGGGTGGCCCTCCTCCTGCTCGCCGTCGTCATCGTGCTCGGCATCATCCCCACCATGGGCATCAACCTCCTCGGTGCCGGCTACGACTACCGTCAGAGCGTGGCGTTGTGGTTCCGCGGCCTGTTCGCCGGCAACCCGGACGTGGCCGCGATCTCCCACGCTCCGCTGATCTACCAGGTCCATGCCACCGCCGCGTGGGCCATTCTCGCGGTGTGGCCCTTCACTCGGCTGGTCCACGCCTGGAGCGTCCCGCTGTGGTACTTGTGGCGGCCGTTCATTCTCTACCGCTCCCGCACCGCCGCCCATCCCACCGAACCGGGCACCAGCGGGCGCCGCTGGCGCCGCATCGGCGTCCGCTACTGACCCGAGCTAGTCAAGCTCTCCGACAGAGAAACGGTAACCGCGCCATGCAGAAGCTCTCCCTCGACGCGAAGGCCCGCGAGCACCTGGAACGGGCCGCGGCTTCGTCCACCGGCCGCAGCGCCGAGACCCTCTACGGCGGCCACGAGCACACCCTGCGCCAGACACTCATCGCCCTGACCGCCGGCACCACCCTGGCCGAACACGAAAACCCCGGTGAGGCCACCGTCCTCGTACTGCATGGCCGGGTACGGCTGCACAGCGGCGACGATGTGTGGGAGGGCATGGCAGGTGACCTGCTCCTGGTACCGCCCGCCCGCCACAGCCTTCAGGCCCTCGAAGACGCCGCGGCACTACTGACCGTCGCCAAGTCCGCCTGACCTCGGCATATCCCGACGGGGCCGGCTTCGGGAACCTGGCGTCGAGGCCGGAACTGCTGGCCGCAGGTGAGCGAAGGTCTCGGATACAACTCAGATCGGCGATCCAAGATCACCGATCAGGACCGTGAAGCGGGCGGCCCCTGCGTGACCTTCCAGAGCACAGACGCGTTGAATCCGGCGACACGTGCACCGAGCGGCAGCGCCAGCTCATTGTCCCAGGCAGTGACCCCGACCACGCTGTCAGTGACGTCCACGGGGCACGGATGCCCCGACAACGGCATGCCACGCCATGCGGCACCCAAAAGAGAGTGAGTCGTGGCTTCCAGGCCCATTCCGCGAAGGCCGGCCTCCCTGTACTGCTCGTAGAGACCCGGCCCGGCAGGCGGGCTACCGCGCCAGCAGGCTGATCCCCAGCGCCGTCAGGGCGATGACCTTGGCGATCTCCAAGGCCACGTAGTAGACGTGCCCACGCGAGCGGGGCAGCTCCTCTCCGGCAAGAACCCGGTCCGACCGGCGGTTCAACCGAGGGCGAACCACGCCCAGTTGTACGGCGAGCAGCACCGCCACGGCGACGGTGAGCACCACGACGGCCGCCGAAGGGGAGCCGCCGACGGCCACCGACGCGACGACGGCGGCGGCCAGGACGGCCTCGACGAGATTCAGCGCACGGAAGACCATCCGGCCGATGCCCAGTCCGATGGGGATGGTCACCCCGGGCGCGCGGAACTTCAGCGGCGCTTCCAGGAAGGAGATCGCCAGCACCATTCCGAGCCAGAGGAAGACGACCGCGCCCGCGATCGCGGCCGACGTGGTGTTCATCGATGCGTTGCCTCTCTGCCGCGCCAAGGGACGGCTGTCGGGTGGGGTGGATCACGCCGGCGGCCAGGACGCGAGGCGGTCCGCGAACTCCGGGGGCGATGCCACGACCATGAGCGAGGCTGACTGGTCACCGGGGTTGGTCAGGCTGACACGCTCGCCGCGGGCGATGTGGGCAGCGGCCGTACCGGCCGTCAGCGTCCGAGCCTGACCGTTGTGGTGCAGCTCGACGGATCCGGACAGCGGAATGAGGACGATCTGCGAGGCGCCGTGGTCGTGTTCGGGCATGGCGGCGCCCGCGGGCAGTTCCACGTGGAGGACGGCGACCTGGTCGGAGGTTTCCGCGGTGGTGAGCAGGGCCGCGGTCGGGCCGCCGGGCACGGGCGCGCGGCGGCGGGGGGAGGTGGCGATCTCGGCGATGTGCATGATGTTCCTTCCTCGCTATGCGGTCATGAGGCGTGGGGCAGGCCCGGGCCGATCGGTTTCGACACGCTCCGGCGAGCCGGACGGGTACCGGGCCCGGTGCACGGCCGTGGCGGCTTCCGGGGCCGTCACCGACCCTGTGGCGGAAGAGCGACGATGAGCGGGTGGTCACGCTCGATCAATCCCAGCTTGGCGGCGCCGCCGGGCGATCCGAGCGCGTCGAAGAACTCGGCGTTCACCCGGGTGTACTGCGACCACTGGGCCGGTACGTCCTCCTCGTAGAAGATCGCCTCGACCGGGCAGACCGGCTCGCACGCACCGCAGTCCACGCATTCGTCCGGATGGATGTACAGCGACCGCTGCCCCTCGTAGATGCAGTCCACCGGGCATTCCTCGACGCACGCCCTGTCCTTCACATCCACACACGGCTGCGCGATCACGTAGGTCATCGGCGCGCCTCCCCTCTCGTCTCAGAGGTTTCCAGCACCAGGTTTCTACGAATACTACATGTACTAATTGATGGTGCCCGTTCGGGGCGCTGCAGGAGAGGGACCACAGCCGTGACGCCGACGTCTGAGGTCTTCATCCAGGCCGGCGAGAGCGACCCTGCCGTCCAGGCGCGGGTCGTGGTCCGCGCGGCTCACCAGCGGCTGCTCGCCGACCTGCAACCGAAGGTCGCCCTGCTGACCGAACTGGAACTGAGCACGGACGCCCGGGAGACCGCCCTGGCGACGCTGACCGCTTCTGCACCGGCCCGGTACGCCGAAACCTTCGCCGCCACACCGCCCACCGAACGCGCCGGAGTCCTGGTCGGTCCGGCATGTCGAATGCTGCTGGGCGATCACGACACCACGCGAGCGCCGTTCACCTCGGCCTAATTTTTACGAAACCACATGTAATAATCTCGATGCAGGCGCACGCGGCCCCGCGAGAGGAATGAGGATCACGCATGTCACCCGCTGCAGAGGTATTCATCCAGGCAACCGACACCGACCCGGACGTCCGGGCGCGGGCCGTCGTCGAGGAGACCCACCGGCAACTGCTGGAACAGCTGGTCGCGCTGACCGAGCCCCACCAGGAACTCACCACCGCGTTCACCGATCAGCTGCACCGCCTGCTGACAGCCACCGAGCAGACGCTGTACGCCGCCGCGTCCGGGGCGGCCGAAACCAGGCTGCTGGTCCGCGCCCTGCGTGTTACCGCCGAGATCATCGGCCGGCACACGGACTCGCTGACCGCCGTAACCGACAGCACTGAACGTGCGGGAGCAGCACGTACCCTCGCGGGCATGCTCACCGTCCATCTCGGCGTGGAGCGGACTGTGCTGCTGCCCGCCTTGGCGGCGCTGCCGGGAGCCGACGTGTCCGCCCTCGTCGGCGACTTCAGCACCGTCCTGGCGGGTGGCCGGCTGGAAGATCCGGAGATCGTCGACGTCCGCGAGATCCCGCATGGCCAGCGTCACCCGCGCATCTTCACCCGATTCGCCCGCCTCGCGGGCGGGGAGTCCTTCGTCCTGGTCAACAACCACGACCCCAAGCCGCTGCGCCGCGAGTTCGAGGCCACCCACCCCGGCCGCTTCACCTGGGAGTACCTCGAGTCCGGGCCCGAGCAGTGGCAGATCCGCATCACACGGGTGGACGACGATGCCTGAGAGGCGGAGCAGCGGGCAGCCGGAGGAGCCTGCCGTGGCACGCATGCTGTGCGATGTCCAGGCCCTCACCGGCAAATCCCCAGAATCCTCCAGCGTGCTGTGGAAACTGGCCGAGTCCGGACGCCAACTCGATGCCAACCTGATCCGGCTGCTCGCAGGGGACCACATCGCCACCCACGCCGAGCCCGACCTGGACGTCCTGATACTCGTCGTCACCGGCGACGGCGTGATGGACACCCCCGAAGGGGCGCTGCCGCTGACGGCAGGAGTACTCCTGTGGCTGCCGCACGGTTCGACGCGCAGCATCATCGCAGGGCCTGGCGGCTTGGCCTACGTGACGGTGCACCGCCGCCGCCCCGGCATGCAGATCCGCCGCCGCTCCGATCCGACCCCGGCAACGGCCCCACGGCCCATGCCACCAGCACGGCGCACGAGAGAGTGAGCGATGCACGTCACCGACCAGGCGATCGATGAACTCCTGGACCGTCGAGGCAAGGAAACCGTGAGCTTGGCTTGGCTCGCCGACCAGCCGCAGTACTTCGTCGACCTCAACCCGGAATTCGAGATCCCCACCGACCGCCTCGCCACCTGGCTGGCCCGACTCGACGACCCCGACGACGAATGACGAAGCCAGCCAACGGACGCAGGCGACACTTTTCACTCGTTTCTACGACGCACACTGGGTAAAATTGGCGAAATGAGTGAGCAGACGTTGCATGATCCGGCCGGCCCTCCCGCCGTGGGCGAGAGCCGGGCCCATGTACTCGACGTCCTGCGCGCCACGCCCGAAGCCGTGGGCGTACGGGAGATCGCCGAACAGACGGGCCTGCACTCCAACACGGCCCGCTTCCACCTCGACACGCTGGTCAAGGAGGGGCTCGCCGAGCGCAGCACCGAAGGAGGCGGCCGGCCGGGCAGGCCCCGCGCCGTCTACCGCGCCGCCGCTTCCCCGGCGCCGGCAGGCCGGCGCAGCTACCAGCTGCTCGCCCAGATGCTCACCGGCCTCATCACCGAGGCACTGCCTCAGCCGGCACAGGCCGCGGCCACCGCCGGCGAGGCATGGGGCCGCTACCTTGCCGACACCCCCTCTCCGGCCCAGCGCATCGACACCGACGAGGCCATCCGGCGACTGACCCGAGTACTCACGGACGTCGGCTTCGCCCCCGGCTCCGTCCACGACCGACCGGACACAGCCATCCCACTGCGCCACTGCCCGTTCAGGGAAGTCGCCGAGGAACACCGCGACGTGGTGTGCTCCCTGCACCTGGGACTCATGCGAGGCGCCCTGAAGGAAGTGCGCGCTCCCCTGAGCGTGGACCGGCTGGAGCCGTTCGTCGAGCCCTCGCTGTGCCTGGCCCATCTCACACCCGCAGAACAGCAGGCAGACCGCATCGCCTGACCAACCGTTCACCTCGCGGCAGTCCGGCGAACCGGGCCTGGCTGGGGTGGGTTCCCGTATAGAGCTGCCGGAACTCCCGCCAGGCGTCGCGGACATCCGGGCCGATGTCTTCGACCATCCGCGTTCGGCGACGGGCATGCGGTGTTCCACAGGAAGGCGGGGTGCGTGGGCCCAGATGACACGTACGGCGCCCAACAGCTGACGGCGCGCGCTCGTGCTGGCCTGGATGGAGCGGACGTGATCCAGATACAGGTCGAGATCGTGGTCGGTCACATCGGCCAGGCGGTCGATGCCGCGATGCTCCACCGTGAGCCGGCTCAGGGCAGGCGGATAGGGGCTGTCCGATGCTGGACGCCGGGCACCTCGACCACATGCGGGCCTGGTCCGGCGGGCCGCTGTGGGACACGGAGCCGACCGACACCGACGCATACTTCGAAAAAGTCCTGTGAAGCTCGCCAAGCGGAACCCGGCTTGCCGACACACAGGCTCTGACCACGTACTTCCTGTTCCTGGAGCCACGGCACGAGGCAGCGATCCACCGGATGACCGGGCACGTGGCCCAGCGCCCGGTCGACGCGTCCCTTACGCCCTGCCTCACGAACGCGTCAGTCAGGGCATCGGAAGCCACGCGGGGTGGCAATGATCTTTAATGGGCTGCCGGATTGGGGACTGAGGTGGCCCAGCCGCCGTCCACGTTCAGAGTCTGGCCAGTGATGTAGGAACTGCGGGCCGTGCTCAAGAAGAGCACCGCAGCGGCGATGTCTTCAGGTTCACCGATGCGTCCGAGCGGCACCTTGCCGAGATAGCGGTTGAAGGTCGCAGCGTCTGCGGTGACCCAGGAGCCGAGGGTCGTGCGGGTCACACCCGGACACACAGCATTGACTCGCACCTGTTGTGCTCCCCATTCCGCGGCCAGTGCCCGGGTGGCGCCCTCGATCCCCGCACGCAGGGCGCTGTACACACTTGTGCCCGCCATTCCCTGCTGCCCAAGCCCAGATGAGATGTTGACGATGCTTCCTCCGCCGTGTCCGGCCATGTTCATGGCGGCGAGTGCGCTGAGAAAGAGCGGTGCCCGTAGATAGAGGTCCCAACTGGTGTCCGCGTCGGCCAGCGGCACGGTGTGCAGCGGGCCGTGAGCACCGCCGCCGCCGGCGTTGTTCACCAGTACGTCAACCGTCCCGAACACCTCCTCGGCACGGTTCATGACAGTCTGGTGAGCATCGGGGCGAGTGAGATCGACAGCCATGACGACCGGGTCGTTCGGCAACTCGGCAGCCACCCTCGCAAGCGTCTCCTCCGACCGCCCGACCAGCAGGACACGGGCCCCGGCACCGGCCAAGGCTCGACTGATGGCGGCGCCGATACCCCGGCTGGCGCCCGTGACGATGGCGTGCTTGCCACCAAGTTCTGCCACCGATGTGTCTGCGGTCATTGACATCGTGATGCGCCCTTCGCTTCCGGCATCCGAGGCCGTTCGGCCCCTTCGTCAATCTCAGCGGGCCGCCGGCCCGGGAGCAATGACTGCCTGGGCATGCGCTGATGCCTCAGCCGCATCAATGGACCGGCTGCCGGCTCCTCACGGCATCGAGGACGTGCCCCGCCCTGCGCAGCAGCACGTCACGCTCCGGGTTCTGCACCGTCGGCAGCCAGGTGAGGTGCAGGTGAGCACTCGGCGAGTCCAGCACCGGGACGGCGGTCACCGTCGGACCGAGCCGGCGCCGGGCGGTGTGCCCGGTGATCACCACGAGGTCCGCGAGCGCCACCCGGTCGATGACGGATTCCAAGCTCTCAAGCGGCAGCCGCTCGGTGAAGTTCCCGAGGGCGAGCAGGTCGGCCAGCTTCAGCGCGCTGCGCGCGGCCAGGGGATGGCCTACCGGTAGCAGCGCCACCGGTTCTTCCCATCCGACTTCCATCCTTCCCAGGTCCTCGGGCAACGGGTCCGTCTGGCACAGCAGTGCGACATCGGCGGTACCGTCGCGCAGTGCGGCCTCCTGCATATGTGTGAAGACGACATCCACCGGGATGCTGCCGGGACGGGCACGGTAGGAAGCAAGAACGTCAGCAAAGGCCCCTTGTGCGGTGCCCGGCCGCACGGCCACCACGAGCCGCCCGGACTGTCCGGACCTCCGCGCCTGCCGCGCCGCCCGCTCAACACTCACCAGGATCGCGCGGCAGTCGGCAAGGAAAGTTTCACCGACAGGCGTCAAGGCCACCTGCCGGGTGGTCCGATCCAGCAGGCGTACTCCCAGGCGGCGCTCCAGTCGAGCCACGGTCCGGGACACAGCAGGCTGCGTGGTGCCGAGTCGTTCGGCCGCTGCCCCGAAATGGAGGGACTCCGCCACAGCGACGAAGCACTCCATCTCGCGGGTCTCCAATATGCTCACGCGGCCAGATTCCCACATCAGGCCAGCCTGTGGACACGTGTCATGTGCGGCTTGACCGGGGTGGCAGGCTGAGCGCGTTCAACGACATGGTCCACGAGCTGCGGCCGGGGAGCGACGGCGCCAAGTCCTGGGACGGCCTGCCCGCTGAACAGCGTGGCGGAACTGTGCGCAGTGGAGGGCAGGGCCGCGCCGAGCGTCATGAGCAGAGCTCCGGCGGGCCGTCAGCGATCACGCCCCAGTCCGGTGACGGACCGCTTGTGACGGGCGGGCGACGCAGCGGAGGGCCGCTACGGACGGCGCTGGGTGAACAAGCCGGGTTCGGGCTCGGCGAGCATACCGAGGTTGACCAGGCGTTTGAGCTTGTGCCGGGTGCTCTCGATGTTCTTCGGCGTCAAGGCGAGGTCGAGGCGCTCGCACAGGTCGTCGGCGCGCATCAGCCCGGCGGCGTCGGCGAATGCGTCGAGGATCTGCTGACAGGCCGGGGAGGCCGACGGGGCGGGCGGCGGGCCGGTCGGTTCCGGGGTGGTCGGCGGTGGAGCGAGGAGTACCTTGCGGGTCACTGCCAGATTCTCGATCTCGTCGTCGAGTTCGCCCAGGCGCGCGATGAGCTCGTCGATCTGCGGAGTTGTTCCGCGGTGGTGCTGAGCTCTTGCTCGCGTGCGTCGAATCCGCTTCAGGAGCCGGGTAGTCGGGATGCCCACGCGGTCACCCGCGCCAGGTGGGCGTGGTCCGGTCGCACCCAGACATATGACCAGTACCGGGCATCTCGGGCGCGCGATGCTTGCTGCGGCACGGCTCGACGGTGCCGAACCCCCGCATCCTCCGAACGCCGGAGATCACCCGGCTCGGGACCCCGCCGGCACCCACGCCTTCGGCGAGCTGAGAGGCGGCTGGCCGGGCGGCACGATCTCTCCAGCCGCCCGGCCCGCGCCTGACCGCCACCGACGTGGCGACCGTCCGTGCCGTGTCCCAGCCGCCCATCACCGCTTCGTCGGTGTCACCTCGGCGTCGAACGCGCGCTGATGGCCGCGGATTTCACGGTGATGGCCGGCGGACCAGGCGGCCAGATCCAGAACCGTGGACAGCAGCGAGGTGCCCAGGCCGGTCAGGGAGTACTCGACACGGGGCGGGACCTCCGGGTACGCGGTGCGGTTCACGAGCCCGCTGCGCTGGAGGTGCTTCAGGGTGAGGGTGAGCATGCGCTGGGAGATGCCGGGAATCGCGTCCGCGAGCTCGGAATAGCGCACAGGGCCGTCGGCAAGCGTGCCGATGATCAGCACGCTCCACTTGTCACCGACCAGGTCGAGAATCTCGCGGATGAAGTCCGTCTCCTGGCTGTCCCACTGGGCGCACGGGCCCGGCTTTCGCCGCACATCTCGCAGTACGTCGACACGCGCCGCGCCGATCTTGCTCGAGCTCATGACTGCCGCCTCTTCTCGCCGATCGCGCACATGAGTGTGCCTTTTGCAGCGCCTGCAAAACTAATGCACAGTCGGGTTACGAACAAGAAGTGAGGTTCGGGAGGCACCGCTGCCCCCGGCTTCTCCCGGACCCTGAGATTTCGGAGATCCCGAGATCCCCCGACACAGAGAGCGCGACCATGTCCTACCTTCTCCGTATCGACTCCTCCGCCTCCGGCGACGCCTCGCACTCCCGGCAGGTCGCCGACACCTTCGCCAAGGACTGGAGCGGAGACGTCGTCACCCGCGACCTCGCCCTCAACCCGCTCGGTCACCTGGACGCCGCCGGCATCACCGTCCGTACGACCCCTGCCCACGAGCAGACCCCCGAGCAGCAGGAAGCAGCGGCACTGCAGGATGAACTCGTCGAGGAGTTCCTGGGCGCGAGCGCCTACCTGTTCGCGGTCCCGATGTACAACTACTCGATGCCCTCGGTGTTCAAGGCATGGCTCGACCACATCATGATCGTCGGGAGGACCTTCGGAACGGGCGGCACCGCCCCCGCCTCCGGGCGCCCCGCCGTCCTCGTCTCCGCCCGCGGCGGCGGCTACGGTCCCGGCAGCCCGCAATACGGCAAGGACTTCGTCGTTCCCGCTCTGGAGACCATCCTCGGCGACACGCTGGGCCTCGACGTCCGCACCATCACTCCCGAGCTCACGTATGCGCCGATCATGCAGCCGCTGCGGCACCTGGTCCCGCTCTACGAGACCTCGCTGGCCCGGGCCCACGACCTGGCCCGCCGCCACGCCGCGGACCTGTCCCCCGCGGCCTAGGTGTACTGACCCGTTTGGAGCATGCCGGGCTCGCGGGCCCTGGCACCGCTCCGCTGCTCGGACATGGTCGTGCGCGGCGGGGAGAGTGTGGAGCGAAGGCCTGGTGCGGTCGCGTCAGGGGCCTCGACCGCACCAGGCCGGTCTGGGGCTACTGGGCGAGTGCCGGGTAGAGGGCGGTGACGGGCGCGGAGAGCGCGGAGTGGACCTTTCGAGTCATGTCGTCGACGAGGAGCTCGTGTTCACCGGCTTCGAGCGCGTCGTAGATCGCGGTGGCGACATCCGCAGGCTTGTTCATCCCTGCGGGGTCCTTGCCGGCCTGCATGGGCGTGTCGGTCGGTCCGGGGTACACGCCGAGCACCTGCACACCGTCGGGCGCGAGTTCGAGGCGGAAGGCGTTGGTGGCCATCCAGAGCCCGGCCTTGGAGACGCTGTGTGCCTTGCCGACGGCGAACCAGCTGAGCACGGAGTTCACGTTCACCAGGGCG
Organism: Streptomyces nodosus; assembly: GCF_008704995.1. NCBI lineage: Bacteria > Bacillati > Actinomycetota > Actinomycetes > Kitasatosporales > Streptomycetaceae > Streptomyces > Streptomyces nodosus. Next base: position 354,742 of record NZ_CP023747.1, read on the forward strand.
CCCTTCGCTGAGCGCAGAGCTGGAGCGAGGGCTCGGGTGAGACGGATGGGGGCGGTGAGGTTGATCTCGATCACCTCGGTGACTTGCTCCCACGGGGCGGTCAGCAGATCGCCGTGCGGGAAGATCGCGGCATTGTTGATCAGGACCGTGGTGTCCGAAGCCGTAGCCGCAGCCTGCTCGATCGACACGGCATCGGTGAGGTCGAGGTGGAGCGGGACCACACGCTCGTCGTCCCACTGCTTTTCGGTGCGGGCGGCCGCGTACACGCGGCGAGCACCGCGATCGAGAGCGGCCTGCACGAGGGCGGCGCCAATCCCGCCGTTCGCACCGGTGACGAGGACGGTGGAGTCCTTGAGCAGAGTCATTGTTCTTCTCCTTGGATTCTTGAATCGACCGATCCTGCACGGATCGGGGCTGATGCTCGTGCAGTCAGATCACCGGGCAGGCTGCGTCCGGGCGGCCTGCCGCGGAGCGATCGCCTTCTTGCGGCGGGTGGTGTGGGTAGTGGTGGTGAACACCGAGACCAGGGCGACGACGGCGGTGACGATCCCGAACGAGACAGCCACCGTGCCGATGCCGACGACATCGACGAACGGGCCGGCGACGATCGCGGACAGGCCCATGGAGAGGTAGGCGACGAGATAGATCGTCGCGAACAGCGCCGCCCGCTCATGCGGGGCGACCTCCGGAACGAGACCGCGCGTGATGCCGGAGAACACCGCACCGAGCCCTGCGCCGCCGAACACGGCCGCGATCCAGAGCAGCGGGAGCGCATCGGCACCGACGGCGCCGATGAACATGACCGAGCCGACGACCAGTGCTGCCGAGCCGAGGGAGCGCAGGCTGTGCGGGCGGGCGTTGCCGGTGAGGACCGAGACGACGGTTCCGACACCGAAGGCCACGAACGCAGCCGACGCCCCGACGATCGGGGCCGTCACGGCGAACGCGCCGACCAGCACGATGGGGACCAGGCCCAGGAACAGCGACATCATCATGAACGCGCTGATGATCCCGCAAGCGACGCGGCGAACAGGCCGCGGACCTGCGCCGGCAGCGACACCCGCGGGGTCAGTGAGGCCACCGCGCCGGGCTTGCGGGTCACGGTCTCCGGGACGAAGAGGACGAACACGGTGCCGGCCACCGTCACGAGGACCAGGACCAGCCAGACGACCGCATAAGGATCAGTGGCGTACTGGGCCAGGAGTCCCGCGAAGAGTGCGCCGATCGCGAGACCGGCCAGGGGTGCGAGGCCGCTCATGAGCGCCCCGAGCTTCTTCCGGTTCGCGGGCGCCAGCTCGACGACGGCGGCGCTGAGCGAGCTGGACGCGGCTCCCGTCGCGATGCCCTGAACGATCCGGGCCACGATCAGCCAGCCGACCGACGGGGCGAACAGGAACACCAGCATGCTCACCAGTTCCAGCCCCAGGGCGAAGATCATCAGCGGTCGGCGCCCGATGTGATCTGACAGCGACCCGATCACGAGGATCGACACCAGCAGCGCGATCGCGTACACGCCGAACGCGAGGGTGAGCATCCACGCCGGGAAACCCCATTCGTGTTCGTAGATCGGCAGCAGCGGCGTGGGGGCGCCCGCCGCGACCAGGATGGCGACCATCGCCGCCGACACTCCGGCGAACCCGACGCCGGACGGAACGGACGGCCAACGCCGCCCCCTCGACACAGTTGCTTCGGTCATAGAACCATTAATCACATCGGTGACGATAGCACTGGACGGTTCTGTCATCAAACCAACTGCTACGATGAGGCCATGGCACTCGGTACTGGCTATCGGATGGACGACTGCGCGATCGCCCGCACGCTCGACGTCGTGGGCGAACGATGGACGCTGCTGATCATCAGCTACCTGTTCTTCGGACTTCGCCGCTACAGCGACATCCGCAAACGCCTCGGCATCTCACCCGCCGTGCTCACTCAGCGGTTGAACGGCCTCGTCGAGGAAGGCATCGTGGCCCGCGTCCCCGGCGCCGGAGCCCACGACGAGTACGAGCTCACCCCCAGGGGAGAGACCCTCTGGCCCGTCGTTTCCGGGCTCGCGCAATTCGGCAACAAGAATTACCTCGAGCCGAAGTTCCGGCAGGACTTCACACACCACCAGTGCGGCACGAGCCTCGACGACACCGGATACTGCGAGCGTTGCCAGGTCGTTCCCGCTGCCCGCGACGTCGACCGTCAGCCCCGACCCGTCGACCTCGAACCCGCCTACACCCCCACCCGCGGCACCGAGCCCCACCGACTCCTCGGACCTCTCCCTCGCTGACCTGCGGCGCATTGCCGATGCGGCGACGCCCCGTGGGCGGACGACTGCCCGCCCACGGGGCGTTCCGAGGCCGGCAGCGCAGTCGCTCAGATCGCGCAGACTCCGTCAGGGCCGCACCGGTCGCCCTCGCCGAGCGAGGTCAGCACACGAGCGGGGTAGCTCTCGCTCCACGCACGCTCGATGGCGCCGACCAGTGTGGGCGTGTCGACGCCGCCGCCGACGCCGTACTTCTCGTCGATCACGATGAAGGGGGTGCCGTGTGCGCCCATCCGCTGCGCGCGGGCCTGCTCGGCGTCCACCCGACTCTTGTACCGGCGGGAGGTGAGCACCGCCCGGGCCTCCTCCTGATCGAGCCCGATCTCGCCGGCGAACTCCACGAGCTGGTCCATCGTCCACAGCTGACGGCTCTCGTGAAAGTGCGCGTGGAACATGCCGGTCCAGGCCTCTTCGTGCTTGCCCTGGTCACTCGCGTAGGCAAGGAGCTCATGGGTCAGAGCGGTCGGCCCGAGCGTGCGGTCGATGGCGTGGTAGCCGCCGAAGCCCTCAGCGTCGGCGCGGCGCTCGACCGGGCGTAGCACCTGCTCCATCTGCTCGATGCTCATGCCTGCGTTGAGGCTGAGCCGGGTCTGGGTGATGCCCTTCTCAGGGAGGCCGGGGTGGACCTGGAAGGAGCGGTGGACGATCTCCACCTCGTCCCCATGAGCGAACCGCTGCACCGCGTTGCGGAGCTGAAGTTGGGTCACCCCGCAGATCGGGCAGATGATGTCCGACCACATCTCGATACGCATCTCTTCTCCCTACTTACTATTTGTTCGCAACACCATCCTGCGTCAGAATAGAACGGGTTACAAAAGGCACACGCATGTGCGCGGAGAAAGGAGCCCATGCCCCTGTTCGAGCTCCAGGAGTGGCTCGGACGCCGGCTACTTCGCCCGCAACGTCCGCACCGTCGAAGTCCTCGTCGACCGCGACGCCGTCGCCTCCGGGGCCGCCGCGAACGGCGAGCCCTGGCAAGCACTACGACCTCGGCCACGGCTGGTGCGCCTACACCCTCGTCGAGCAATGCCAGCACCACATGGCCTGCGCACGCTGCGACTTCTACACCCCGAAAACATCCAGCAAGGGCCAACCCCTGGAGGCCGAGGAGAACCTGTAGAAGATGCTCGCCGCCATCCCTCTGACGGACGACGAGCACGCCGCGGTGGACGACGGCCAAGGCGCCCTTGACCAGCTACTGGAGCGACTCACCGACGGCCCTGCTCCGGCCGGGCCGACTCCCCGGCAGATCGGCATCCCCGCTCGGGCCACCTTGCTGCCGGTCATTGAGATCAACCGGAAACCAACAGGTCAGCAGGCCTCATCAGCCCAGCCGATGCCGAACGTAGTCCGGCTGGGCCGCGCCTACCTCGATGCGGTTCTCGTCGAGTCCGTTGACGATCCGCAGACAGCCCCCAGCGAAGGCAAACTCCACCGCCACCGTTCCAGCAGCCAGGTCATGGCCTGCCGGCCGCCACTCAAGGAGCGCGACCTCCCGCAGCTCCTGGCCGACAAACGGTTCGAGGCGCTCATCGCGCTGAGACCACTGAGGGGTCAGCTCGAACCACTCCCACCCGGCGATGTCCGCCGCGGCGTCGATCGTGTCCCAGCCGATCGAGAGCTCGTCGAGCTTCCGGTGGCAGACCTCCACCTGGACGCCGTCGAAGTCCAGCACCACCGGGCAGTCGGCGAACCAGTCCCCGTCCTCGATGAAACGGACCACGGCGAACCTCGTCAGCCGCCTGCCAGCAAGCGTCGCCAGCCGTGATCCGTGCGCCTGTCGAAGCGTCTCGAACCCGACTTCTGTCCGAGGACGACCACCTTCCACTTCTCCGGCGGATGAGGCTTCAACGCCTGGAACGTCAGCTCGCGCACCGGAACGACCTCCGGGCTGCGCTTCGGGCCGATGAAGTCGGCGACTCCCGGCTGCGCCTCGATCACCGATCCGAGCAGCGGCAGCCACGGCTCACCGCCACCGGCGAACAGACCGGCCAGTGCCAGCGGATCCCCGGCCGGGGAACCGGTATCGCCCGCGGCCGCCACGTCGACATCACTCACGAGGGTGTCGCCTTGAGCGCGGGCGTACTCAAGGCATTGAGGATGACACTCTGAAGGCGAACGGCGTGGAGCAGGGGGTCCCCTGCTCCACGCCGTTGTTGTGGCGCTACTTCGCCTCGTCGGCCTTGGCGGCCAGTTCGTCGACCGTCCCGATGTCGTCGAACCCGCCTCGGCCACGGGGGTGACCTCGCCGTCGGAGCCGACGGCCTGGACCTCACCGGTGGTCAGACCCTTGGCAGCCAGCGAGATGACCATCTCGTCGACGCCGGTCAGGCGCTTCTGCCGCTTCTTGACGATCTTCGGTTCGAAGCAGCCGTCCCGGTCGCGGGCATGGCGATCTCCGCCGGTCCCACGTCGGTCAGCGCGGTCTTGGAGCGCTTGCCGTTGCGGGAGTTGCCGCCGTTCTTGCCCGCCGGATCGTGCTTGCCATAGCCGTGGCGGGGTGGTCGGTGATCTCGCCTTCCAGGGCGGACTCCAGCAGCCGTTCGGTCAGCTGCTGGAGCAGCCCGCCCTCGCAGGTGAGCTACAGGCCCTCGGCCTGGGCCCGGCTCACCAACTCGTCGATCAGCCGGTCGTCCACGGCCTTCGCCGACACAGCCGCCGCCGACTCGACAGCCTCGTGCTCGGCCACGTTCCCACTGGTCATCGATGCATCTTCCATGATCGGGAGTTACACCGAACGATGTACAGTCCCCGTTTTCGCGGCCGGTCGGACGGGCGGATCAGCGCAGTCCGGCGAAGAGATCGTTCTCGGGCATGGTCGCACCGGTGGCGTCCTGGACACGTACGAAGGTCTCCATGCCCATCAGCTCGCCGAACCTCTCCTTGCCCATCTTGAGGAAGAAGATGTTCTCACCCTGACTGGCGTGCGCGGCCAACGCGTCGAACTTCTGACCGCTGAACGCGATGGTGTCCACCCATGTGGTGATCTCGTCGTCCGGGAGGCCGATCTCGGCCATCGCGGCGGCCTCGGCAGGATCCGGCTCCGGCATGTCCTCATGAAACTCGCGCATGATTTCGCCGAACCGCTGCATCATCGAGCGGGGCATCGTGGTCCAGTACACCTTCGGTGTCAGCCCGGTCATCTCCAGCGCCGCCATCGTGATGCGGTGGGCCTGGATGTGGTCCGGGTGGCCGTAGAAGCCGTTCTCGTCGTAGGTGACGACCACATCGGGTCGGTAGTGCCGCATGATATCCGCGAGTCGGGCCGCGCCTTCCTGCACGGGGGTCTGCCAGAAGGATCCGGGGGCGTCATTGCTCGGCCAGCCCATCATCCCGGAGTCCGCGTAGTCCAGCATCTCAAGATCGCTGATCTTCAGGACGTCACAGCTCGCGTCAAGTTCTTGACGGCGCATCAAGGCGACCGCCGCCGGATCGTGCCCGGGATCGCCCGGCTTGACACCACCCGGTCCGTCACCGCAACCGCCGTCCGTACACGTCACGAGAACCGTGCGGATGCCCTCCGCCGCGTACCGCGCGAGGACCCCTCCGGTGCCCGTGGCCTCGTCGTCGGGGTGGGCATGTACTGCCATGAGCGTCAAGGGCCGGTCAGTCATGAAACAGTCCTCCTGCAGAGATACGTCCTGGTCCCCGTGCGCGGCGGGCGTACCGCGATCTTGGGGCCCGGACCCTGGTGGGACGGACGCCTTGTGGTCTCCGTGTTCCCCGCCCGTGCGGCGCCGGTCCCTCAGTCGATGCAACCGCGCCGGCCGGACCATCTGTTCCCGGGACGGCCGCTCGACCTTCCAGACGCAGGCGTTCAACAAGAACGAGACACAGACGCTGTCCCGTCTCATCAGATCGTGCAGAGATGGGGCCGCCGACCTGCGGGGTGACAGGTTGAGCCGTGGCTCACGAACGACACCGCCGAGGACTGGCGGCCCGGGGTCCGAGTGGCTGCATCGCCCTGGACTGCCGCGCAGTCAGTACCTCCATGGTGGACGGCGCCCTGCACCTGACCGTCACCGCGCGCACCCTGCTGCGCGATCTGGCCGTCTTCCCCGACCGGCTGGCCACGTCACTGGGCCTGGCCCCACACGACCTGGTGGTGGACCAGTCCCTGCTCACGCTTCTCCCCGGAGAGGCCCGCACCGGCTCGCCACCCGAAACGGGACACCTGTCCCCCTCGCTCATTCCCGCCCGACCTGCTCGACCCGGCCATCCGCTCCGCGGACGACCTCACCGCCTGACAGTGCGGACGTGACGTGGTGCCGCCGCTGCCGGCGGCCTGGTCCTGCACCCGACTGACCTCGTGGACCGGGCCGCAGCGAGGGGCTGCGGCTGCACGGGGAGGGCATCACCCTGGTCACACCGTTCGCTTGACAGGCTCGACGAAGCCGGGCGCGACCGTGTCGGTGAGGCGCGGGTCGGGACTGCCACCGGCCATGGAGGTGGACAGGAGCAAGCCGAGCAAGCTGCTCAAGCTCGTCCGGATGGTCAAGGCCGCCCTCGTTCTCGTCGAAGACGAAGTGCGCGGTCATGCGCGTGCGATGAGTGGCGTCTGTCGGCGGGATCTCACCGAGAGGGCCGAGGCGTGTGCCCTGAAGCCAGAATGATCACGTTCGCGGCATCGTTCGAGGCCATCATGTGATCAGCTCCGCGTCGCTCGGACGTCGGGCGGACAGTGGAAGGTACGTGGTTAACCAGACCGCTGGCACTTGGGCGGAGATCGCGTCCGTCCAGAACTTCAATGTCGGTGATGGTGGTGCGGGAAGGATCCAAGCTCAGCCAGATGACATCCATGCCGTCGCGTTCAAGTTGGA